>NZ_JBWXVG010000003.1:0-193265 GCF_059901005.1 Fructilactobacillus sp. X7R9C1 | reverse complement strand
GTTGTTATTCTTTTTCAAAAGAATTAAAAAGCGAATTGACTTCGCAAATGTTTAATTTTAAGTTCTACAACTTAAAACTACCTTACACTTGTAATCAAAATCTTGTTCAGTTTTCAAAGATCTACTCTGACGCAACGTCGTCTCATTGTACCTCAACGCCGCATGTAATAATATACCATGTGGTTAATTTATTGTCAATAGAAAAGTTTGACTAATTTTAACCAAATTGTTTTGGCGCACTTAACGACAAGAACTACTATACCAAGGAAACAAAATTACGTCAAGACTTTTTTACAAAAAAAGCACTTAGATCTTTATCTAAATGCTTTTTCTAATTATTTTAGTTCAGGAGCATCAGTATGATACATCGGAACCGTGGACTTACCACCATTCTGATCAATTAGATCAGTTTTACGTTCTTTATCAGCCTTATCCAACTGTTCCATTGCATTCTTTGGCTTATAATTATAGTCTTTTCGATCCACAGGCTTAAATCCTTTAGGATGATAGAAACGAAGTAAATCACCATAGATAACTCTATCAGAAAGAGACAAATCACTAGTTACATAGTTCTGAATTCCATCAACTTCCTGCTGTTGTTGCTTATCTGGTTTAATAACTTGACCAGTCTTAGAATCATAGATTGTTCCACCAACCTTAGTGTATTTAGGAGTTACGAAATCTCCATCCCTAAATGGAACAATTTGGTTAGGATTATTCCCCAACAAATCATGTCCGAACTGGATCATATCATCATTCTTAATCCCCAATAAATGAAGCAGCGTTGGTAAGACATCGATTTCTCCACCATAAGTATGATCAACGTGCCCATCCAAATTATCAGCATGGATCATAAATGGCACCTTCTGAAAGTTAGCCAAATCATAGTTATTAACCGACTTTTTACCTAACATCTTAGCAATTGCAGGACGATGATTATTAGAAATCCCATAATGGTCACCGTATAAAACAATGACACTATTCTTCATTAATCCCGTTGCTTTTAGATATGCTTCAAACTCACCAAAAGATTGATCTAAATAATGAGCCGTTTGGACATAAGGATCAACGGTACTATCCCCCGTTTTAAGAGCAGGAAAAGAAACATTTTGTTTATCTAATTCATAAGGATAATGATTAGTCAAAGTGATAATTTTGGCATAAAACGGCTGTGGTAGCTTTTCAAGATAAGGAACTGAATCTTTAAACATAATCTTATCTTTCATTCCATATCCAACATTATACGAAGGTTTCTTCTTATAGTAGTTGCTATCGAAGAAGTACTGATATCCCCAAGACTTATAAGTATTATCTCTATTCCAAAAGCTCGGAACATCTCCATGAAAGACAGCCGTCGAATAACCCTTTTGGTCTAAAATTGCTGGAGCCGCCTGGAAAGTATTCTGCGAACCATAAGTAACCATCGCAGATCCCTGGGGCAATCCATACAATGAATTTTCAAGCATCATTTCAGCATCTGAAGTCTTACCTTGAGCAACTTGATGGTAAAAGTTATCAAACGAAATCGTATGCTTATCACTATAAAACTTATTAATATTCGGAGTAACTTCCTGTCCATCAACTTTATAGTTGATTAAGAACTGTTGAAAACTCTCCAAATGAATAATAAAAACGTTTTTACCCTTTTCTTTCCCAAAATATTTAACGCTTGGATACGTCTGATGTTGATTAATAAATTTCTTGACACTATTCAAATCTGAAGCTTTCGCCTTTGCTCGCGTAGAACTCTCTTGGTGAGTTTGATATGCATTAAAAGCAGCGTATTCATTTAAGCCTAAATACTTAACGATATAATTATTATCAAACGTCCGAGTTAAAAGGCCACTCCGATCCGAATTAGCAAGAGAATATTCTCCCCCCATAAGCAAAATCGAAAGTAAAGTAATTCCAATGGCATAGCGATACTTAAAGGGACGGTAATCGATTTTAATAATCCTGAAGACTAATAGTAAGATTAAAACCACAACATCCAAATAAATCAAAAAATCCGTTGGATGAAGAATTTCCATCATACTCTTGCCCAAATTATTTTGGACGTCTCCGGTTCCTTTAATAATACCAATTGACAAGAAGTCAGAGAATTCTCGATAATATAAAACATTAGCAAACATCCAAGTCGACTGTAGAAAATCAATTATCAGCATCAGCCAATAAGAAAGCTTGCCGCGAAAGTATAAAGCAATCCCAAACAAGAGCAGTCCTGATGGAATTGGATTAACAATCATCAAAAAGGTTTGCATGCCACCCTTAACACCCAAACTAAAGTCGACATTATAAACAACCAAAGTAGTTATCCAATATAAAACGACTACCAGCACGAAGAAACCGATAGTAGTATTAAAAAAATTACGAATGCTTTTTAATATTCGAGACATTCTAGTTTCCTCCAAAACTCTTATGACTTTCGCTTTTTAGTATTTTCCTATTCTTTTGTGCCTTTTTACTTGGCTTCATCACGAGGGCAAAGGCTCCCAAAATCAAACCTAAGTAATACGTAAGAATCCGCCACAGGATCATCGCAAGTACTAGCTTACTTCCATTAGTAATATAACTTCTAAAAATCATCTCAAAGCTATACTCAGCTCCACCTGCTCCTCCAGGAATGGGAAAAATCGAGATAATCATCACAATCAAAATGTGGAGACTGGTTACCATTACCACATTAGCATTGGTATAACCTAACGAAAGCATAATAAAGTAGGGAATTAAGTAATAAAAAAGCAACTGAAAAAAAGTGATTATGAATATTTTAGCCATCAACTTCCCTTGGTGACCAATTCTCACACTCTCTTTATAAAAGTTATCAATCTTCTTATTTAATGTATTTACTAACTTATAAAATGTAGCATCTTTTACAAACCATTTCACTGGTTTGATACAAATATTAACAAATTTTTTAGTAAATGAATGCCAATACATGATCATAAGTAGTGAGACGATCACAAACATGTGAATTCCAAATCCGAACACAACAAACCATGCCAGAGCGTGCATTTTATCAATAACGTAGTTAAAACCGATTATTAACGCAATAAAAAAATTAATTACTATCATGGCTTGGTAAACAACAAACTTCATAAGTAGTGCAGAACTAGCCCGACCACCATCAACTCCCGATTGAATTAAAACAAATAGTTGAGCCGGTTGACCACCAGATGAAAACGGAGTGATCCCATTAAAAAGTTGCTCCACTAAGGGTACCCGGATTGCATCCCGAAAAGTAAAATTAGGATCACTATTTCGAACTAACATGTAAGTAATCACGGATTCAAGAGCAAAATAAAGCAAAATGCACCCTAAAGCAACTAATAACCACCATGGATTAATCTCAACAATATCTCTTATAAGAACGCTAAACTTAATGTCTCTAGCTGCATACCATGAAATAAGTAATCCAAGGGCAATCATGATAAGTAGTGAGACTTTATTTCTCCTGGACATTCAATTACCCCTTTTTCGCCTGGTCAAAATAAAAATCATGCCAAATCTTGGCTAGATGATCCTCGGAATAATAATCAGATGCTTTAAGTGATTTTTCAGCATATGCTTTCAGAAGCTTAGGATCATTTAACAACATCTTAAGTTTTTTATCCATTTCAGCCTCATTATTTGCTGAAATGTAATACCCGTCAATAATTTTTTTATAAAGGGATAAATCCCGCAACATAACAGGAATTCCACACGAGAATGCCTCTAAAACAGACATCGGGAATAACTCATTATACGACGGTAAAAGAAATAAATCAGCCATATTATAATAATTTACTAATTCTTTACGATCAACGATTCCGGGAAAACTCAGGTTTTGAGGTGGATTATCAACCAATTCTTTCAACTCAGAATATCCAGCTGTCATTTTTCCAAATGAAAATCCTCCTGCCCAAACAAATTGAACGTTTGGATTTTGCATTGCTAATTTACCAAAATCAAGAACGCCCTTTCTGGTCTGAACTTGACCGGTTCCGAGCACCGTAAACCGTTTTGTTTGATAACCATAACTACTTCTAAGAGCTTCTTTCTGGCTCTTTGAAACCGGATAAAATTCTTTTTTACTTACAAAATTTGGAATATATGTAATTTTCTTTTTATCAATCCCATATTTTTCAAGTTTAGGTATAAAAGTTGGATTTACAACGACAATATGATCCATCCGTTTATAAAAGGCAATTACATACTTATAAAAAATTTGTCGAAATGGAGTAGGAATTTTTAAACTCCCCTCAAGCGTTTCCGGCAAAAAATGAACGTATCCAATCTTTCGTCCCATTTTTTTTGAAAATGTAGACAAATAAAACGTTGGATTAATGGTGTGATAATGACTAATGTTCGCTTGATTAAATTTATTAATCTCAATGTCAAACTCGTTTGGAAAATGTTTCTTTAACATCTTAATTAACTCAATGTATGCACTACCAACTCCTTGACCTTTTACTTTGTCAGCAGTTGAAAACATATCGATCTTTAACATCAACAAAACTCCTCAGTCAGATGTGTTAGTTTGCTTAGCTTTAGTTCGATCAAACTCTTTGATTGTATCATCATAAAAGCTCAACATCTGATCCACAAAATACTCAGCTGAAATTTCGTGTAATTTCTCTTCACGGACATTTTCGGAATCGGGGTATTCACCTCGGTGTTGCAAATAATCCACCGTTTCAGAAACAAACCTTTCTTCTGACTCAAACGTCATTCCAATTGATTTATCATCAATTAAGTCATCGGTGTACGGACTTCTTGCAACGACAACTTTGGTGCCAGCAGCAACTGCTTCAATGTACGTTAACCCCTGAGACTCAGAATTAGACGTAGAAACAAAAACATCTGCCATTCGATAATAATCATTGACATGATTATTATTAATTTCTCCGGTGAAAATAACATGGTCGTTAAGTTTCATGTCAGACACTTGCTTCATTAAATCATCTTCGGCAGGTCCTTCACCCACAATCACAAGCATAGCATTTGGAACTTGATCCAAAATTTTAGGTAGTGCATCGATCATTTCGGAGATGTTTTTTTCATACGCAACTCGACTAACGGAAACCATCAATGGGGTCTCATCCCTAATGCCTAATTTTTTTCTAATATCAACATGGTCATTTTCTTCATAATGCTTAACGTCAATCCCGGTTGGAATAATTCGAATGGGACTCTTAACCCCATAATCAGTAAGCTTGTCCAAGACACGCTTACTTGGTGCCACCACACCGTCCATGTGATGACAAAAAGCTAACATCATTTCTTTTACGTGTACTGGTTTTAATAATTTGCCGTTGGCAACATAGTGCAAATAATCTTCATACATCGTGTGATAAGTGTGAATACAAGGAATATTCAAATTTTTAGCAACGAACTTCCCGATAATTCCAAGTGAAAATTCAGTTTGGGTATGAACGATATCTAATTTTAATTGCTTAGCAATTTGATAAGCCTGAAATATTCCTCTGACGGCGATTCTTCTTTCGGTAAAAGAAATAAAGGGAACACTTGAAAAACGGTAAATGTCTTTTTCATCGTCATCATTTTTTTCAACGTTAGGATCAGTTGTAGTAAAAATATAGACATGATTTCCACGCCTTTCTAACTCATCTTTTAACGTTTTGATTGACGTAGCAACTCCGCTAACTTGTGGAAAATAAGTATCTGTAAACAAACCAATATTCACGTTGTTTTCCCCTCTCTCTTTAACGTTAAACAAATGTAATTATATGGGTTTCCCGCATGGTTTGCAACTTTGTGCCTAACTACTCAAACCTAAGTAAACCATCTACTCTGGCATCTTAGAGATAAAGTCATCAATCATCTTATTAACGTCACCAGTGGTATCTGCATTTTTAACGACACTATCAGCTAACTTACTTGCTGATTTCGAATTAATTTTACTAATATATGCTTTAGTTTTTAAAATTTGAGTTGGAGTGGCTGATAATTCATCCACTCCTAACCCAATCAAAAAAGGAATCACCTGTGGATCACACGCAACCTCACCACAAACACCCACGGTCTTAGAAGCGTTATGAACGATCCTAACGACCCTTTCAATTAAACGAAGCACGGCTGGATCACAAGCTTGGTACAAATAGGAGACACGCTCATTTAAACGATCAACAGCAACCGTGTACTGAACTAGATCATTAGTGCCAATACTTACAAAATCTACTCTTGAAATGATCTTATCAATCATAATTGCTGCCGCTGGAACTTCAATCATCGTTCCTAATTGAACATCTCCAAGTTTAACTCCTCTATCAATCAAATTCTGGCGTTCTTCAGTGTAAATCGAAAGAACCTGATCCAGCTCTGAGACCGTTGATATCATAGGAAACATGATCCGAATTGGTCCATAAGCTGAAGATCTAAGGAGTGCCCTGATTTGAGTGCGAAAAACCTTGCTTTCACCTAAACTATAACGAATGGCACGATAGCCAAGAAAGGGATTCGTCTCATTATGGGAAATATTAGGCAAATAATTAACTAGTTTATCTCCACCAACATCCATTGTCCTAAAAGTTAACTGCTTTCCTTTTACTTTTGAAACAATGTTTTTGTATATCAAAAATTGTTCGTCTTCGCTCGGGAGATGGTCAGAATCCATGTAAATGTATTCGGTACGAAATAATCCAATTGAATCAGCCCCAACTTCTAAAGCATTATCAACTTCATTTTCGTTACTAACATTAGCCCCCAATAGCAGAGGGTGCTCATCTAATGTCTTGGTCGATTGGCCCTTGAACTTTTCCCATGACCTTTTTTGTTTTCTAAATTTTTCAAGCTTTGTCTGGAATTTATCGATTTCATCTGAATTGGGACTTTCAATAACGTTTCCATTACTTCCGTCAACAATCAATTGCTCATCATTTTTTAAATGATTTAGGCTGTCCTGCAATCCTAGTACAGCTGGAACGTCCATACTTCTAGATATAATGGCTGCATGAGAATTCTTGGTTCCAACAGCTGTAACAATCCCTTTAATATTTTTCTTTTGAACTTGTGCAATCTGAGTTGGAGAAATGGAATTAGCAACAATAATAACTGGCTGGTTAATAAGTGATAGATCGGGAGTATCGACGCCAAGTAGACGTCCCAAAAGCTGGTCTCTGATATCTTCAATATCATGAACCCGTTCCCTTAAATACGGATCATTCATATTCAAAAAAATAGCTGCATATTGATTGAATACACGATTCAATGCAAATGCAGCATTCTTTTTTTCTTCTGTTATGACTCTTTTAACCTCATTAATCAACTCTGGATCAGATAAAACTTCTAAATAAAAATCTAAAATATCAAGATATTTTTTAGCCATTTCAACTCTATTACTTTGTTTGATTTTTATAATAGTAGTTTTGGTATCTTGAAACGTTTTTTTAAGGCGTGCTTTTTCTTCGTCTATACCCAAAAAGGCTTCTTTATTAAAAGTTAAATCTGGTTTAGTTAAGCAATAAGCTTTTCCAAATGCGATCCCATCACTAACACCAATACCCTTAAAGGTAGTCATATTAGTCGATCAATCCTTCATCTTTCATGGTTTTAGCAATTGCATCAAGGGCTTCTTTAGCATCGTCACCATCGGCTGAAATAGTAATATCAGCACCTTGGCCAACTCCTAATGACATAACACCCATGATTGATTTTAAGTTTACAGATTTATCACCATATTCAAGACTAATATTTGAATCAAATTTGCTAGCGGTCTGAACTAACAAAGTTGCTGGACGAGCATGAATGCCAGTTTCTGCCGTGATTTTGAATTGACGTTTCTCCATAATGAACGCACTCCTTTAATCGTTTATTTAACTCTATTTACAGTTTAAGAATATCAATTTATCATCTAAAAAACAAGTAATTATCATAAATCGCTTACATAATTGTTATGACGCTAATTTTCAGACGAATAATGATAGGTTAAAATGCCCTTTTCGCTGGCTTTCCCTACGATTCTTTTCCGTGTTGGAAAGCTCATAAAAGCCTGCTGAAATTTCGGAAAATCCTTTGGTTCAACCGTCAAATATTTGATTTTTCCATCCTTTAATTGGTTTAAGAGTCCGGTAAAGTCATTTTCGTTTTTATCCATAATTATTGCCTCCTAATCGGTTTCAATGTTACCACATTAAAATAATTTCTAGATCAGTCAAAATACTTGATTGAATGTTATTAGTGCGTATAATATTCATGAATGGTCAATAAAGGTCAGACTTTCGTCTGACAATTTAGTTAAGCAAAAGGAGGCTTAAACTATGGAAGGACAAGGTTCATACGGATTTGGTAGTCTAGATGACTTTCTTCGTGCCATGCAAAATGGCCAAGTCAATGATTATCAAGTTCCACCACAAAGTGGACGCGGCAACGGCCGAAATGGTTCAAAATCAATTCTTTCAACTTACGGAACTGATTTAACTAAAAAAGCTAAAGCCGGAAAACTTGACCCAGTAATCGGTCGTGATAAAGAAACGGCTCGAGCAATCGAAGTTTTAAATCGTAGAGGCAAGAATAACCCAGTCTTGATTGGTGAAGCCGGAGTTGGAAAAACAGCAATCGTTGAGGGTCTCGCTCAAAAAATTGCTGATGGTACTGTTCCAGAAAAACTTCAAAACAAACAGGTAATTCAATTAGACATGGTTTCAATGGTTCAAGGCACAGGTATTCGTGGTCAATTTGAAAAACGAATGCAACAATTAATTAAAGAGGTTCAGTCAAACCGTAACATCATCTTATTCATTGATGAAATTCATGAAATCATGGGTGCAGGTAATGCTGAAGGTGGCATGGACGCAGGTAACGTCTTAAAACCCGCTCTTGCTCGTGGGGACTTTCAATTAATTGGAGCAACCACCCTAAAAGAATACCGTGACATTGAAAAAGACTCTGCTCTTTCAAGACGACTTCAACCAATCATGGTCAAAGAACCAACGGTTGATCAGTCCATCAAGATTCTAAAGGGTCTACAAAATCGTTATGAAAACTATCATCTAGTCAAGTATACCGATCAAGCAGTGAAAGCGGCAGCTACCCTTTCCGATCGTTATATCAGTGATCGTTACCTTCCGGACAAGGCAATTGATTTACTTGATGAAACTGGTTCCAGAAAGAATTTAACTTTAAACATTGTTGATCCAAAAACAATTGACAAAGAGATTGACAGTGCTGAAAACGAAAAGAAGACGGCTTTAGATAAAGAAGACTACGAACAAGCCGCTTACTACCGTGATAAGATCAAACGACTTCATCAAAATAAGGATAAGGGTGCTACAAGTGAGAAACACAACACCGTTACTGAAAAGGACATGCAACAAGTTGTTGAAGAAATGACCAATATCCCAGTTGGAGAACTACAAACCAAAGAACAACAACAATTAAAGGACTTAGCTCCAAATTTAAAGCAACATGTGATCGGACAGGACAAGGCTGTTGATTCTGTTGCTAAAGCCATTAAACGAAATCGAATTGGTTTTAATGGTAGCGGTCGTCCGATTGGTTCATTCCTATTCGTTGGATCCACTGGGATTGGTAAGACTGAGATGGCTAAACAACTTGCCAAAGAATTATTTGGATCCGAAGATTCAATGATTCGATTTGACATGTCAGAGTATCGTGAACCACAATCAGTTGCTAAATTGATTGGTTCACCGCCTGGCTACGTTGGATACGATGAAGCTGGCCAATTAACCGAAAAAGTCCGTCGTAATCCTTACAGCTTGATTCTGTTAGATGAAGTTGAAAAAGCTCATCCAGACGTTCTTCACACATTCTTACAAATCTTAGATGACGGTCGTTTGACTGACTCACAAGGTCGAACGGTTTCCTTTAAGGACACTGTCATCATTATGACTAGTAACGCCGGAAGCGATGCCGAAGCAAGCGTTGGGTTTACACCAGAAGCAACTGGTAAAACTCATTCTGTGATGGATAAATTAGGACTTTATTTCAAACCTGAATTTCTCAATCGTTTTGATGACATCGTCGAATTCAACCAGCTTTCTAAGGATAACTTAAATCAAATTGTCGATCTGATGATTAAAGATATGAATAACATGTTAGCGTCAAGAAACGTTCACATTGATGTTTCCAAATCGGCCAAAGCAAAAATTGTCGAACTCGGTTACAATCCGTCAATGGGTGCCCGTCCGCTTCGACGAGTAATTCAAGAACAGTTAGAAGACCAAACGGCCGACTACTTCTTGAATCATCCAGAAACTAACAATCTTGTTGCTGATACAGACAAGAACAACAATATCGTTATTAGTACTAAGTAGTGAAAGAGACTTAGATTAGAATTCTAATCTAGGTCTTTTTTTATTTCCAGAAATGGTAAAATCAATATAAACTATCTTTGGAGGAAAATTATGTTTAATTGGATGAAAAAAATCTTTTCAAAAAATAATCATAACTACAAGCATTCAAAACATCGGATGAAAAGACCAATCAGACAAAACAACGTTAAAAAGGCGACAACCTCCATAGATCCATCCGAAATTTCTTTAAACAAACCAAAATCAATTCATACCACCACCCCATTACCTGCCGAAAATCATCAATCAACTCCTAAAAAAGAGGTTATCAGAACCCCAAGTACAGTTTTTATGGAATTTGTCGATCAAAACGGGAATCAATTAAAATCAACTGAAATCATTAGTGGTTCAGTTGGCGATCCAATTAATTTCATCGTTCCCAAAATAAAAAACTACATATTAGTTAGTGTTGATGGAATGACTAAAAAAATGCAAGCAAAAAAGCAACTAATCAAGTTTCATTACATCCCTAAGTTAGGCCAACCAGTTAGCGTTTACTGCTTTGATTTTGATTCATTTCGCTTGCTTCTCCCTCCCAAAATCGTGAATGGTCCATTAAACCAGCAGTTTACACTAAAGGCTCCTGTGATTCCTAACTACCAGCTTCACCTGTCGGTTGGTGACTTAACCGGTCAATTCACAAATAAAACCAAAAATATCATCTTATATTACCGACGTTCTAACTGGAAAGTGGTTCAGTCAGTCAATTATTTAGTCAAAATGAAAATCCCCACTTCCGTTTATGATTCACCGGTGCGAAAGCAAAGATACGATCAAATTTTACCAGCTGGATCAACTTGGCGTGTCTTTACAGAAATTCGAACTAATCAAGATGATTGGTTAAATCTTGGCGGATCACAATGGATCAAAAAGCGATCCACGATTCGTACCCATAACAATGACAAACGTCTAACCTAAAAAAATCCCACTCTTATTGAGTGGGATTTTTTACAAATTTTTATCCATGTTATACGTCAATTTAGAGAGTGTAAGACCCTTTTCCATCAATTCATGCATAAATTGATAGGTTCGACTCCTCATTTCTTTGACCAATTGCTGATTCTGATCTTTCAAAAATTCAGATGCGTCCTGATCATTCATATTAGCAGCTTGACCCATCGTATCTGATATATGCCCTAAAAATAACTCGTTAGCATGTTTCTTAAAATCACGATCCTGTTGAATAAAATTACTGTAATGAGATTCAACGATCATCGATAGTTTACGATACATCCAGTATGCGCTTTTATCATCCATCGTGCGAGGGGTAACCTCATAACTTGGATCAGTCTCGTCAACGTTAGCAAAAAAAGGAACATATGGACTAAAGGCGGGAATTCCAAAATTTAACCACATAATTGCCGAACATTTATCACTTACATCATTTCTAATTTGCAGAACATGTGAATTTTGGGTTCGATTCATTGAAATTGGTCTAAACTGAGTATTCGATTCTTTTGGATCTTTAGCCAATGGATCATATTTGGTCTCGTTATAATGAGAACTCAAAATAAACTGAACGTCACTAACTTCAATTTTACGGCTTGCTTTTCTAATAAACGGGAGATCATTTGAGGTTGGCTCCTGCTCAATCTCGGGATTCAGCACCCTTTGACCATACCAAACTCGAGGTGTGTTGTAATGGTGATCAAATTCATTATGAGTTCCAAAGATATGTCGAAAGTTAAATCCCTCTTTATCAGGATTTAACTGGTACTTTTCAACAAACTCTTGTAACCCATCGGAATACATAAAGTTCTCTGGATCATCAAAATCAACCTGTTGAATTGCAACTTCGTTTGCTACGACCGCATAACAATCGTCAGGAATTCGCTGTGCGACCCAGTGGTGACCAGTAACGATCTCCATGTACCAGACTTCGTTCTTGTCACTAAAAAGGACCCCATTTCCCTCTGGTGAACCATACTTTTTGATTAAATTTCCTAGATAAGTAACTCCATCCCTTGCAGAATCAATGTAAGGAAGAACCATCGATTGTAAAGAATCTTCGGCTAGCCCATGCTGAACAAGCGGATCATGAGCTAAAGCATGCTCGTTTCCATAAACACTTTCAGTGGCACTCATTGCAACATTCTTTTCATTAAATCCACTTTCAGCATAAACGCCTTCTTTTTTAACGTCAGCGTTCGGTGTCATCAAAATTCGGTAACCAGATTTTGGCATTGGGGCAGTAAAACCATTTTGGTTGGATTTCCAAACTTTGTCCTCGTCATGATATGCAGGTTGAACATAAAAACGTTGAGGAGTTAATGGTAAAAAGGTATCATCATTTCTAGAAATCATCGTTGACCCATCAACACTAGCGTCTTTACCAACCATCACACTGGTACAAGCACTTAACTTTTTCATAATTCATATCCACCTTTCACAAAAACTAGTTTATATCGAATATTACGTCAATTCAATCCTAAAGCTTGGCAGTTAACTTGACATCAGGATATTTATCTTTAAACCAGCGTTCTGCAAACTCATTTTCAAAAAGGAATAACGGATCCCCCTTTTGATCCCGTACTAAAATATTTCTAGACGAAGACATCTTTTCGTCCAGCTGGTCAGGGTCAATCCACCGGGCAATTTTATGCCCCATTGGTTCCATCACAACATCTGAGTTATATTCATTTTTCATTCGAAACTGAAATACTTCAAACTGTAGCTGACCAACTGCTCCCAAGATATACTGTCCCGTACTGTAATTAGTGTAGAGCTGAATGGCTCCCTCTTGTACTAATTGTTGAATGCCCTTATGAAACGACTTCTGCTTCATAACGTTTTTGGCTGAAACTCTCATAAATAGTTCTGGAGTGAACTGTGGCAGCTTTTCAAACGCAATCGGTTTTTTGCCAGTATAAATGGTGTCGCCAATCTGAAAATTACCAGTATCATAAAGACCAATAATATCTCCAGCAACCGCTGTTTGAACGTTTTCACGCGTATTAGCCATAAATTCAGTAACGTTTGATAAACGGATCGGCTTCTGGGTACGATCAAGGGTAACATCCATGCCCTTTTGAAATTCACCAGAGCAAATTCGTACAAAGGCAATTCGATCACGATGACGTGGATTCATATTAGCCTGAATCTTAAACACGAATCCAGAAAATTCTGGTGCCGTTGGTTCAATTTCATTTCCTTGAAGAGTTTTGTGAGGACCTGGAGCTGGTGAGAGCTTCAAATAAGCGTCTAAAAAAGTTTTAACCCCAAAGTTAACCAACGCTGAGCCAAAGAAGACTGGTGTTTGATCACCCTTGGCAATTTTTTCTCTGCTAAATTGATTCCCAGCTTCAGAGATTAAATCCATTTCACTTCTAGCATCTTGATAAATGCTATCGTCTGCTAGTGAGTTATCTCCAATAAGATTGCCATCATCATCTAGTTTAATAAAGTTCTGACCATCCGCTTCTGGTTTATAAAGTTCAACTCGATGATCATAACGGTCATACAGCCCCTTTAAAATTCGACCAGAGCCAATGGGCCAGTTCATCGGATAAGCCTCAATTCCCAGTACATCTTCCAATTGATCGATTAATTCCATGGGATCCTTGCTATCACGATCAAGCTTATTCATGAAAGTAAAAATTGGAATTCCACGCATTTTACAAATTTTAAATAACTTTTTAGTTTGCGGTTCAATCCCCTTAGCGGCGTCAATCACCATCACGGCAGAATCCACTGCCATAAGAGTCCGGTAAGTGTCTTCTGAAAAATCTTCATGTCCCGGTGTATCAAGAATGTTAATCCTTTTTCCCTGATAATCGAACTGCATAACCGAACTAGTAACTGAAATTCCACGCTTCTGTTCAATTTCCATCCAATCTGACTTAGCAAAATTTCCACTTTTTTTAGCCTTAACGGTTCCAGCTTCCCGAACAATCCCACCAAAGAGGAGTAGCTGTTCGGTGATAGTGGTTTTCCCAGCATCAGGATGGGAAATAATGGCAAACGTTCTTCGTTTATCGACTTCTTTTTCTAGGTCTGCTTTTTTCATCTTTACTTCCTTTCTGTTATAGATTAATTGTATACCATCAAACAAACAAAAAATCCGGAAAACTCCGGATTATTTTTAACGAATTTGTTGCATCACATAATCAATCGTCTTAATCGAACTAAGTCCATCGTTAATCCGACAGAAGCGATTGTAAAATTGCATAAATTTAGGATCGTTTTCAACGTTTTCGTCTTTTAAATCAGTTGAGATTCCTTTCATTAACTCATCAGAATCATAGACGATCCTTCCAGGCAAATCTCGTTCATAATTCAAGTAAAAGCCACGCAACTCATTCTTATACACGTGATAGTCATAAGGATAGAACAAAATTGGCCGTTTAAGGTAAGCGTAGTCAAAAAAGACTGAGGAATAGTCGGTTACCAGCAAATCTGAAATTAAATATAAATCAGAAATGTTGGAATAGTTCGATAGGTCATAGACGAACCCTTTGTAATCAGAAACGTCTAATGCATTCGAAATCAAGTAGTGCATCCGTAGAATTAGGACAGTATCACTTCCAAAGTGTTGTTTGAACTCTTCCAAACTAAACGGTAGCTTAAAAGTATATTTCCCCTTGCTCTCAAACTGATTATCTCGGTAAGTAGGAGCATATAGGACAACTTTCTTGTCCCGTGGGATTCCCAATCGATCCTTAATCTTATTAATCTCAGTAGGATTATTCCCGTTAATCAATTCATCATTTCTTGGATATCCCACCTTTAAAATCTTGTTTTCATACCCGAAGGCACTTCTAAAGACCTTGGTTGAAAAATCATTTGGTGAAATCAATGCATCCCAACGATTAGCTTCTTTAACAAAGTTATCATGGTACTTATTGGTTGTCGTACCAGGCATTGAAACTCGTTCAATATCTAACCCTAATTTCTTTAATGGTGTGCCATGCCAAGTTTGAACATACGTTACATAGTCTGGTTTAACGACCCAGGCAGGAAATCTAGCATTGCTAATCCATACCTTAGCCTTTCCCATGGTACGAACCCAACGTCCCGTATTTTTAATTACATAGTTAATGTTATGATCCTTACAAAATTGCTTTTGTGACTTTTGAATGGACCACACAAAGTTAATCTTAGGATGTAATTTTTTAAACACCTGATAGATAGCATAAGGACTATCACTCACCTGACGTCCACCAAAGCTCTCAAACACGATCGTCGTAGTAGCAAATGGTGTATGCCCCCGTTTAAACAACTTTCGTAAGCGCAAACGATTAACTTTACTTAATAAGATTTTAAACGATTTCCACAAATGCTTAGCTTTTCCGTAAAACTTAGTAAGTCTTTTTGTAGGAGACGGCCGTCTTCTTTTAATAACACGAAGTTGACCTTGCTTCCCCGCTTTTAATACTAATTCACGATTATCACCTAAGTGAGAAACGGTTTTAAACGATGAAAGCGAAACATCCATCACCAATCTTTGCTGAAAATGCTTACCATGATAGTCATACCTGATATACAAACGATATGTATCTTCATCCTTTAGCTCTTTAAGCGGAATGGTAATCGCAAAAATCCCTTGAAAAGGTGAATCGGTAATCGGATAAAGTCGTTTGCTTTGATCACTTGCTTGTTTAATTACAATTGCCATCTGATCAAGTTTTTTACCGTCAATGTGGTTAAACCCCGTTAATCGTAAATTACCGCCACCAAGCAAATTAACCGAGTTCATCACAAATTGCTTTTTAGATCGGTTTGTTCTGACATAAAAGACTGCCATGCCAGACGGGTCAATCTCATATTGATAATAAGCATTTAACCCGATCCGCCGAACGGCACTCACGTATTCACTTTCAACTTGAATAAGGGTTCGATGGTCACTATTACCACACGAATAATAGAGTTGCCATTCAAATTCATCCTGTCCCACGGAGTCAAAATGAAATTTATTTGGATCAATTATAATTGCTGCTTCATTGCCACTTACGTCCCCTTTAAGAATGGGAACGGTGATTGAAGCTAAGCTTTCTTTTTCAATCAAAGTAACAGTTGCATCTTCATCAGCGTAACTAGGATTAATTAATTCAAATTCAATTTTCAACTTTGTTTGTTTTGGTATAACGTTAGAAAGTATTGCTCGCATTATTTCTCCTTAATAGTTGAAAATCACGTTTTGACCAAGATATTTAGAAAAGTTAACCATATCATCCAAATCGATAAAAATGGTAGTCTCCTTACCTTCAGCATACTTATTAACTAAAGCAACGTTAAATGCTGAAATATCACTATAACGGCTTGCATTGCCATAGTCTGAAATGACATATGATCGAGCATCTGAACCTTTAGACAAATACTTCAAATTACCAAGATTAACATCATAATCGATTAAATCACTAGTTGGTCTAGCAATCTTTAAACTTGTTTCTGGAGGTGAAACAACCGAGGTTTTACTAAGATAAAAAATCTGAGCTGCTCCACCGTTACTTTGATCCACCCGACATGCCACGTCACCACGTTGATTTAAAAATTTAATTACTTGATGTTCATCATTAATCCGTTTGAAAACGGCAGTAGCCTTATCATGATTGTCATAATAAATCGTTTTGCTAACGTTATCTCCGTCATAAAAGATCACTTTGAATAAACCTGACCCAGCCAAAATTTCCTTTCGTTCAGCTCGAACCACCCCATTATGGTCACTGTAGACTTGAACGGATTGACCCTTAACCACTCTGTCGTGAACGTCAAATTGGGTTAAATCGTTATTTAAATCATGATTTTGATCAAAAATCCCACGTTGTTTACTAAAAACGTCAAACAATTGGATGATTTCTAATTGCACTTGCTGATGAAAAGAATCAGATGATTTTCTAATTAAAGTGGCCACATACTGTGATTGATCGTAGTTTAAAATGGAAATTACAACTTTAATTGAATTCCCGTCATCGATCATTCTTTCCAATCGTTCTTTAAATCGGGGCTTTTCAGCTCCATGAACTGAAGTTACCAAAAAAAGTGCTTGTTTCATTTTGCTCCCCTTAAACTAAAACATTCTAAGAAATAAAACGAAGAATCCTGGGACTTAAACTAATCTTTCCAATCCTTTTGGCTCGTGACGCCTAAATCAGACTTGATCTTAGACGTTGAAATTCCTTGGGTTCGCGGCAAATAAATTACTTTACAATACTCTTTAAGAAAGTCAAACTTACCCTTCCAATCGTCACCCATAACAAAGATATCAATCTTATGATCTTTAATATCTTGAATCTTCTGGTTCCATCCCTTTTCAGGAATTACTTCGTCAACGTAGCGGATAGCGTCTAAAATGTACTTACGATCCTCATAAGAATTATAAGCACGTTTCCCCTTTACGGCATTAAACTCATCCGTCGAAAGACCGACCGTCAATGAATCACCTAATTCACGAGCACGTTTTAATAAACGCACATGACCCTTGTGAAGCAGATCAAATGTGCCATACGTAATTACTTTCGTCATAATATCTCCTGTCAGAAGACCATAATTAATACTCCTACTTATCAACAATTAAATGTTAGCATATCTTCCATTATCGTCAATAAAATTCACGATCCATAACTAAAGTTTAATTTGGCTCATTTTCAGATGAATTAGTTTTTGCTGAATTAGTGGAATTCGAATCGTCATGTTGAACTAACCAAATATTGTAACAATATTCAATCACAACCTTCGCAATCGCATAAACTGGAATGGCTAGAATCATCCCAAACAACCCAGCAATGTGGCCAGCTGCAAGTAAAATGATAATAATAGTTAGTGGATGAATCTTTAATGATTTCCCAATCACATTCGGGTACACCAAGTTTCCATCAATTTGTTGAACAATAATGACTACCACAATTACCCAGATAACTTGCATAATATTATCTGAAAAAGCAACAAAAAGTGATGGAATAATTCCAATGTAGGGACCAACGTACGGGATGATATTACATAATCCAGCAAAGACCCCGAGCAAAAGAGCATACTTTTGGCCGATCAGAAAGTATCCTAAAGTGGTAAACGTTCCAACAAACAGACACTCAATGACTTGGCCACCGATGTAACGTGAGAGGGTATGATTCATTTTTTTAAGTAGCGTTACCGTTTGTTTCCTGTGGTGTTTGGAAAGTCCTGGAGTTAACTTTTCAATGCTTGGAAGTAGTTTGTTTCCATCCTTTAACATGTAAAACAGAATGACAGGAACAGTAATTGCCGTGATAACCACGTTCGTTGCCATCGAAATAATCGTTCCCGCACTATTCGTCAAATTAGCCAAAACTGTTTTCAAATACGATGAATATGAGGACTGAATCTTGTCAACAATGGGACGCCAGTCCACTTTTTTTAAAAATCCATAACGTGTGATTTTAGTTAGTAATGTCTGCCCTTGTTTAGCAAATTCAGGCGCTGCCCCTACCATGTTAGCCACCTGAGTAATCAACCGTGGTACAAATGAAAACGCCATGTAAACAATAACCCCAATCACAATCAAAAATACGATGGCGGTGGCCCAGGTACGATTAATGTGTTTTGTTTTTGTGATTTTTATTTTCATTAGGAGGTTAACGATCGGATTTAACATGTAATACAAGAATCCCGCTAACAAGAGTGGAACGAAGATCGTTGACACAAAAATTACAATCGGCGAAAAAACAAAACTAATTTTGGAACATAAATAAACGATTCCAACTGCAATCAAAATCTCAACCGTCCAAAAAAATAAAGCCGAATTTTTAAATCTATTCATTTGATTCACTCCAATTAATTTTCTTTTGTGTCCAAAAATTGATCAATATCATCAAGATCAAAGCCCTTTCGATATAACAACTGCTTGGCTTTCTGACGTCGACTCATATCATTATACTTCTTATACTTATTCCAAGCCTTGTTACCCTCTTTAGCAAGTAACTCATTTTGATGATCGACATCACTTTGAAAGTCTAATTCACTAATGATTGTATCAATATAATCAAATGAGTATCCCTTTCGGTACAAAGCCGTCTTAGTTTTTTGCATCCGTTTGTTAAAGGGATATCGCTGATTATGAGCAAAGATTTTTTGGGCCTGCTTTTTACCATTTTTAAGCGTCATTTCGCTCGAATAATTAACTGAAATTGCCTCATTTATGTATTCATCTGCAATTCCCTTTTGTTTTAAATACCTTGAAACAGCCATGGGACCCTTATTCTGTTGTTCAACAATTCCTTTGACGTAGGTGTCAGCATAATGTTCATCATTAAGTAGATTAATCTGTTCTAGTTTTTCAACCGCTTCATCGACTGCTTCAAGGTTGTCTGAATATGATTTTAACTTATCTCTAACCTCTTTTTTTGAACGAGTCTGATACGAAATAAAATCAATAGCCTTATTATATAACTTTGAAACATCGTCCGCCGCCTTAATTTTGTCAATCTCACCTTGGCTTAACTCAGATCCCTTGAAGATCCCAAACTGAATCATCACTTCTTCACTCACAGGAAAAGCATAATGATCATTGACGTATACATTATATCTTCCCGGTCTTTTTTGCGAAGCAATTTTTGTGACCTTTAATTTATTTGCATTTTGCTTATCCATCAGCGCTAACTCCCATCAAATTAACAATTTGAAACTATTCTGATATACTTATTTGAAAACACTACAAAGGAAGTGGTTTCACTCATGCCAAAAGCACACGTGATTTACGCCACCATTACTGGTAATAACGAAGACGTTGCTGATATCGTCACCGAGGGACTTGAGGACCTTGGCGTAGATGTCGAAGAATCTGAAATTTCTCAAACCGACGCGGACGAACTTAAAGATACCGATATTATTGTTATATGTCCATACACCTACGACGAAGGAGCTCTCCCTGAAGAAGGGATGGACTTTTTTGAAGATTTAGATTCACTGAACCTAAAAGGAAAAGTTTTTGGAGTGGCTGGTTCTGGAGACGTTTTTTATCAAGAATATTATAACGTTGCCGTCGACGCATTTACCAAAGCTTTAAGGAAAACTAACGCTACTCAAGGAGCTAAAAGCGTCAAAATCAATCTTGAACCTGATGAAGATGACATCAAAGTTCTTGACCAGTTTTCTCGTGAACTGGTGAAATCCACCGAAAAATAATTTAGCAAAAAACATCACCACCTAATCCTGGGTGGTGTTTTTCTTTTTGGAACGAAATTTACGTGCACTAGAAATAATAGACCGAACGGATCCGTTTGTTGATTCAATGTTACCAGTAAAGTACTCTTGGATACTGGCATTAATAACGGCACCAAACATCAGCACGAGTCCAATAAAATATAACCACAACATCACTACTATAAAAGTTCCTAACGTCTTATAAGCGGTAATATTTCTAAAAAAGTACTCAATGATTAGCGAAAAAGCTTGTGACAAAATCATTAAACCAAGCACAGATATCGCTGATCCTAGAATTGTATAACGAATCTTGGTCTTAACACTTGGCACAAAATAGTACAAAAGCATCACAACTATGAAAGACCCAGAAATAATAAATGGAATTCGAATGGATGCCACCACTTGCGTTGCAATGGTTGAAAGATGCAGAATTGGTCTCAAGTACGTGATAATTTCTTGACCAAACCCTTGCAAAATCATTAAAACAATCAATAAGAGTACCAGTAAAAGCATCCACACAAATGAAATTAAACGATTCGTGATGGCATTCTGAGTGTCAGCTACTCCGTAAGTTCGGTTAACCGTTCGTTGAAATGCTGCCATCGCCTGACTAGCTGACCAAATTACCAGCAACAACCCAATCGATAAGCTACCACCACTATTATTATTATCAAAAGCTGACTTAATCATGGGCAAAAGCATCGTATAAATCGATGACGGAACCGCGGTTCTGATATACATTAAGATATCATTAGGATCTCCATGTAAAAGTTTAATGATGCTACCAATCATAATTAAAATTGGAAACAGTGATAAGAGGGAATAATACGCCAAGACGATGGCAGAATCAGAAACGTTTCCCATCTTAAAATGTTTCATAACTAACTTAACAAATGAAATTACTTTTTGATTTGTTTTTAGTTCCACAAGCTAGGACTCTCCTTTAAAAGTTGCCTCAATTGCAGATAAAATTTGCTTAGCTGCCGTTCCATCCCCATAAGGATTATGAGCATCAGCCATCTTTCGGTATTCATCTGGATTATCAAGTAAGTCCTCCATCGCATCTTTAATGGCCTTAGGATCAGTCCCAACTAATCTCAAAGTGCCCGCTTTAACTCCTTCGGGGCGTTCAGTCGATTCTCTAAGAACCAAAACGGGCTTTCCAAGTGAAGGAGCTTCTTCTTGAACCCCACCAGAGTCAGACATAATAAAATAACTCCGAGCAGCCATATTATGAAAATCAACCACATCTAAAGGTGCAATCAAATGGATACGAGAATCACCCTTAAAAATCTGTTGGGCCATCTTTTGAACCACTGGATTAAGATGAACTGGATAAACCACGTCCACATCAGGATGTGAATCAACCACCTGTTTAATTGCCTGAAACGTTCGCCTCATCGGTTCACCTAAATTTTCACGTCGGTGCATTGTAAGTAAGATGATCCGATGATCAGGTTCAATATCATTTAGGATCGAATGATGATAATCATCACTAACCGTTTGATGAAGGGCATCAATTGCTGTATTCCCGGTAACAAAGATGTTTGACCCCAGATGATTCTCTTTTATTAAATTTTGCTTACTTAACTCTGTGGGTGCAAAGTACAAGTCAGCTAAAACATCCGTTAATTGACGATTCATTTCCTCTGGATATGGGGAATATTTATTATGAGTACGCAGCCCTGCTTCAACGTGACCTAACATTTTTTTATGATAAAAAGCAACCACTGAAGCGGCAAACGTACTCGTAGTATCACCATGAACTAGAATAATATCTGGATTAGTTTTAGAAATAATTGGACCTAACTTAGTGATCACAGAAACAGTAATATCTCCAAGTGTTTGATCATTCTTCATAATGTTTAAATTATAATCGGGAGTGATTTTGAAAATATCGAGAACCTGCTGCAGCATTTCACGATGTTGACCCGTGACCACTGTGATTGGTTTAAACTTGTTTCGATTTCGCTTCATCTCTAAAATAATTGGAGCCATCTTAATGGCCTCCGGTCGAGTTCCAAAAACAGTCATAACTTTAATTGGTTTGGTCACATTTAATCCCTCCCATTTGCCTAGTACCTTAAGTATATCAAAAGATTTACCCAATTCCGATGCCAAACCACTTTAAATAATGATAAAATGATATTAAACAATCTGTAAATAATTGGTAATGTATTTTTGAATTTAAAAGTTTAATTGCCAAGTACTAAGGAGTAATTAATTTTGGAAAAAATTAGTCTGATTGTTCCTTGTTATAATGAACAGGAATCAATTGAACTTTTCTACAAAACTGTGGAAAAGGTTTTTGCACAAATGAATAAAGACGGTGAAAAGTATGAGCCTGATTACCTTTTTATAAATGATGGATCAAGTGACAATACCTTTAAGATCATTAAAAATCTTCACGAAAAACATCCTGACACCGTTCACTTCATCTCATTTTCAAGAAACTTCGGGAAAGAAGCTGGAATGGCTGCTGGGCTAAGAAATGCCAAAGGCAATTACATTGCATTAATGGACGTTGATCTCCAAGATCCGCCGGAACTACTTCCTAAAATGCTCAAAATTATTCAGACCCAGGACTATGATTGCGTTGGGTGTGTCCAAACAAGCAGAAAGCAGAATCCAGTTCGAGCTTTCTGTTCTTCGATGTTTTATAAGGTCATCGATAAAATGTCAGACGTTAAAATTAAACCTAACGTTCGAGATTATCGTTTAATGTCTCGACGTTACGTCGATGCAGTAAATGAACTAACAGAATACAATCGATTCTCAAAAGGAATCTTTGCTTGGGTTGGTTTTAACACCAAATATTTAGAGTATCAGGGGGTCCCTCGGGCTGCTGGAGAAACTCATTGGTCTTTCTCACAATTGGTAGAATACTCGATGGAAGGAATTATTGATTTCTCTGATGCTCCACTAACCTTTGCCACTTACGTTGGGATAATCTCATTTTTACTCTCACTCGTTGGGATTGCTTTTGTCGTTATCAGGGCATTATTCTTTGGAGGAGCCGTATCTGGTTGGCCTTCTTTAGTATCAATTATTCTCCTAATCGGTGGAATCCAACTCTTCTGTTTGGGCATTCTAGGAAAATACATTGGAAAAATTTATTTAGAAACGAAACACCGTCCTCAGTACATCATTAAGGACGAAGCATAGTTTAACCGGTAGCCACCTATAAAATTATAGGTGGCTTTTTTATACAAAAAAGACTTCACATCATAAAGTGAAGTCTTTTTGAATTTATTAACTAACTTAGAACATTCCAAGAATTCCATTCAGAATCAAGACCATTATTAGCCCCACAACTGAAATCACGGTTTCTAACACCGTCCAAATTGAGAAAGTTTGTTTCATAGTTAAGTCAAAGTATTCTTTGAACATCCAGAATCCGGCATCATTAACGTGTGATGCGGCAAGTGATCCAGCACCAATGGCTAAGGCCATCATTACTGGGTTAACGTTCAATGAAGACATCAGTGGCATAACAAGTCCGGCAGCAGTCATTCCAGCCACCGTAGCTGAACCTAGCGATACACGAAGAATAACGGCAACTAACCAGCCAAGGATGATTGGAGATAGTGATGAGTGCATCATGATGTTCTTAACGGCATCACCAACACCACCATCAATCAAGACTTGCTTGAAGGCACCACCACCACCAATAACCAATAGAAGCATGGCAATTGATTTAACGGAGGCTTCAATACTCTTAGAAACGTCACTCATTTTCTTACCACGATGGAAGCCCATTGACCAGATAGCAAATACTAAAGCAATTACCATGGCAATCATTGGGTTACCTAACATCGAGATAATAGCATCAAATCCTGATGGCTTAGCAACTGCTTTCCCGCCATGGAAAACTAACTGGTAAATGGTATTAACCGCCATGAAAATAGCTGGTAATAATGAAGTTAAAACCGAAAGACCAAAACTAGGAGTTTCATCTAACTTGTATTCTTTAACTTCACCAAAAGCTGGCAGGCTCTTCTTGACTACGAACGCGCTCGGAACAAACTTCTCAGCAAACTTCGTAAAGACAGGACCAGCAATTAAAACAGCTGGAATTGCAACAATGATACCAAAGAGCAATACCTCACCAATATTAGCGCCCAAGGCTGTGGCAACAGCAGTTGGAGCAGGTTGTGGTGGTAAGAATCCCTGGGTTGCTGACAATGCAGCAGCCATTGGAATTCCTAGATAAACAAATGGTACATCGGCTTCAAGGGCAACCGCGAAGACGATTGGGGTAAGTAATACCAATCCAACTTCGAAGAACAATGACATTCCGATAATGAACGAAGCAATTACGATTGCAATCTGTAATCGCTTCTTTCCAAATTTGTCGATCAGCGTCTTGGCGATTCGATACGAACCACCAGAATCAGAAACCAAACGACCGATCATGGCACCGAATCCGAAGACGATGGCCAATTCACCTAATGTACTACCAATACCAGTCTTAATGGCATCGGCAATTGATGCTGGGTTCATTCCTAATCCAAGCGCAACTAAAATAGCTGTGATGATCAAGGAAACAAAAGTATTTAGCTTAAGTTTGATGATCATGAAAAGGAGAAGTGCGATTCCTAAAATCAACACTATGAAGGGCATGTATGACATTTCTTTTCCTCTTTCCAATTATTAAATTAAAACAACGCTATAAATTAATTGTATACGGTTTCATGCCAGTTTTCAACACCATCTTTTAAAATTAAGCTTCAAAATAGCATCAGCCACCTCTTCTTTTACTTAATAAAACTAGTAATGACTCCTCCAATAATGACGAAAATCATTCCAATGGTAATATATAAAAGTTCTCTTTTAGTTTTGTGTTCGTGTAAAAAGATGATTCCACCAAAGGTTGATATGACAACACACATTTGCGAAATCGTAAATCCAGTTGCTACTCCATTTAATTCGGTTGAAATCAAATAGGTTAAAGCACCAAATCCAAACAAGAAACCACTGATAATATTTTTATAGGTAGCCACTTCTTTAAACGGATTAACCTTGGTTTTAAATATTATAAAGCAGGCAAAGATAGTTCCCATCACGACCATTCCAATGGTTTGAGGGAGAAACGCTGCCCATCCATTCGTATTAGCAACTTTTGGGAATGCCGAATAGCCAACATACCCAAAAGTTCCGATGATTAAAACTAAAACACCCTTTCTAATATTAACCTGTTGCTTTTCTTCCTCAGTTTTTGGTGCTAACGTTCTGTCTTTTTTGGTAGTTAGTAAAACACCCAAAATGATTAAAATAATCGATCCGAATCCAGCTAACTTTGGAATCAAACCCGCCCATTCACCAAAAACAATTACTCCAGTTAATGAATTGCCAATCAACTGAAGACCAGTTGACACTGGCATGGACAACGAAACTCCCATCAGTGAAAATGCAGTGTACTGAGTATATTGTCCAATTGCCCATGCCATCCCAGACAGAAGACAAAGCCAAAAAACTTCTTTTGAAATCACTGGTTGCTTAATGAAATAGACAATAACAGCAATTAAAATGGCTCCATATGTAGAACCCATTAGTTGATTAATTGGCTTTCCACCTAGCAAACCGATTGAAATTGGTAAGATACCCCAAGCAATAGCTGGTAATAATGCAATTAAAATATTCAAACTTAATCTCCCGAATTAAAATAATTTCTAATAATTCTCTTCAAGTTCAATATACTACCTTTTAAATCAAACCGATATTCAAAGTCACAAAAAAGGACACCAAATGTGTCCTTTTTTGAAAAGATAAAATTTTAAATAAAACTTGTAATGACACCACCAAGAATGACACAAATCATTCCAAGTGTGACAAATACTAGTTCTTTCTTTGTCTTGTGTTCGTGAAGAATTATAATTCCACCAAAGGTTGAAATGACAACACACATCTGTGAAATCGTAAATCCAGTGGCCACTCCGTTTAATTCAGTCGAAATTAGATAGAAGAAGGCACCAAATCCGAACAAAAATCCGGTAATAATGTTTTTATATGAAACAGCTTGTTTAAACGGATTAACCTTGGTTTTGTAAGCACTAATAATAACAAAAATCGTTCCCATGATGACCATTCCGATCGTCTGGGGCAGAAAGGCTGACCAACCATTGGTATTAGCAATCCTTGGAAAATCAGAGTAACCGATATATCCAAACATGCCAATTACTAACAGAATTAAACCATTCCGAGTATGCTGAGCGGCATTCTCTTCAGCCGTCTTGGGTTCATTACTGCCATTGTCTTTCAAAGTTGTTAGTAAGACCCCAATGATAATCAAAATAATTGATCCAAAACCAGCTAGCTTGGGAATTAAGCCAGCCCATTCACCAAAGAAGATTACTCCGGTAACTGAAGTACCAACTAACTGCAAACCAGTTGAAATTGGCATCGTTCGTGATACACCAATTTGAGTAAAGGCCATGTACTGAGTCATTTGACCAACTGCCCAAGCCATCCCTGAAAGTAAACACCACCAAAAGTCCTGCATGGTGATCACTGGTTGTTTAAAAATAAACACAAGGATGGCAATGATTAACGCTCCATATGTAGTTCCCATCAACTGATTAACTGGCTTACCACCGATTAACCCAGTTGCAATAGGAAGGAGCCCCCACCCTAACGCTGGGAGTAAAGCAATTAAAATATTCAATATAATTTCCTCCTAAAATGTAAATCCGTGCAGAACTCATTATAATCGCCCATAAGCCCAAAAATCAATTAATTAATTGTCATCACCAACATTTGCCCAAATAAAAAACACCTCATTTAAATGAAGTGTTTTAACGCTTATAGATGACCCCACTCAGACTCGAACTGAGATCGACCGCTTAGGAGGCGGTTGCCCTATCCAGTTGTGCTATGGGGCCAAAAACATTTTCTATTCTCTCACGAATAAAAAATTTAGTAAAGAAACAAACTAATGGTGATTTTTATGACTACTTGGTTTACCCTTATCTTTTTGTTTTCGTTTTCGGTGTTTATTCTTTTTTGGTTTAGCCTGGATAGCTTCGTGCACCTGTCTTTTTTTAGTCAGTGCCTGTTGTTTGATTTCTTTTTGATGCTCTAACTGTGAGTCATCAATGTGATCAACAATCTTGCCGTTGAAATAATAAATCGGTTTTAAATCGTATTCACTATTATCTAAAACGTGCTTTAAATCGCGAAGATCATGGTCATCTCCAAAATTAATTACTAACCCTGGCTCACCCATTCGGCCCGTTCGACCAACACGATGAATGTAGGTATTCGATTCATTTGGCAAATCATAATTAATCACAGCTGGTAACTTGGTAATATCAAGTCCCCTTGCAGCCACGTCTGTCGTTAATAATAATTTGATTCTTCCCAAACGAAAATCATCCAGAGCCTTTTTGCGACTCTGTTTATTTTCACCAGCAGTTAATTTTTGAACTTTAGCATTCCCCTCGTGTTTGAAGAAATTAAAAGCCCGATTAAGCGTATCAGTCTGATTAAAAAATACTAATGCTTTAAATCCTTGCATTTTAGATAACCGGTTTAACATCTCATTTCGTTTGGCACGCGAAATTTGAAAGAGGCCATGGGTTACCTTACCCCTGGTTTGATCAACATCCCTAACGTCAATTATGTCGGCACTTTTACCCATTTTTTCCTTTAGATGATACAAAACATCAGTGTCTGTAGCAGAAAAGTAGGCAGCCTGAGCATCTCTTGGAACTGCAGCAATAATATTTTTAACCTGATCTAAAGAAGTATCGTTGAGCAAATCATCAGCTTCGTCAATGACCACTGTTTCAACGTCATTAACCTTTAATTTTCGTTCATTAATCAAGCTAAGAATTCTTCCGGGAGTTCCCACAACAATCTCTGGATGTTTTTTTAACTGTTCTTGTTGCCGTTTAACGTTTGCTCCACCAATCAATGGCAAAATTTTCACTTTAAAAGAAACCGCCCAATCTCTAATCACACCTGCCACTTGCATCGCCAGTTCTTGAGTAGGTTCGATCACAATGACCTGTGTGCCAACCCCTGGCATCGAATTAGCCAAAATCGGCATTGTAAACGCCACGGTCTTGCCAGAACCAGTTGGTGATAGTGCGACAATGTCATTTTCACCCTCAATCATCGGTGCATAGACTGCTTTTTGGATTGGGGTCTGTTTTTCATATCCTAATTTTTCAAAACGCTTAACAAATTGTTCGAGCACACTATTCTCCTATTTGTAAATAATGAATTCCAGCACTATCAGCAAGACGTCCCATTAAAGCATTAACTTTCTGCATTAAATTCAGTCCTCCAACGTATCGATTTTCGTAAACAGGATTCCCTGGATGATTTATGACTTCAGCAAAATCATTTGCTTCTGGAATCATCGGATTGTCGGTATAAAGAGGAGAAATCTCACTTTCTTTACCCTCATTCATTAATTTAGCTGCCGTAAACTCACCAGCATTATCAATTAAGACCGTTTGCTTTCCACAGTAGATCTCTGATTGTTGATACGAAGTAGTCACCTTACTAAAGTTTAAAGTAACATCAAATGTACCATAGTTTAAAACTGCAACCCCTCCACCATCTGCTCCGGTTTCAATGAATTTAGGATAGTACATCTGTGTTCTTGGTAATCCAAATAGAGCAACGGCATCATACACAGGATAAACTCCGAGGTCTTCCAAGGCTCCGCCACCAAATTGAAGGTTAAAGACATTCGGAACTTCACCCTTAAGAACCTTATCGTAGCGAGAAGAATATTTGCTAAAAGTAAATTCTGCCCCATCAATTTTAATATCATCAATTTGATCTTGAACCGCTTTAAAAGCGGGCATGTGAATGTTCCGTGCTGCTTCCATTAAGCGAGCTTTGGGATGTTGCTTTAACGTGTCGATGGCAGATTGGAATTGATATGGTCCAATAAAAGCAGGCTTTTCAACAATGACATTCTTGTCATGCTTAAGTGCTTCAATGACTTGTTGATAGTGAATGGCATTTGGTGAAGCAATATAAACGGTGTCGAATTTGTCAGATTCAAAGAAAACCTGTAAATCATCAAAAATGTTGTCACAATCATTTGGCTGAGCAAATTTCCGCGCCGTATCTAATTTTCTTGAATAAACAGCGTTCAACTTATACTTGCCAGTACTAACAGCAGCATCAACAAACTTTTGTGTGATCCAGTTAGTTCCAATTATTCCTAATTTAATCATTATAATTCTCCCATTGTACTTCTTCATTATTCACAATATTTACCTGACCTAGATACTGATTCCACTGCTTCTGGTTCCCATTAAAAGCTACGGAATCAAAGCTTCCCTTCTGTCCATCAATGTTTAAATGATCGGAAGAATTCATGTTGATAAAGCGCACGTGCGGTTTCTTTGCATCGCTTTCACTATTTAACCAAAAAGCGGCATGTGGAATTGATCTAAATTCTCGGTACATCTTCTCGTTAGTATTAATAATAACAGGTCGATCGTATCTCTGGTACAAAAACTGAACGAATTCATTAATCCGTTTCTTTTGTTGCTTTAAATTCACGTTGTTTTCATCATACGGATAGTAATATTGAACTTGAATGACGATTGGAAGCGTCCCGGTATTATCTTTGACTTGAGTTATAAAATTACTCTCTTGGTCCTCAATACTACTCTTAAATCCATAGGTATGATAAACCCCAATCTTTAAACCAGATCCCTGACTGCGATTGTAATTATTGTCAAAATTATCGTCAGCAAAGCTTGCTCCTTGAGTAGAACGAATGTACACGAACTTTTGGCCTTTCTGTTTAAGTGCCGTAAAATCGATGTACCCATCGTCTTGATTTACCGTCACACCCTGAACTGGATACTTTTTCAAAAGTAATTCGCGATCACGATTTTTATGAGCAAAGTACATCCAAATGGAAATAACGATAACTAGTAGCAGTACACTAACCAGTCCAATTAATGCCCACCTAGTTAATTTTTCTTTTCTTGCTTTTTTTCGAAGGTTGGACCGGTTAATCTCAGTCATTTGGACCTCCTCAATCATTTCTTATAATTAGTATAATTATAAATCAATATTATCACTATTTATTGATATTCGCTTGAATTCAAACGTTGATTTCAATATAATGAAAGCGTTATAAGTAGTATAATTTTTTTACTCGATCACTTAATAAAGTTGGCATGAAATCTGTCATAGAGTGCATCAACTAGCATGGAAGGGAAAGATTATAATGGAAAACGTAATTGGGGTCGACATCGGAACTACAAGTGTCAAAACCGTTTTATACGATGACAAAGGTGAAGTTAAAGGTTATTCAAACGATGGATATACTTTGTATCAAGACACTGCCGACATGGCAGAAGAAGATCCAGAGGAGATTTTCTCAGCGATGATTCAAGGTCTACAAAATGTTCTTAAAAAAGTAGACCCTAAAAAAGACACCATCAAGGGAGTTTCATATTCGTGTGCGATGCACAGTTTGATCCTCTTGGATGAGAACCACAAGCCGCTCACCCGCGCAATCACTTGGGCAGATAATCGTGCCGTTGAATACGCAGATAAATTAAAAGAAAACGGCATTGGAATGGAACTTTACAAAAAGACTGGTGTTCCAACTCATCCAATGACACCACTTGTAAAGGCCATGTGGCTCAGAAATGAAAAACCTGAATTGTTTAAAAAAGCCCGTTATTTTGTTGGTGTTAAAGAATACATCAACTATAAATTATTTGGGGTTCTAAAAGAAGACTATTCGATCGCTAATGCAACTGGCCTATTCAATATTTTTGACATGGACTGGGACGATGAAGCATTAAAAGTTGCTGGCATCAAGCGTGATCAACTGCCTGAATTAGTAGACACCACTTATCAATTAAAGGGCTTAAACGAAGAATACGCCAATAAAATTGGAATTGATAAAGATACACCATTTATCATTGGTGCTTCTGACGGTCCTCTGGCTAACTTAGGGGTAGACGCCATTAAACCAGGTGTAGTAGCTGTCACAATTGGAACTTCTGGTGCCGTTCGTGTCGTTAACGACAAGCCAACGATTGATCCTAAGGGTCGTGTATTCTGTTACTACCTAGCTAAGAATATGTGGGTTGTCGGTGGACCCGTTAATAACGGTGGAATTGTCTTCCGTTGGGTTCGTGATCAACTTTGCTTGCCAGAAAAAGTCACTGCCGAACAGATGAATATTGATGCTTACGATCTTCTAACTGAAATTGCTTCTAAGATTCCAGCAGGATCCGAAGGGTTAATCTTCTTACCGTTCTTGGGTGGTGAAAGAGCTCCAATCTGGGATGCCGACGCTCGTGGAACATACTTCGGTCTGACCAGAAAACACACTCGTGCTCACATGATTCGATCTGCTCTTGAAGGAATCGTGTATAACCTCTACACCGTTATGTTAGCTCTTGAAGAAGTTGTTGGCGAACCAAAGAGTATTCAAGCAACTGGTGGTTTTGCTCGTTCAGAACTTTGGCGCCAAATGTTAGCCGACATCTTTGAACAAGACGTCAACATTCCAGAAAGCTTCGAAGGTACGGCTCTTGGAGCTGCTACCCTTGGAATGTACAGTTTAGGCATGATTGACAGCCTTTACGACGTCAGCAAGTTTGTTGGGGTTACCAATACTCATAAACCAAATCCAAAGAATTACCAAGCTTATCGTGAATTGATCCCAATTTACATTCGTTTAAGTCGTCATCTTCAACCAGAATACAAAAACATTGCCAATTACCAACGTGAACATGAAAATGATTGGAAAACCGGTCCAAAAGACGAAGACTAAATCAATATCACTAAAAAGCATCCAATTGGATGCTTTTTTATTTTATGTACTGACTTCGATTTGGCCCCATGCTATAATTAACCATTACGCAAAAAGGAGTGGATCAAATGCCTCAAAGCAACTTAAAGAAAAACATTGGAATCGGTGCTGCCCTGTCAACTGTCATGGGAACCGTGATCGGTGCTGGAGTCTTTTTCAAAACTGCCAGTGTCGTATCTAATACTCATTCTGTTACTCTCACCATCCTAGCATGGATCATTGGTGGTCTTTTAACAATTTGTGGTGGACTAACGGTTTCAGAATTGGCTGCGGCCATTCCTAAAACTGGAGGAACCATTCAATACTTAAAATATACTTATGGACCGCTAACTGGATTCCTACTGGGATGGGCCGAAATTCTTGTGTATTTTCCGGCCAACTTAGCGGCTCTCTCAATTGTTTTCTCCACTCAACTAATTAATTTGTTTCACTTATCAACATCACTCTCAATTACCATTGCAATTATTTGTGCATTAAGTGTTACGTTAATTAACCTTTTAGGATCAAAAGTAGCCGGAAGAGTCCAATCTTTGACACTAATTGTCAAATTAATTCCTATCTTTATCATTGTAATTGCTGGACTATTACTCCCGGGTCACGTCGACGTATCTTTTTGGCCTCCAATCCAAAACCATGGCTCCACTAACCTATTAACTGCTTTTGGTGGCGGATTACTGGCCACAATGTTTGCCTACGATGGATGGATCAACATCGGAAGCATCGCCGGCGAAATGAAAAATCCCCAAAAGGACCTTCCTAAGGCCATTATTTTGGGTTTAACTTTTATTATGATCATCTACGTTTTGGTAAACTGGGTTTTCTTAAAAAATATGCCACTTGACCAAATTGCAGGAAATCAAAACACCGCCTATGAAGTTGCCATGAAACTATTTGGTGGCATTGGCGGAAAACTAGTGACCATTGGCATCTTAATTTCCGTTTATGGCGCTATGAATGGTTACATCTTAACCGGGATCAGAGTTCCGTATGCAATGGGTAAAGACGATCAATTACCATTTAGTAAATACTTTGCAAAACTTTCTAAACACACTGCTACTCCCTATATTTCGGGATTATTTATGTTTATGATTGCTGTCATTATGATTTTCATGGGTAGTTTTGATATGCTAACTGACATGTTAGTTTTCGTGATGTGGATATTTAACTGCCTTTTGTTCGTTGCTTTATTCATTTTAAGAAAACGTGAACCGGAGTTGGTTCGCCCATATAAAGTACTTTGGTATCCAATTGTCCCAATTCTCGCACTAGTCGGGGGAATCTTTATCTTAATTTCAACGATCCTAACCCAAACCGTTTTGGCTATCATTGGTATCATAGCCACTTTAATAGGAATTCCAGTTTATTACTGGCATAAAATGATGAAAAACAAAACTTCAACTGAAAAATAAAAAGAATCTAGCGAGCTAGATTCTTTTTATTTACTCTTTTCCAATACCGTTACACTTTCAACATGCGGTGTTTGCGGAAATTGATCCACTGGTTGAACAGGTTGTTTAATTTCATAGCCACCATCAATTAAAGCCTGACAATCCCGTACAAGAGTAGCAGGATTACATGAAACATATACTAATCGTTCTGGCTTCATCTCTAAGACACTAGCAATAAAGGTTGGATCAAGGCCCTTCCTTGGCGGATCAACTACTACCACATCTGGTCGAATGCCCTGATCTGCCCATTTTTTCATTTGATCTTCAGCCTTTGCAACCACAAAGCTAACATTATCAATATGATTTAATTTAGCGTTCTTTCGGGCATCTTCAATTGCCTCAGCAACCACATCAACTCCGTACACATGCTTAACTTTTGGTGCCATTGCCAGTGAAATTGTCCCAATCCCGCAATACGCATCAACCACCACATCATTTTTCGATAATTGCGCCTTATCGATGGCCAAAGAATAAAGTTTTTCAGTCTGAACCGGATTAACCTGGTAAAACGACATTGGTGAAATCAAAAACTTGGTGTTTAAGAGTTCATCCTTGATGTAAGCTTTACCTGATAACAGGATGTTCGTGTCCCCCATCAGTCGATTCCCGTGAGAATCATTAACATTTTGAATTAAACTATCTAAATCAGGCAACTGATCATTAATGGATTTAATAATTTCATCTTTATGTGGCAAGTTTTTACCATTGGTAACCAAAACTACCATCATCTCGCCTGTTGCTTTTCCATAACGGACCATAATATTCCTGATACAACCCTTGTGAGTTGCCTCATTGTAAGCACTAACATGATAAGCTCGTAAAACATCCCGAACCTTAATAATAGCTTCATCGATGTGAGGATCTTGAATGTAAAAGTCTTCAATTGGAATTAAATCATGACTGTGGCGCCGATAAAAACCCGTTTCCAATTGACCATTCATCTTCCTAACCGGAATCTGAGCCTTATTTCGGTATTTTGATGGATTATCCATTCCAATTGTTTGAGCAACAGCAACGTTTAAATGAGCCTTCTTAAACAATTCCTCAATCTGATGTTGTTTAAACTCTAATTGTTTTGGATATGCAAGGTGTTGTAATGGAGCAATCCCAGACTGCGTATACCGTCGATCAATTGCTTGAACTCGATTGGGACTTGGTTCGATAATCTTTTCTAATTTTCCAAAGGCGAAGTTCTTTTTAACTTTAATCACCCTGATCTGGACTTTCTCACCTGGAAGAGCATCCTCAATGAAAATCGGAAAATCGGAAACCTTACCAACCCCCATTCCCTGGTAAGTCAAATCAATCACGTTTACCGTGAGGTCTTGGTTTTTCTGTACTGGAGCTTCTTTTTTAGCGCTCATTTGTTCTCCTTACTAAAAAGTTTTGCCGTTACACGGCAAAACTTATTTTTTACTATCAGATGGAAGTTCATCGACTTTTCTGACAAACTTCTTTTCAACATTTTTGACCTGAGGAGCGACACTAGCCGACTCACTGATATCATCAGTCTTAAGGTTGGAATAAATACTAATTCGCTGCTTTAGATCGACAAACTTCATCGGAGCATCACCACCGTATTCGCCATCAAGATTAATCTGTAAGCGACTATCATCCCCAGGAAAAGCCTCAAATGTATTGGTCTTTTTGTATATAATCCTAGGATCATCAATGTGCCGACCGCCATTAAACGCTTTAGCAATTAATTGCAACATTTCAACTAAATTACCGGTTTTAACAATAATCATGGTAAATTTACCATCATCCATGGTTGCGTTTGGAACAATTTGTTCAAAACCACCCACTGAATTAGTCATGGCTAAAAAAAACATTGAAGCCTTCCCACGATATTCTCCACCATCATACTTTAATAACATCGGAACTGGCTTCACATTTGGCAACATTTCTGCTCCCTTTACCAGGTATGCAAGATACCCAAAAATAGTCTTTAAATCAGAAGGAACATTGTAAGTTAATTCTGTCATAAACCCACCAGCCGCAATATTAATGAAATAATTAGTCACTTCATCATTGTATGCTTTACCAACGTCCATCTTTGAAACATTGCCCTTAGTGATCACTTTAGCAGCTTCAACGTAATCATCTCGAGGAATGTGCAATGCACGCGCAAAATCATTGGTAGTTCCAGCGGGAATGATTCCTAATTGTGGTCGATAATCACGTGGAGCAATGCCATTAATTACTTCATTGATGGTCCCATCTCCACCTGCCGCAATGATGAGATCAAATCCCTCTTCAGATGCACGGGCGGCTTCATCACGTGCTGAATGTGGTTTGGGGGTGGTCGCAAAAGCACTGGCTTCATATCCACCATTCTCCAAAACATCCAAAATATTAACCAACTGCGGTTTTAACATTTCACGTCCAGACGTTGGATTGTAAATTACTCGTGCTTTTTTGACCATTCTTACATCACCCTATTTATCTAAAGAACCTTTCAATAATTTGTTTACAACTTGCGGATTAGCTTGTCCATGAGTTTGTTTCATAATTTGTCCAACCAAATACCCAACAGCTCGATCTTTACCATTATGATAATCATCAACTGACTGTTGATTATCTTTTAAGACCCCATCAATAATTGGTTGCAGTTTTTTAGGATCAGATAATTGGACCAGTCCTTTTTCTTCAACGAATTTCTTTGGATCTTGCCCCTTAGTAACTGCCTTAAATACTTTTTTAGCCATTTTACTTGAGATGGTATCGTCCATAATCATTTTAATCATGGTAGCCATCGCTTCAGGAGTGATTTTGGTGTCTTCCAAGTTAGCTTGATTATCGTTCAAGTATGCATTGACGTTATCTTGAAGGTAGTTAGCGGCTAATTTAGGATCAGCACCTAATTTAACCATTTTATCATAAAAATCAGACATTTCTTTGGTCTGAGTGATAACCATTGCATCATAATCAGTGATCCCTAATTCATTAACGTAACGATTACGACGTTTGATAGGCATCTCAGGCATGGATTCTTTTAATTCATTAATCCATTCATCAGAAATACTCAAAGTTGGAAGATCTGGTTCTGGGAAGTAACGATAATCATCTTTTCCCTCTTTGACACGCATTAACTCAGTTTTACCAGTAGATTCATCAAAACGACGACTCTCAGAATTAATCTGACCGCCGGACATCAACACCTGTTGTTGACGTTGTTCTTCGTACTCAAGTGATTTTCTGACATGATTAAATGAATTCAAGTTCTTTAATTCAATCTTTTGACCCAATTCTTTACTACCAATGGGTCGAACTGAGATATTAACATCAACCCGCATTGACCCTTCTTCCATCTTGACATCAGAAATTCCGGTAAATTGAATCCGTTGTCTTAATCCTTCCAGATAATCATATGCCTGTTGCGGAGTTGTCATCTCAGGCTTAGAGACAATTTCAATAAGCGGAGTCCCCTGACGGTTTAAGTCAACGTAAGAATATTTTTGTTCATGGGTATTCTTACCAGCGTCTTCTTCAATATGCATCTCTTCGATTCCAATTTTTTTCTTACCATTTTCGGTCTCGACTTCAATCCATCCGTTTCTAGCAGTGGGTCTCTCGTTTTGAGTAATCTGATACCCCTTCGGATTATCCGGGTAGAAATAATTTTTACGATCAAAATGAGGGTGCTTTTCAATATGAGCATGTAAAGCTAGAGCCGCAGTGATACCATCCGCAACGACCTGTTTGTTAACAACTGGGAGCGTTCCAGGATAGCCCCAGTCAATCACGTTAGTATTACTATTGGGCTTGTCTCCAAACTGTGCAGCAGATGGACTATAAATTTTTGAATTAGTTTTAAGCTCAACGTGGACTTCTAGACCAATGGTCGTTTCAAAATTCATGACTATTTACCTCCCATCTTTGGTGTTTGCTTGTGAAAATCAGTATTCTGTTCAAAAGCGTATCCTGCTTTATAAACGGTACTCTCATCAAACGGTTTCCCCATTAATTGCATTCCGATTGGCAAACCATTACTGGATCCAGCAATTTGAGACATAGCAGGAACTCCAGCCATATTGGCTGGGATCGTCAAAATATCATTCATATACATTTCAATGGGATCTTGATCTTCTACTCCAATTGTAAAGGCAGTAACTCGAGATGTTGGACTCAAAATTAAATCATGGTCAGCAAAAACCTTTTTAAAATCATTGATGATTAAAGTCCGAATTTTAGCAGCCTGTTTGTAATATTTATCAACATTATCGTAAGAAAGCGATAAGGTACCTAGCATAATCCGTCGCTTAACCTCATCCCCAAACCCTTCTGATCGTGATTTAACGTACAATTCATCAAGTGTTTGAGCATCTGATGCTCGATATCCATAACGAATCCCATCGAATCTTTCTAGGTTAGAAGATGCTTCAGCGGTTTGAAGCGCATTATAAGCAATAACGCCATATTTAGAATTAGGCATCGAAACCCAGTCAACCTTTGCACCTAATTTTTTAAACGTTTCTGCGGCATTTTTGATTGCTTTTGAAACATCAGGAGATAACTTATTAACGTATTCCTTGGGAATGCCAATTCTCATCCCCTCGACCCCATCTTTAATGTGTTCGGTGAAATCAGGAACTTCCTGTTTTGAACTAGTTGAATCGTGTTCGTCATGACCTGAAATTGCGTTTAAAACCAGAGCATTGTCAAAGACACTTCTAGTAAGAGGTCCAATTTGATCAAAACTTGAAGCCATCGCAATAAGTCCAAAACGTGATACTCGACCATAGGTTGGCTTCATTCCAACAATTCCCGTGAATGAAGCTGGTTGTCTAATTGAACCTCCGGTATCTGATCCAAGTGCAACTGGAACTTCACCGGAAGCAACTGCGGCAGCCGAACCACCGGACGAACCGCCAGGAACTTTGCTATAATCCCATGGATTGTGAGTGGTTTCAAGGGCTGAATTTTCAGTTGAACTTCCCATTGCAAATTCATCCATGTTGGTTTTACCAACGTTAATGGTACCAGCATTAGAAAGTTTCTTGGCCACCGTTGCATCATAAATTGAGGTGAAATTTTCTAGCATTTTTGAAGATGCAGTAGTTGGTAATTCTTTAGTAACGATGTTATCTTTCAAAGCTAACGGAATCCCATCTAAAATATTATTAGGATCGATCCCACGTTCATCAATGGCTTTAGCATTTTCAAGCGCTTTATCATTTAGATTATTAAAAGCATCAATGTTTTGGTCAGTAGTTTTGATGTTGTCCATGGTCTCTTTTACTAAGTCAACGGCCGAAATTTCCTTATTTACCAACATCTGGTGAAGTGAACGCAAATCCTTATCTAAATAGTTCATTATTATTCATCCTCACTTTCGTCAATAATTACTGGAACTTTAATTAAGTCATCTTGAATATCAGGAGCATTCTTTAACAAAGCATCTTGTTCGTGCCAATCTTCTGCCACGTCTTTTCTAGTAACGTCAATTCGATCCGTTACCGTATAAGTGGGCTCAACACCCGATGTATCAACTTTTTCAAGTGTATCCAACATTTTCAACAAATCATTTAATTGTTGGGTGAATTCAGGTAATTCATCTTTTTTTAATTCAAGCTTAGCTAACCCAGCAATATGTTGGGTTTGTTCTTCCGTAATCTTATCAGCCATTTTATCCCCTCTTTTACTAAATCACTAAATCTTAATAGCTATTAAACACATGCGAACTGAAGGACTTTCCTCCCGCATTTCGGTTCAAATAACTTTGAATTCCATCAGTTGATTTTACGGTAATATCAATTGGTACACTGCCAGGAAGATATTTTTGAGCAGCATTCTGTAGGTATTGAGTAAAACTGATGATTTCAGTTTGACTATAAAATTGAGTTGTAATGTTAATGTGCATTCCTTGAAGTTGCTTACCCTTGTATTGAGCCTGTGCAGTAATCCCACTCAAGTTAGGGAAGAAATTTTGAACCTGTGACTTAAATTGATTAAACGCAGATAAATCATTCGTATTAGGTCCCTTAGAACCATTGGCAATCGGGAACACATATGATTTTTCATTAATTGGTTTCCATGAGTTTACAGACGTCGTGCCCGGATTGTTAACCGATGAGGCAAAGAAATTACCACCAGTCAAACTATCGTTTGGAGCTTGCTTGTACAATGCAATCACGATTGGAATATTCTTTAATTCTTTATTCTGTCTCAATCGTTTAAGGATTGTGTTAGCCATCTCCTTACCTTGTTTCTCAACCACATCATCGGGGATCTTCTGTTGGTACTGGCTCCCGTACTTCTGCTTAGTGTAGTAGTACACTGAATTGATCCCAAGGCCAATGGTCATACCCTTCATGGTCATTTTATTACCATTTGGAACTAAGAAATCTTGTTCATCCATCTGTTGTAAGTACATCGGGGTTACTTTTCCCTTTTGTTGCGATGGATTTAGTCCCTCCGGGTTTTGCTTTGACTTACGATCAAGCCACTTCTCGGCAGTGTCAGTAGAGATGTATTGTCCCTCCTGAAAAACATACTTATCAGTCGAAAAATTCTGCTTGGAAATTCCAAGCAAACCGTTCTGAAATCCTTTCAAGTTAAACTGATTATCATTTTGTTGAATGTCAACCCCACGCGATTTACTAGTTTGATAATGTCCATCCTTAATAACACTCTGATAATTCTTACCACCAGTTTCCCCGGTTAATTGTGTATTCTTATTATTTGTATTAGTGGTACTCTTGTTAGTACTCCCACAAGCTACTAACATTAATGCGCTAGCCGCCACCATTAAAATTACTTTTAAGCGTCTCAACTTAAATTCCTCCGACTTCTTATCATTCTTTTTGCATTTCATTTTTAAAATGATCTTCATCCCAAACCGGAACCGAAAGAGATTGAGCTTTGGTTAGCTTACTACCTGCATCCTCTCCCGCAATTACTAGGTCGGTATTTTTAGAAACACTACTTGTGACATCCGCTCCATGGTTTTCAAGCCATTCACTGGCTTGACCCCTAGTTAAATCAACCAACTTTCCGGTCAATACAACTCGTTTACCATTGAAAAAGTTATCTGGTTGTACTATCTCTTCATTATTTACATAGTCCATATTAACACCAACATCAACGAGTTCGCCAATTAATTCTCTACTATCAGCGTTTTCAAAATAAGTATGAACACTATCAGCAATAACTTGACCAATGGTGTCAATTGAGGCGATTTCTTCGACACTTGATTTCATGAGAGCATCCATGGTTTTAAAGTGGGCAGCAATTAATCGCGCTGCTTTAGCACCGACGTGTCTGATGCCTAATCCAAAAAGCAATCTTTCAAGTGAATTGCTCCGACTACTATCAATGGCAGAAAGTAAATTGTTAGCAGACTTGTCACCAAACTTATCAAGAGTGAGTAGTTCATCATAACTAAGGTGATACAAGCTGGCCACATCCGAGACCATTTTTTTATCAAACAACTGCTTCACAATCTTAGGACCCAAACCATCAATATCCATTGCATTTCTAGAAGCAAAATGATTAATTTGTTCCACCAGCTGTGCTGGACACTTCGGATTAATACAACGTAAGGCAACTTCACCATCTAAGTGGACTAATTTAGCACCACATGAAGGACATCGATCTGGGATAACATATGGCTTAGAATCTTTTAGCCTTAGATCAGGAAGATACCTTTCAACCTCCGGAATAATGTCGCCAGCTTTATACAAAACCACTGTATCGCCGACACGGATATCTTTTTTCTCAATATAGTCAGGATTATGAAGTGACGCTCTTGAAACGGTAGTACCGGCCAGTTGAACCGGATCCATGATTGCGGTAGGAGTTACCACTCCCGTTCTTCCAACGGTCCACTCAATCTTTTTAATTTTAGTATGAACTTCTTCTGGCGGAAACTTGTAAGCAATCGCCCACTTCGGGACTTTAACCGTATGCCCAATTTCCATTTGTAAAGGAAGCGAATTGGTCTTAATCACAATGCCATCGATACCAAAGGTGAGATTATCTCTTGCTGCTGAATACTTTTTAATGTAAGCATCAATCTGATCCATATTGTCAGCCACTTGATAATGCTCATTGATGGTAAAGCCTAATTCTTTTAGTTCCTCTAAAAGTCCACTTTGAGTGGTAGCCTTTAAATCGTCATAATTAGCAACGTTATACATAAAAGTACTTAAGTGGCGATCCTTAGTAACTTTTGGATCCAATTGTCGAAGACTCCCGGCAGCAGCATTTCTCGGATTAGCAAACGTTGGTTTTCCGTCATTTTGTCGTCGTTCATTTAACTTTAAAAAGGCTTCTTTTCCCATATAACATTCGCCACGTACTTCAATATCAATGGGTCGACTTAATCTTTTAGGGATTGATGGGATGGTTTTTAAATTTTCAGTGATATCCTCACCAATTTGTCCATTTCCCCTAGTCGATCCCTGCACGAACACCCCATGCTCATAACGAAGTGAAATAGCTAGTCCATCAATTTTCAACTCACAATTATACTCAGTATCTTGAGGATAATTGTGCTTGAGTCGAATCACAAAATCCTTAAGCTCTTGGGGTGAAAATACGTCACCTAGTGAAAGCATTGGAATCTCGTGATTGACCTTTGTAAATTCATTCGAAGTTGCCCCACCAACGTGCTGAGTCGGTGAATCAGGAGTGATAATTGCTGGAAACTTAGCTTCCAGATCCTGCAAGCGAGCATAGTTTCGATCATATTCCGCATCTTCTACGGTTGGCTGATCCTGTTCATAGTACTGTTTTCCCCACTTAATTAACTTTGGTCTTAGTTCTGAGGCCTCTTTTTTTGCTTCACTTTCATTAACCTGATCCATTGGAATCTTAAACAATCTTACCACTCCCTTACTTAATCGATTGAATTTTTGTTATGGGTGCAAATGCAGCTAATAGACGTTTAATTCCTTTTTCTGGAAAGGCAATGTCAAGTTCCATATCTTCACCGGTTCCATTAATTTTAACAACCGTTCCAGTTCCCCACGCCTTGTGTTTGACTTTATCACCAATATTCCATGCCTTCTTGTCAGCACCAGTTCCTTGGGGTTTTTCGACTCGTTTGTTAGGTCGATGATATGGTTCACTAAAGGCTCGATTGGTTCGTTTATTATACTCACTACTGGTGTCAAATGGAGTCTTAGGTCCCGTTGGAATTGAACTCTCATTATCCAATACATCCGAATTAATTTCATCCATAAATCGTGACTCGGGATTATTTTGCATTCTCCCATATAACATTCGTGAATATGCATTTGTCATATAGAGTTTGGTCTGAGCCCGCGTAATTCCCACATAGGCTAACCGTCGTTCTTCTTCTAACTCACTTTCCTTTTCAGTAGCTCGACTAAGAGGAAAAATTCCTTCTTCCATCCCAACCATAAAGACGACTGGAAATTCAAGTCCCTTAGCAGCATGCAAAGTCATTAAAGTCACCTGTTTAGCCGATTCATCAACATCGTCTTGAGCCGATACAAGGGCCAGATCAGCCAAAAAATCTGTCAAACGACTATCACTACTACCAGTCTGTTCATCATACTTTAAATCAGAATCTTTTGTGACAGAAAGAAATTCTTCAATATTCTCAATCCGTGTCTGTGACTCCAGTGAATTGGTTTTCTTTAGATCAGCCATATATCCAGATTGATCCAAAAGTGCTTCGGTAATTTCCGTAACGGTCATATCCTTTTGCTTTTTTTGAACGTTTGATATGACATTAGCAAAATTAGCAATGGCATTTCGAGCACGACTGGAGATATTATTGGCCAAGTCAACATTTTGAGCTGCTTCTAGTAGATTCCATCCATTATCTGCTGCAAACATTCTCAACTTTTCCACACTTGAACTACCAATTCCGCGCTTAGGAACGTTAACAACCCGTTCAAAACCTAATGAATCACTAGGATTAGCAATGAGGGTTAAATACGAAAGAATGTCCCGGATTTCCTTACGGTCGTAAAATTTATGCCCACCAACCATTGTGTATGGAATATTCGATTTCAGGAAGGTCTCTTCGATTACACGCGACTGGGCATTCGTCCGGTACAAGACCGCAAAATCGTTATAAGAATAATGATGTTTACTGACTTCATCTTTAATCTTAGACACCACGTAATGGGCCTCACTAGCCTCACTTTGAGCACGATAGTACGTTATTTTTTCGCCAGTATCATTTTCCGTCCACAAATTCTTATCTTTTCTCTCGGCATTGTTTTGAATAACGTCGTTTGCGGCACTTAAAATATTCTTAGTTGAACGATAATTCTGTTCCAGTTTCACAACGTGTGCATTTTTATAGTCATTTTCAAAATCCAAGATATTATTCATGTTAGCACCACGCCAACCATAAATGCTCTGATCAGCGTCACCCACTACACACAAATTTTGATACTTTTTGGCAAGCATTGATACTAATTTATACTGTGCTTCATTGGTATCTTGATATTCATCGACATGGATGTAATGAAACTTATCTTGATAATAATTCAAAACCTCTGGATACTGTTTAAACAATCTAATCGTAAGCATAATCAAATCATCAAAATCGACAGCTTGATTTTCTTGAAGTCGCTTTTGATATTCGAAATATACCTGTGAAACCACTTCTTCAAATGGACTGTTAGCTGAATGTGACTTTTGATAATCTCGTGGAGTCTGTAAATTATTCTTAGCGTTTGAAATGGCACTTAAAATAGCCCTTGGATCATTCTTTTTCGGGTCTAGATCTAAGTCTTTTAAAATTCGTTTTACAAGGGTCTTTTGTTCTCCTGAATCAGTGATAGAAAAAGCACGATTATAACCTAATTTATCAATGTCACGTCTCAAGATTCTCACGCCAAGTGCGTGAAAAGTTGATACCCAAACATCGTCACCACCGACGCCAAGTAATTTACTAACACGTTCCTTCATTTCGCGAGCAGCTTTGTTGGTAAATGTAATCGCCAAAATATTCCATGGCATCACACCTTTTTTCTCAATTAGATAAGCAATTCGATGAGTGAGCACCCTGGTCTTACCACTTCCAGCACCAGCCATAATCAAAAGTGGACCTTCAGTTTGTTCTACCGCCTCTTGTTGCTTATCGTTCATTGTCTTTAGTAGGTCTGTCTTTGACACGTTAACCAATCCTCTCGCTTTGTAAATCCATCATTAATTATAGCAAAATAGAGCCGACAAATTGCCGACTCTTCAATTTTAATAACATTTAATTTTTGGTCCAAATTCCTGTATTCACAATTCGATTAAACGTCTCTTCGACCGAATTGGTTGGAATTAAAATCACTCCAACCACATCATCATCACGTGCATTACTGTGATAATTAAAATAAAATTGCCAGTTTGGTTGAAGGATTCGTTGTCTAAGAACCTGTTCATATTGCTTTTTCGTAAACAAGCGAGCAACCACATCACTAATCTTATTAATCTTAGCTAATGGCAACCCTGAAATGGCCCGAAGATGTTGATCATACTCGCTGATATCAGTAGCTAAATTAAACAAAAAACCGGCATTATTAACGGTTGGATCAATGTTTGTAACGTAAATGTTTTGATCAGCCGTTACACCGAACGATACCTCAAATGAACCAACGTATTTAACATTTTTGCCGATTTGATTAACAATTCTAATCATTTCGTTAATAACGTTAGAATCTGTTTTGGAAGTATCAGTACTTACCGTTTGGAGCATGTTCCCTAAATAACTGGTTTTAACGGCGGGAAATTGTTGTAAATCTTCTTTTACTGATTTAGTAGCAATAATTGCGTATTCGAAACGGTAAGGAACGTAAGATTCCAGTATATATGGACCCCTTTTTAACATATCAGAAGCAAGTGCAATATCATTTGATTCGTTAATAACTAACTGTTGGTTATTAGTCATGTGTCGCTGAATTGGCTTTAAAATTGCAGGATATCCAATTGAATCAATTGCCTGATAGATATCTTCCAAGTTAATAATAGTGACGTATGGTGACGTATTGACGTTAATTTGATCAAAAAAGGCCCTTTCCATCACACGGTCCTGACTAATCTCTAAAAGGGATTCGCCTTGAGGAACATAAGTATACTTTTCGATTTCACTAATAACCTGAGGATCAATGTCATTTGAAACGTATGTAACTAAATCACACTTCTCAGAAAATTCCCTTAAAGTATCAACATCATTAACGTCACCTGTAAATGCGTAATCAGATTGTCTAGCGATCTCGCTATCTGAATTAGAACTATAGGTGGCAATTTTCAATCCCGCGTCGCGGGCCACGTTAACTAGTTGCGTACTACTAAAATAGTCACCAATAATTCCAATTGTGCTTCCTGGGTAGAGTAATACTGAATCCATAGTTTAACCTCCAATAAATCTTTTGCTACATCATTGTTTATCGTATTGATTAAGATGATACTTTTTAATGATTTTAATTATTTTGTCTGCATAAGCCGGGTCTGTTGCATATCCATCGGTACTGAGAGCCTTGGCAGAATCAACGTAATTGTCCGCCGACACAACTTCTTTATATTGCATGGGGTTCCAGTCTGTTCCATGAGCTAGTAAAACAGCATGATCTTCAATTGACTCATCCCAATTATCGTAAACGCGAAAACTTCCGTGAACCATTGCGGGTGATCCACTCGTATATTCAGTCGTGTCCAAAGTAACACTCTTTTGTCCAGCACCCGCTTTAACACCAAAAAGATTATTATACTTTGAAGCCAAAGTACTCTGGCCCCAATCTGATTCTAAAATAGCCTGAGCAAGGGTAATGCTAGTCAAAATTTTATACTTCCGTTGCATCTCAACTGACTTCGGTAAAATCTTGTTGATAAATTCCTTATGTTGAACACTAACATTATTTTGTTCATACTGCGGGTTAAAATGAGAATTGCCTAAAATCATCACAGCACCAACGAACATGACTAACAGGATTAGCACGGTCAGGACATAAGCAACTAACTTATTTTGCTTTTGCTTCTTTTTCCTAGCCACACTAACCCTCCTTACAAATAAATTTACTGTTTAAATTGTACTACAAAAATGTTAAAAATTGACAAATGTTAATTATTCGTTTATATTTCATTAGTTGAATACAATTGGAGGTGGTCAGTTTGGCAAAGAAACACGATGAACAAACGGAGACCGAAAAATCACCCTTTGAAGTTGGCGATGAAGTATCGTTTAAACTTGAAAAGAATGATTTTACCGGTTATATCGATAAAGCTTACAATAATGCCTTTTTGATTACATTTGAATCTGATGATCCAGAAATAATTGATAAGTATCATAACAAGACCGTTATTAATCACAAAGATCTTAAGATGATTAAGCAAGCTCCACGAATTCAAAAAGATCCTGATGAGGGACCAGATGACGATTCAAAACAAGATGGTGACAAAAAATCATCGGACGCATCAAAGTAACAAAAAGCAGATCGTAATGATCTGCTTTTTATTTTTGGATTACTTTATCTAACGAAATAATGATAATTGGACAAACAATTGCTGTAATAATCATTTCTATCAGACCATTGGTTCCAACTACCCCTAATAAGGCATAGATAATTTTGTCAACACTCACATGGTATAGGATTGGGGCTTGCTTTCGATTAAAAATATAAATAAATAACAGCACTAAAATTGTATTGGTCATGGAACCCAAAGCGCATGCAATCACAAGCGAAAGCTTATTATTAAGTAATTTTTTTAACCATTTGTAGGAAAAGCAAGCAACTACCGGGATTAGGGCCCGCGGTAAAATGGCCGTAATCGGATTCTCAAAGACAAGTGGAGCAATTGGACTAGTAGGCCACGTAAAGGCCCTGACAAACACAATTACACCCCAGAGTGTGCCAAGAATAAAGCCATCCTTTAAACCAAGCACTAAAGTCGCTACAATCACGGTAATGGGAATTAACGTAATGCTTAGTGGACCAACCGGAATATATCCTAAAATAGGAACAAAGTTTTGAATCAAAATAATGGCAATAAAAACTGACAAAATTGCAATATGATAATTTCGTGTCTTTTTCATTTTAAATTCACCCATTTAATAAAAAAGCGCTCATGCGGACATGAGCGACAAAATATAATCTTCTGATTAACGTTTTGAGAATTGACCAGCCTTACGAGCTTTCTTAAGGCCGGGTTTCTTACGTTCCTTCATACGAGGGTCACGTGTTAATAAACCAGCCTTCTTGAGGGATTCTCTAAAGTCTGGATCAACTTCAAGTAAAGCACGTGCAATTCCTAAACGAACAGCACCAGCTTGTCCTGAATATCCACCACCATTAACGTTAGCTAATGTGTCATAGTTACCAAGTGTCTCAGTAACATTGTATGGTTGTAAAATGATTTCTCTTAAATTAGGAAATGGAATGTAATCTTCAACATCTTTGTCATTGATTACAACTTTTCCAGTACCTGGTACTAAGCGTACACGAGCAACTGAATCTTTACGGCGACCTGTGCCGGTATATTGTACTTTAGCCAATTGTGTTTCCTCCTTAAATTAGGTTCTTAATATCAAGAACTTCTGGTTTTTGAGCTTCATGAGTGTGATCTTCACCTGCATAAACGTGAAGTTTCTTAGCGATTTGACGACCTAATGTACCGTGAGGAAGCATACCTTTAACTGAAGTTTCGATAAGTCGATCAGGCTTCTCTGCTCTCATTTGACCAGCAGTAATTGACTTAAGTCCACCAATGTAAGATGTGTGGTGATAATAAATCTTGCCACTAGCTTTCTTACCAGACAATGCAACTTTAGATGCATTGATTACAATAACATTGTCACCTGTATCTACGTTTGGCGTAAATGTAGGTTTGTTTTTTCCGCGTAAAATAGAAGCAACGACACTTGAGAGACGACCTAATTCAACGCCATCTGCGTCAATAACGTACCACTTGCGATCTACTTCGCCGGGTTTAGCCATATATGTTGTATGCACTTTTAATTCCTCCATGTTTCCGTGTTTGTTCGACACCTAATAAGTTTCCGGGGCTTATCGTGGGGCAAACAATACCAGTTACAATAGTACTAACATTTCTTCTGAAAGTCAAATTCATTTTAATCATCTGGATGATGTTTTCGTTTCGAATGTTTTGGATCATCTCCTGGATAATAAACCCTTTTTAAGTACAAGCCATTAGCTGGCATTGTTAAACGTGCTTCGTTTCGATCCTTCACTTTGAACAATCGTTGGATATCATGAACTGGCCGCTTTCCCCGTCCAATCTCCATCAGCACCCCAACCATAATCCGAATTTGATTATACATAAAACCATCACCATAAAACTCGAACTGCATCTCATTAGTAACTTTATCCAAGTTAGCATCAACCGAGAAAATTGTACGAACCCGACTTCCTTCCTTTGCACCAGAAGCAACAAAAGACGAAAAGTCATGTTTGCCAACGTAATCATGAATGGCCTCTTCGATCCAATTGAAATTAACGGGAAAACGCCAATGAGCAGTATAATTTCTTTTAAATGGATTGGTAAAGCGCCCCAAATCCAACCGATACAAGTACTTTTTCCCCGTTACATCATAACGAGCATGAAAGTCAGCATTAACCTTTTGCACACTTATTATTTCAATATCCAGGGGACACATACTGTTTAACCCCTTTAACATACTTTCCTCACCTAAATCATAGGGAAAATCAAAATGGGCAACCTGACCTAGGGCATGAACACCTGCGTCAGTTCTGCCAGATCCATAAAGTAAAACATGCTTGCCACTTTTTTGGGCCATTTTGTTAATAATATTAGTTAAAGTTCCTTCCACCGTTCGCTGCTTTGGCTGCATTTGAAAGCCAGCAAATTTAGTCCCATCATATGCAAATGTAATTTTATACCGAGTTTTCATCTAATTCCTCACTAAAATAATTACAACCGCTAAAACCATCATGACCCCTAAAGCAACCCAATCAAGGACCGTCCAAGAGACGAGCTGATAATGAGTTCGCTTGACCTCATCAGAATATCCACGAGCTTCCATGGCATCTGCAAGGTGTTCAGCATGACGAAAAGAAGAAACAAACAAGGGAATAATCAGCGACACTAGGCTTTTAGCTCGTTTCATTAATTTGCCTTTACCAAAATCAACACCCCGTGCCCTTTGAGCATTCATAATGTCATTTAACTCATCGATTAGAGTCGGAATAAATTGCAGTGCAATTGAAACCATCATCCCAATCGTTTCAGTGGGAACCTTAACCCACTTAAGCGGTCTCAGAATCGTCTCAACTCCAAGTGCAATCATCGATGGACTGGTTGTGATGGTCAAAATAGTAGCAATCGTGATAATGAGGACCAATCGAATAAATATCATGACCGCATTAATAATTCCTGACGAAGTGATGGAAATAAACCATAAATGAAAATAAACCGTTCCGCCATGACCAAAAAACACTTGAATCAAGACCGTAAAAATAATTAGCCACAGAATGGGTTTGATCCCCTTTAGAAGCATCTTAATTCGAGAATGAGATAAGTATATCAGTACCAATGTAAAAAGCGTCATACATCCATAACTTACCCAATTATTGCACATCAAAATAAGCGTAATAATGATAACGGAGCCTAAAATCTTAAAAGCTGGATTTAAACGATGAATGAATGAATTTCCAGGAAAGTATTTTCCAAACACAAATTGATCGATTCTACTTCACTCCACTTCGTTTTTGCGTAATTTCGTTAACAACTTCATCCGCTGTTAACGGAATCTTTTTTAATCTGATGCCTCGATTAATTAAATCATAGTATATCTGAACAGAATCAGGAAGCGCTAATGAATTTTGATCGATTAACTTGTAATTGCTGAATAATTCCCTAGGAGTTGAATCAGAACACACTTTTCCATCATTCATAACCACAACACGGGTAGCATTTTGTGCCACCACATCCATATCGTGAGTAACCATGATGATGGTTACTCCATTTTTGTTTAGTTGCTTGATAATCTTTAATATCTCAGTCTTGCCACTAGGATCCAATCCCACCGTTGGTTCATCTAAAATGAGAACGGTTGGATCACATGCAATCGTTCCAGCAATTGCGACCCGACGCATTTGACCGCCAGACAACTCAAAGGGTGAACGAGAATACAGTTCTTTATTAATGCCAACAATCGAAAGCGCCTGAATGGCTCTCTTTTTTGCAACTGTTTCATTTTCGCCAAAATTAAGTGGACCAAAAGATACATCTTTTAGAACATTATCTTCAAACAGTTGTTTTTCCGGAAACTGGAAAATCATCCCGACTTTTTTTCTGAGCTCACTTAGGTTATGGTTGTTAGTTTCACTGTTAATTTTGATTTTGCCAACGGTAACACTCCCCGAAGTCGGTTTCAATAATCCGTTAATCATCTGAACTAACGTTGACTTTCCGCTACCAGTTTTTCCAACAACACCCAAAAATTCACCCTTATTAATCTTTAAACTGACATTACTTAAAGCCTGTCTTTCTGATGGCAGACCGGGTTGATAGACAAAATCAACGTTACTTAAAATAATGTGCTTATCCATTGGCTCATCCCCTCATCATCCATGTACTTATCAGTAATGTCATATCCTGCATCAAGGAATTTCTGCCTTAACTTCTCACTAAAAGGAAGATCTAGATCCATATCAGCAATTAATTGATGCTTCTGAAAGAAAGCACTTGGTTTTCCGTCAAATACAATTTTATTATTATTAAGTGCTAATATCCGATCGGATTTAGCCGTCACATTGATATCATGCGTAATGGAGAGAATTGTCATATTTTGTTTTTGATTTAATTTGTTGACAACTTGATGAATTTGTCTAGTAGCTAAAGGATCTAGCATACTTGTCGCTTCATCTAGAATTAAAATTTTAGGATCAAGCACAATTGCTCCTGCAATTGCGACCCGTTGCTTCTGTCCACCAGAAAGACTACTAGGAATCTCGTCTCGATATTCCCACATTCCTACCTTTTCTAACGCCGATTTAACTTTTGGCTTCATCGCTTCTCTTGGAACCGCCCTATTTTCAAGTCCAAACGCAACGTCACTTGCTACCGTGGCACCAACAAATTGATCATCTGGATTTTGAAAAACTAAGCCAATTGCTTTTCTTGTTTCGCGGTCATTACCATGAGAGTCCAACCTGATCCCATCTACCACAATTTCTCCCTCACTAGGAGTTAGAAGACCATCAACCAGTTTGGCAATGGTACTTTTACCACTCCCATTGCGACCGATTAATGAAATATATTCACCTCGTTCGCACTGAAAAGAGACATCATCTAATACCTTATGATCATCTTCATTATTATACCTAAAAGAAAGATTGGAAACATTAATGATTGGATTCATGGAATCAGCTCTCCTATTATTAAAATTATGTATAAAAAAATCACTAAAAGATTAAGGCGCATGGAGTTAACCACATTCAAGCTAGACTTGGAAAATCCATCATCGTAACACTTTATACCTTTAACCTTAGTGATTCCTATAGTGAAATATTTATTATTCTTAACAAATATCGAAATTATTCGACAAATTGCAAGATTACCATTGGTGCACCGTCACCACGACGAGGCATTGTTTTAAGAATACGTGTGTAACCACCGTTTCGGTCCGTATACTTTGGTGCTACTTCGTCAAATAACTTTTGTAATGCACTAGTTACTTTGATACTATCTCCGTCTTCTTTTACATCAGCAATGGTGTTTTGCAAGTAAGCTGCAGCTTGACGACGAGCATTCAAGTCACCCTTCTTGCCCAAGGTAACCATCTTGTCGGCTAATGATCTAACATCCTTAGCGCGAGCTTCTGTTGTTTTGATTTGACCGTTAACAATTAAGTCAGTAGTCAAATTACGAAGCAAAGCACGACGTTGAGCACTCGTACGTTGTAATTTGCGATAACTCATAACCGGATATCCTCCTTTTTAGTCTTCTTTACGTAAAGATAGTCCTAATGCTGCTAATTTTTCTTTAACTTCATCGAGTGACTTACGGCCAAGATTTCTAACCTTCATCATGTCAGCTTCAGACTTATCAGTTAATTCTTGAACAGTATTAATTCCAGCACGTTTCAAACAATTGTAAGAACGAACTGAAAGATCCAATTCTTCAATTGACATTTCAAGCATTTTTTCTTTATGGCTTTCTTCCTTCTCAACCATAACATTGGCATTCTTTGCTCTGTCAGTTAAATCAATAAATAATTGGAAATGTTGATTTAAGATCTTAGCTGCCAAACTAATTGCATCAGAAGGTGTAATTGAACCATTAGTCCAAACGTCTAACGTCAATTTGTCGTAATCATCACGTTGACCAACACGTGCATCTTCTACTTGATAATTAACACGTTCGATTGGGGTATAAATAGAATCAACTGGTAGAACACCAATTGGCATACCATCGTTTTTGGCTTTGTTTTCTTCAGCAGAAACGTAGCCGCGACCTTTGTTGGCAGTCATGTTCATGTGGAATGTAGTTCCGTCAGCAACCGTTGCAATGTGCAAATCCGGATTTAAAATTTCAACATCACTATCAGTTACGATATCACCTGCGGTTACATCGGCTGGTCCAGTTACATTAATACTCATTGACTTTGTTTCATTGTCATCTGAGTTAATTTTCAAATTAATCTTTTTAACGTTTAAGATAATTTGAGTAACATCTTCAACTACACCCTTTACAGTTGAAAATTCGTGTAGAACACCATCAATTTGGATGCTAGTAACCGCAGCTCCTGGTAATGAAGCCAACAAGACACGTCTAAGTGAATTGCCTAAAGTGGTACCATATCCTCTTTCGAGTGGTTCTACAACTATTTCACCATAGTTGTCTGTTTCTTCAATTTTGTGAATGTTTGGCTTTTCAAATTCAATCATTGTAGTCTCTACCCCTTTCAAAACGCATTGAGTAATTTAAAACTTTAACGTTCATTAAATATTAAACTCTACGACGTTTTGGAGGACGAGAACCATTGTGTGGAACTGGAGTTACATCACGAATTGCAGCAACTTCCAAACCAGTACTTTGTAAAGCACGAATAGCTGACTCACGACCAGATCCAGGACCTTTAACAGCAACTTCTACTGATTTCATTCCATGTTCCATTGCAGTCTTAGCAGCTGCTTCAGCAGCCATTTGAGCAGCAAATGGGGTAGACTTACGACTTCCACGGAATCCCAATGCACCAGCTGATGACCAAGCAATAGCATTCCCTTGAACATCGGTAATCATAACCAAAGTGTTATTAAAGGTTGAGTGAATGTGTGCTACACCAGACTCAACGTTTTTTCTTGCTTTACGCTTACGAGTATTTTTAGTTTTAGCCATAGAAACTGATAGCCTCCTTCTTTATTATTTTTTACCAGCGATTGTGGTTTTCTTACCTTTTCTTGTACGTGCGTTATTTTTCGTGTGTTGACCTCTAACAGGTAAACCGCGACGATGACGCATCCCACGATATGAACCGATTTCTTGAAGAGTCTTGATACTCATAGTAACTTCTCTACGTAAGTCACCTTCGATTGTGTAACCATCAAGAGCTTCTCTGATCTTATCTTCTTGATCAGGTGTTAAATCACGTACACGAACGTCTTCTGATACCCCAGCTTTTTTCAAAACTTGCTGAGCAGTTGTGTTTCCAACACCATAAATGTATGTTAACGCAATAACAATTCGCTTATCACGTGGTAAATCAACTCCGGCAATACGAGCCATTAAAGTCCACCTCCTATAATTTTAATTTATTTATTTTCCTTGTCTTTGCTTGTGCTTAGGGTTTACAGGGCAAACCACCATCACACGGCCTTTTCTCTTAATAATCTTACAATGTTCACACATTTTTTTTACTGATGGACGTACTTTCATTTTTTATAACCTCCTATATGAAGGGTTTACTTAAATCGATAAGTAATTCGACCCTTTGTTAAATCATACGGTGACATTTCAACGGTTACACGATCTCCTGGTAGGATCCGAATGTAATGCATTCTGATCTTGCCAGAAACGTGTGCCAAAATTTCATGACCATTTTCAAGCTCGACCTTAAACATTGCATTAGGTAAAGTCTCTGAAACCTTACCCTCAACTTCAATTACATTATTTTTAGACACGAATAATCCTCCAAAATTACTAAACTCGTAAGTATCACTTACAAATAGACATACAAACTATAATATACCACATCACTGACATTCCAGCAATCAAACGACAATTTACTAATTTAAATTGCTTAGAATTTTCTCAATGTCGTTACTAACGTCTGCAATATCTCGATCACCCTTAACTGAATGCAAAATGCCGCGATCCTTGTAAAAGTCAATTAAAGGAGCATTACTCTTTTCATTGATTTTCAGACGATTCTTGACAGTTTCAGGTTTATCATCACTTCTTTGATAGAAGACGTGAGCACCGCAAACATCACAAGTACCATCAACTATAGGTTTTTTATATAATTTATGATAAGTTGCGCCACAGTTTTTGCAGATGAAACGACCCGACAAACGTTTGATTAAAACACTTGGATCGACTTCAATATTAATAACTGCATTCAACTCTTTGCTCATTTTCCTAGTCATTTCCTCAAGGCTTTTAGCCTGATCAATGTTTCTAGGAAAACCATCTAACAAATAACCTTTGTCAGTATCAGGTTGTTTAAGACGATCCTCAACAATCCCACAGGTAACATCATTAGGAACTAATTCACCCTTATCGATGTATTGTTGAGCCTTAATTCCCATGGGAGTTTTGTTTTTCATTGCTGCCCTAAATATGTCTCCAGTTGAAATATGTGGAATCCCATATTTTTCAACAATGAATTCAGCTTGAGTACCTTTTCCAGCTCCTGGAAGACCCATTAGTAATAAATTCATTGACATTTAAATTCCTCCACTACTTGTTATCATCCGGAGTACTTTGAATAAATCCAACGTACTCTTTTCTCATCATTAATCCTCTAATTTGTTGAATGGTTTCAATAGCAACTCCAACGATAATCAAGAGGTTAGTACCACCTAGTCCAATTGATTCGTTTAAGTTCCAAACATTTTGTGCAATCAATGGAATTAGAGAAACAACACCCAAGAACAAAGCACCAACGGTACTAAGTCTCATCAACAATCGAGAAATATATAACTGAGTTTCACGACCAGGCCATACTCCCGGAATGTAGCTACCTTGTTTTTGTAAGTTTTCCGACAATTTCTGTGGATTAACTTGAACAAACGCATAGAAGAAAGTAAATACAACAATTAAGAGGGTGTAAAACGCAGCTCCAAGTGGGGTCTGCATGTTAAACAACTTACTTAAAAATTCATACCATCCGGATCCTTGAAAGTTTTTGGTGAAAAACATCAAAATCGTTTGAGGAGTGGAAATAAATGCACTTGCGAAAATAACTGGAATAACTCCAGCGACGTTAACCTTCAAGGGAAGGTAACTGCTGTCTGGTGAACCTGATGTTCTTCTAGTATATTGAATTGGAATTCTACGTTCGGCTTGTTGTACCCAAGTAACAAAGGTAACAATAATCAAAATTACAATAATCAAGGCAATAATGAAAAGAGCTGGCTTCCAAATTTCATTCATTGGTGTACCTTCAACGTATTGACGATAAACACTCATAATTCCACTTGGCATTTCAGCAACAATTCCAGCAAAGATGATCATTGAAACTCCCTGACCAATTCCTTTGTCAGTAATCATGTCGCCCATCCACGTAGTGAGCATTGTACCAGCAGTCAAAATTAAACCAATACTAATGTACGTTCCCATTCCAGGGTTCTTAACTAAATGAAGACTACTCAAAGCATTAAATCCAGCAGTAATACCAATTGATTGGACAAATGCCAAAACAATCGTTAACCATCTTGTTACCTGATCCAGTTTTTGCCTTCCGACTTCACCTTGTTTTCCCCATTCAACGAATCGAGGAACGATATCCATCTGAAGTAACTGAACAACAATTTGTGCAGTAATGTATGGTGAAACTCCCATTGCAAATAATGAGTAATTAGTTAATCCACCACCACTAAACATATTCAATACATTAACTAAACCTGAGGATGCAACACTTTGCAAAGCTTCCGCATTGATTCCAGGCACAGTAATGTAAGCACCTAAACGGAAAACTGCCAATATAAAAAGGGTAAATAAAATCCTTTTTCTAATATCTTTTTCTTCAAAGGCATTCTTTAAGGTAGTGAACATTAAATCACCTCAGCTTTACCGCCGGCATCTTCAATTGCTTTTTCAGCACTCTTTGAGAATTTGTTAGCTTTAACAGTGAGCTTCTTAGTTAACTTGCCATCTGCAAGAACTTTAACGCCATCATTTGAGCCCTTAATCATTCCAGCTTGAATCAATACATCTGGAGTTACTTCTGAGCCATCATCAAAATTATCTAAATCAGCTAAGTTAACGATCGCTAAAACTTTTCTGTTGAAGTTGGTAAATCCACGTTTTGGAATTTGACGGTATAAAGGCATTTGGCCACCTTCAAAACCAACACGAGTTTTGCCACGAGCCTTTTGACCTTTTTGGCCACGACCTGAAGTCTTACCTTTACTACCAAGACCACGACCTAAACGAGTTCTTGATGAACGTGAACCGTCAGCAGCTTTTAATTCATTTAACTTCATTAAATTGCACCTCCCTATCTTTTAAAGAATATTAATCAACTTGTTCAACCTTAATTAAATGAGCAATCTTGAATAGAGCTCCACGAGTTGCTTCATTATCAGGTTTAATAACACTACTATTTACTCGTCCCAATCCAAGGGCCTTAACAATCTTACGTTGTTTAGGGAGACGGTGAGCAGCACTATGAACTAAAGTAATCTTTAATTGAGCCATCTTCTAACCCCTCCTTATTATTCGGTTAAGTGATCTGATGAGACACCACGTAATGATGAAATTTCTTCAGCATTCTTAAGTTCCTTAAGACCTTCAAAAGTTGCACGAATTACGTTTACAGGTGTATCAGAGCCTAAACGCTTACTAGTAACATCGTTTACACCAGCTAATTCCATAACTGAGCGAACGGCACCACCGGCAGCAACTCCGGAACCTTCTTCAGCAGGCTTCAACATAATCTTTCCACCGCCGAAACGACCGATAACTTCGTGAGGGATAGTAGTTCCAACGATTGGAACTTCAATTAAGTTCTTTTGGGCACTATCAACGGCTTTTCTGATCGCTTCAGGAACTTCTTGAGCTTTACCAGTACCAAAGCCAACGTGGCCATTCTTGTCACCAACAACAACTAATGCAGCAAAACGTAGTCGACGACCACCCTTAACAACCTTAGTAATTCGGTTGATAGCAACAACGTTATCTTCTAAGTCCAGTTTGTCTGGATTAATAAACTTTGCCATGTGCGTTATATTCCTCCTTTTTTAAAATTCAAGTCCATTTTCACGTGCTGCATCTGCAAGGGCTTGTACACGTCCGTGATATAAGTATCCACCACGATCAAAAACAACATTCTTAACATTCTTTTCAACTGCACGCTTAGCAACTAAAGCACCAACGCTTGCGGCTTGTTCTGATTTGTTGTCTCCGGAAACTTCCTTGTCAACAGTTGAGGCACTAGCTAGCGTTACACCCTTTACGTCATCAATAACTTGAGCGTAAATGTTTTTATTAGAACGGAAAACGTTCAAACGTGGGCACTCAGCAGTACCAGAAATTTTACTTCTAACACGATTATGACGAACTTTACGTGTTTTATTCTTGTCTGGTTTGGAAATCAAAATAGTCACCTCTTATTTTTTATATTGTTAAATTACTTACCAGTCTTACCTTCCTTGAGGGTAATATGTTCATTTTCATATCTAATTCCTTTACCCTTGTAAGGTTCTGGTGAACGGTATGAACGAACTTCGGCAGCAAAATCACCAACATGTTGCTTGTTGATCCCACTAATGTTAATAGTAGTGTTATCTGGAACAGCTACGGTAAGATCTTCTGGAACTTGAACTTCAACGGGGTTTGAGTAACCAACGTTTAGAGTCAAAGTACTACCTTTTAATTGAGCACGATATCCAACTCCAACTAGCTTAAGTGTCTTGTGGAATCCATTTGTAACACCTTCAACCATGTTATTGAAGTTAGCACGTGTTGTACCGTGTAGGGCACGTTCTTTGTTGTCATACTTACCAGTTGGAGTGAAGTTCACTTCGTTACCTTTAACTTGCATTTTAATTTCTGGTGAAATTGTAGCATTTAAAGTACCCTTTGGTCCTTTAACAGTTACGTTAGTACCTCTATGATTTACTTCAACACCGTCTGGAAGATCAACAGTTTTATAACCAATTCTACTCATATTAACACCTCCAATTCTTTTTTAATTTTTACCAAACGTATGCTAATACTTCGCCACCGACTTTTTTGTCTCTAGCTTCTTTATCAGTAATAACACCATCTGAAGTTGAAATGATAGCAATTCCTAAACCGTTTAAAACTTTAGGAACATCATCTGATTTAACATATGAACGTAATCCTGGCTTTGAAATTCGCTTCAAACCAGTGATTACACGTTGATTATCTTTTCCATACTTAAGGTATACACGGATAACACCTTGTTTATCGTCATCGATGTATTCCACATCGCGTACAAAGCCTTCACGCTTCAAAATTTCAGCAATGTTTCTTTTGATTTTTGATGCAGGAACGTCAACTGAATCGTGTCTAGCCATATTGGCATTACGAATTCGAGTTAAAAAGTCTGCAATTGGATCTGTCATGGACATAAACGTGAAACCTCCTTTTCAGTTTTATTATTTTACCAACTAGCTTTTTTCATGCCAGGAATTTGACCCTTATGGGCAAGTTGTCTTAAACAAATTCGGCATAAGTGAAACTTTTGGTAAACCGCACGAGGTCGACCACAACGTTCACAACGAGTGTAATTCTGTGTTGAGAACTTAGCTGGACGTTCACTTTTTTTAATTAATGATTTTTTAGCCAATATTAAACCTCCTATTTAGCGAATGGCATTCCGAATTGAGCTAATAATTCATGTGATTCTTCATCCGTATTAGCGGTTGTTACAAGTACGATATCTAAACCTCTAACACGGTTAACATCATCGTAATTAATTTCTGGGAAAATTAGTTGTTCTTTGATACCCAATGTGTAATTTCCACGACCATCAAATGATTTGTTGCTTACACCGTGGAAATCTCGAACACGTGGCAATGAAACATTAACTAACTTATCCAAGAAGTCATACATTCTTTCTCCTCTTAATGTAACTTTGGCACCAATTGGCATTCCTTCTCTAAGACGGAAACCGGCAATTGATTTTTTAGCCTTAGTTACGATAGGCTTTTGTCCAGAAATTAAACTTAATTCATGAACCGCCTCATCAAGGTTTTTAGAATTTGTTACAGCATCACCAACACCCATGTTTAAAACGATCTTGTCAAGTTTTGGGGCTTCCATAACTGATGAGTAATCAAATTTCTTAACGAGCGTTGGGAGAATATCTTCTTTGTATCTTTCTTCTAAGCGAGCTGCCATGCGATTAATTTCCTCCTTTCAATTCCAATCCTAATCGATTGGTTTTTGTGATTTTTTTGAAATACGAACTTTTTTACCATCTTTAACCACGAAGCTTACTTTTGTAGGTTCGTTAGTAGATGGATCAATTAACATTACATTTGAAGCATCAATTGGAGCATCAACGTCAGCAATTCCACCTTGGGGATTGTCTTGTGAAGCTTTTTGATGTTTCTTGATCTTGTTGATTCCTTCAACAACTACACGGTTCTTAGCAGCAATGGTTTTAACGACTTTGCCGTCTTTACCCTTGTCTTTACCACTAATAACACGAACTTTGTCACCAGTTTTCAAGAACATAATCCTGGCACCTCCTTGTTTTCCAATAGTATTAAAGTACTTCAGGCGCTAATGAAACGATCTTCATAAAATTATTACTACGTAATTCACGAGCTACCGGACCGAAAATACGGGTACCTTTAGGACTCTTATCATCGTTAATCAAAACAGCGGCATTTTCGTCGAAACGAATATATGAACCGTCAGTTCTATGTGCAGCAGACTTAGTTCTGACTACAACGGCCTTAACGACGTCTCCTTTTTTGACAACGCCACCTGGTGTTGCTTGTTTAACAGTAGCAACAATCACATCACCGATACCTGCATATCTAACTCTTGAACCACCTAGGACTTTGATAGTCAAAAGTTCACGTGCTCCAGAGTTGTCAGCAACCTTTAAACGACTCTCTTGTTGGATCATGGTTAGTGTCCTCCCTTCAACTTAAAATCAGAATACGATAGATAAAAAAGCTAGATAATAACTGCCTTTTCAACAACGTCTACTAGACGGAAGCGCTTAGTCTTAGACAATGGACGAGTTTCCATGATGTCAACAATATCGTTAACTTTTGCTTCGTTATTTTCATCTTGAACTTTATATTTCTTAGAATATTTAATACGTTTCCCGTAAGTTGGATGAGTCTTGTAAGTTTCAACGACAACAGTAATGGTTTTGTCCATCTTATCTGAAACCACACGACCTCTGTAACTTTTACGTTCGTTACGTTCTTCGCTCATAAAGTATTAACCTTCCTTTCTATCGTATTCTATTTCTTCAGTTCTTGTTGTCTAAGTGCTGTCTTGATTCTAGCGATTGTCTTTCTGACAGTCTTCAATCTAGCAGTATTTTCCAATTGACCAGTGGCTAATTGAAAACGAAGATTAAACAATTCTTTCTTGTAATCTTGTTCCTTAGCCCGCATTTCATCAGTGGTTAATTCATTAATTTCTTTAGCCTTCATTTGATTCGCCACCTACTTCCTCACGTTTAATAACTCGGGTTCTAACAGGCAACTTCATTGAAGCTAAACGTAAAGCTTCTTCAGCAGTTTCTTTGGAAACACCACCAACTTCGAAAAGAACCTTTCCGCGCTTGACAGTTGAAACCCAACCAGCTGGGGTACCTTTACCTTTACCCATTCGAACACCGATACCTTTTTCAGTATATGATTTTTGAGGGAAAATTTTGATCCAAACTTTTCCACCACGTTTCATATAACGAGTCATGGCAACACGGCAAGCTTCGATTTGTCGGTTACTGATCCAATGTGAATCAAGTGCTTGCAAACCATAATCACCAAAAGTAACAGTGTTTCCACCCTTTGAGTGACCACGCAACTTACCTCTGTGCTGTCTTCTGAACTTAACACGTTTAGGTACTAGCATGCTTATTTCCCTCCTTTTTCAGTTTTTTCCTCCGGTTTATCGGGCAAAACTTCACCACGGTTGATCCAAGTCTTAACACCGATTTTACCGTAAGTAGTATCTGCTTCATTCCATGAATAGTCAATATCAGCTCTAAGTGTATGAAGTGGAACACTTCCGTCTGAATATCTTTCAATTCGTGTCATATCAGCACCATTTAAACGACCTGAAGATTGAACTTTAACACCCTTAGCTCCAGAACGCATAACTCTTTGCATTGCCTGACGCATTGCACGACGGAATGCTACCCGACCTTCAAGCTGACTTGCAACGTTTTCACCAACAAGATCAGCTTCTAAATCAGGTTTTTTAACTTCAACAATATTGACATGAACCCGACGTCCCGTCAATTTGTTTAATTCTTTACGAAGACTTTCAACTTCTGCTCCACCTTTACCGATAACCATTCCTGGCTTGGCAGTATGGATAGAAACATTAACACGTTTTGCAGCACGCTCAATGTCAACACTTGATACAGAAGCATCAGCGAGTCTCTTTGCTAGATAGTTACGAATTTTTAAATCTTCGTTTAAGTATGAAGCGAATTTATCGTCGTTAGCATACCATTTAGCTTGCCAACCACGGTTAACGCCAATTCGTAAACCATTTGGATTAATTTTTTGACCCACGTTTATCCCTCCTACTTTTCTGACACTACAATTGTAATGTGACTAGTTCTTTTGTTGATTGGTGAAGCAGAACCTTTAGCACGGGGACGGAAACGTTTTAAAGTTGGTCCTTCGTTAACATATGCTTCACTAACAACTAGATCTTGACGATCTAAATCAAAATTATTTTCTGCATTTGCTACAGCTGACATCAAAACCTTTTCTACAATTGGTGAAGCACCTCTAGGGGTGAATTTCAAAATTGCAGTAGCTTCTGATACGCTTTTACCTCTAATAAGATCTACAACAAGGCGAACCTTACGAGCGGCGATACGAACAGTCTTTGCAGTAGCTTTTGCTGATGTAACTTGTTGTTCAGCCATTGGTTATCCTCCTTGCTTAAACTGTTTTTTTATCTGCGTCGCCATTTCCATGTCCATGGAAAGTACGCGTAGGTACGAATTCTCCGAGCTTGTGGCCCACCATGTCTTCTTGAATGTAAACTGGGACATGTTTTCTACCATTGTAAACAGCAATGGTGTATCCAATAAAACTTGGGAAAATGGTTGAACGACGTGACCATGTTTTAATTACCGATTTTTTATCTTGATCTTTTTGTGCATCGATCTTTTTTAATAATGATTGATCGGCAAAAGGTCCCTTTTTTAAACTTCGACTCATTATGAAACCTCCTCTGCGATTACTCAATAAATAAATAATTCAGACTACATCTTTGAACCTTTACGGTGTCTAACAATAAACTTGTTTGAACGTGCTTTCTTTGATCTAGTCTTCTTACCAGTTGTCTTCTTATGCCATGGAGACAATGGACTTGGGTAACCAACTGGAGCTTTACCTTCACCACCACCATGTGGGTGATCGTTAGGGTTCATAACAGATCCACGTACGTGAGGTCTTTGACCACGGTAACGAGTTCTACCAGCTTTACCCCATACAACTAATCCATGTTCATCATTACCAACGCTACCAATAGTAGCTCGGCAAACTGAAAGTACCATTCTAACTTCACCAGATGGTAATTTAACTAATGCATACTTGCCTTCGTTACCAAGTAACTGTGCTGAAGCTCCAGCAGAACGAACAAGTTGTCCACCCTTGCCAGGTTTCAATTCAATGTTGAAGATGGTTGAACCAACAGGAATATCAGCTAATTGAAGGGTGTTACCAGCCTTAATATCAGCATCCTTACCAGATTCAACAACGTCTCCGACTTTTAATCCTTTAGGTGCAATGATGTATGATTTAATTCCGTCTTCATAAACGATTAAAGCAATATTTGCAGTTCTATTTGGATCATATTCGATGGTTTTAACGGTTGCAGGAACACCATCATGATCACGTTTGAAATCAATAAGACGGTATCGATGCTTGTTTCCACCACCACGATGTCTAACAGTCATCTTACCTTGGCTATTACGACCACCGCTATGAGCATTTGACTCAACTAAACTTTTTTCTGGCACGTTAGTAGTAATTTCACTATAGTCAATACTAGTCATATTACGACGGCCATTAGTAGTTGGTTTGTACTTTTTTAGAGCCACGTTATTTCCCTCCTATTCAAAGATTATTCTTCTGAGAAAATCTTGATTTCATCAGAATCGTTGGACAAAGTAACAATAGCCTTACGACGTTTCTTAGTACGTCCAACATATTGACCTTGTCTCTTTTTCTTACCTTTTACATTCATAATATTAACTTTAACAACTTTAACGTTAAAAATCTCTTCAACAGCATTCTTAACTTGAGTCTTAGTTGCTCGTACATCAACATCAAAAGTATATTTTTTGTCGTCCATTACATCGGTTGAAGCTTCAGTAACTACCGGACGTAAAATGATATCTCGTGCTTCCATTATGCGAGCACCTCCTCTACTTGAGAAAGAGCAGCCTTTGTAATAACAACCTTGTTGTTGTTTAATACATCAAGTGTGTTAACACCTTTAGCATTAATAACTTGCACATTTTCGATATTTCTTGCAGAACGTGCAGCATTTTCATTGTTATCTTCCAAAACTACTAATGTTTTAGTTGATGCGTCAAGTTTCTTCAAAAGATCTGATAAATCTTTAGTTTTTGGAGCCTTGTAGTCTAATGAATCTACTACTACTAAATCACCATTAGCAACTTTTTCAGAAAGAACTGACTTAACAGCTAATCTAGTAACCTTCTTTGGAAGGTGATATGCATATGAACGAGTAGTTGGGCCGAAGACAACTCCACCGCCAACCCATTGTGGGGCACGGATAGAACCTTGACGAGCACGACCAGTACCCTTTTGACGCCATGGTTTCTTACCACCACCACGTACTTTACCTCTAGATTTAACACCATTAGTACCTTGGCGTTGTGATGCTCTTTGCATTACGACAGTGTCATAAACAACGTTTTCATTTGGTTCAACGGCAAAAACAGCATCGTTTAAATCAACTGTTCCTTGTTTACTACCATCTTGTTTGTATAATGTTACGCTTGCCATCTACGGTTCCTCCTTTCTTATTTTCTTGATTCAATAACAGATGTTTTAACTGTTACTAATGATTTGTTTGCACCAGGAACGTTACCCTTGATTAATAGTACGTTGTTATCAACGTCAGCATTAACGATTTCAAGGTCTTGAATGGTAACGCGATTGTTACCCATTCGTCCTGGTAATTTCATTCCTTTAACAACTCGGTTAATAATGACACCTAATGAACCGGGACGACGGTGATATCTTGATCCGTGGGTTTCAGGTCCACGACGTTGTCCATTTTTGTGGATGTTACCTTGGTAACCATGACCTTTAGTAGTACCCGTTACGTCAACGACGTCACCTGGTTGAAATACGTCAGCTTTAACTTCGTCTCCAACTTTGTAATCTCCCAAGTCAACATCTCTGATTTCACGAATGAAGCGCTTAGGAGTAGTTTTTGCTTTTTTAACATGACCTTGTTCAGGTTTGTTGCTTAATACTGGACGCTTGTCATCGAATCCAAGTTGAATTGCATCGTAACCATCTGATTTGCTGTTCTTAACCTGTAAGACAACATTAGGAGTTACATCAACAACAGTAACTGGAACGAGTTCTCCGTTATCAGTAAAAACTTGAGTCATTCCGACTTTTTTACCTAAGATTCCTTTTTTAGCCATGAGTACACCTCCGATATTCTGTAATTATTATAGTTTGATCTCGATGTCAACACCACTTGGCAAGTCTAACTTCATTAATGAATCAACAGTTTTAGGTGTTGGATTCAAAATATCAATCAAACGCTTGTGAGTTAACATTTCAAATTGTTCTTGAGCTTTACTGTACTTAAATGGTGATGCCAATACGGTATATAGAGTTCTGTCCGTTGGTAATGGAATTGGACCAGAAATAGTAGCACCAGTACGTTGTGCGGTTGCCACAATCTTGTCAGCAGCTTGATCTAAAATACGGTGTTCATAAGCTTTCAAACGAATACGAATCTTCTCTTTTGCCATGTTTTTCCCTCCTTCGTCTATTTTCAAAATAAGACTAGCTCCGTGGAAATTACCGGCACATCCTCGCATGGCAAAGCGGCCGGGTGTGTCGCAACCTCCCACATCAAAGCTAAATGTTGTACTAATTTTGGACAGTCTATCCCCCCAAAACCGAGTACTTAACTATCATACCCGATATTCTCTTATTTTTCAAGGCTTCTCATCACATTAAGTATAAAAAAAGTTCCAGAAACTTTTTCAATTTCTAGAACTTTTACAAAAAATTACTTTTCTTCTTTACTATTTCCACCATTTTTCTTAATGATGTCTTCTTGGATGCTCTTAGGAACAGCACTGTAATGATCAAAACTCATAACAAATGTTCCACGTCCCTGAGAAGCAGAACGTAAATCGGTAGCATAACCAAACATTTCTGATAGTGGAACCATTGCATGAATGTTTTGTGCCTTGTCTTGAGCTTCCATACCTTCAACGTTTCCACGTCGTGCGGTAACTTGTCCCATGACGTCACCCATGTATTCTTCTGGAACACGAATATCAACTTTCATGATTGGTTCAAGAATAACTGGATCAGCCTTCTTAGCAGCTTCCCTCAAAGCAATGGAAGCAGCGATCTTAAAGGCAGCTTCACTTGAATCGACTTCATGATAACTACCATCATATAATTTAGCTTTCAAATCAATCAATGGATATCCGGCTAATACACCATTTTCCATGGCTTCTTTTAGACCTTGTTCAACTGAAGGAATGAATTCTCTTGGAACAACTCCACCAACGATGGCGTCTTCAAATTCGAATCCTTTTCCTTCGTCATTTGGTGTAAATTCAATCCAAACATCACCATATTGACCTTTACCACCAGACTGACGAATAAACTTACCTTCGGCCTTAACTGGTTTAGTAAATGCTTCACGGTAGGCAACTTGGGGAGCACCAATGTTAGCTTCAACATTAAATTCACGTCTCATCCGTTCAATCAAAATGTTTAACTGAAGTTCACCCATTCCGGCAATCAAAGTTTGGCCAGTTTCTGGATTAGTTTCAGCTCTAAAAGTTGGATCTTCTTCAGATAACTTTTGCAAAGCATCATTCATCTTATCCTGATCAGCCTTAGTCTTAGGTTCAACGGCAACTTGGATAACTGGTTCTGGGAATTCCATTGATTCAAGACGTAATGGATGGTCTGGATCGGTTAAAGAATCACCAGTAGTGGTATTCTTCAAACCAATTGCAGCTGCAATATCACCTGAGAATACTTCTGGGATTTCTTGACGATTATTGGAGTGCATTTGTAGTAAACGACCAACACGTTCACGTTTGCCATTCGTAGCATTCAAAACGTATGAACCAGCCTTTAAGGTACCACGATAGACACGGATATAAGTTAAACGACCAACGTATGGATCGGTAGCAATCTTAAATGCTAATGAAGCAAATGGTTCCTTATCGTTAGCACGGATGTCAACTTGTTTGTCGTCATCATCTGGGTCAGTAGCAGTGTAAGGACGAACATCAAGTGGTGATGGTAAGTAGTCAACCACTCCATCCATCAACATCTGAACACCCTTGTTCTTGAAAGCTGAACCAGCAAAGACTGGGTAGAAATCAAGATTTAAAGTGGCACGACGAATTCCAGCTTTAAGATCTTCTTGTGAAATTTCTTTACCATCAAGGAATTTCTCCATTACGGGGTCATCAACGTCTGCAACGGCTTCAATCAAAGCATCATGACGCTTTTGAGCTTCCTCTTGCATGTCAGCTGGAATCTCATCAACATCCCATTCTGAACCTTCTTTATCTTCATCATAAACATAGGCTTGCATGGTAATTAAATCAATTACACCAGCAAAGTCAGCTTCAGCACCAATTGGCATCTGAACGGCCTGGGCGTTAGCACCTAAACGGTCATGCAAACTTTTAACTGACATATCAAAGTCAGCACCAACTTTATCCATCTTATTAATGAAGACAATTCGTGGAACAGCAAAGTCTGATGACTGGCGCCATACGGTTTCAGTCTGTGGTTCAACACCGGCTTGACCATCCAAAACAACAATACCACCATCTAGCACACGTAATGAACGTTCAACTTCGGCAGTAAAATCAACGTGTCCTGGGGTATCAATGATGTTAACACGGTAACCCTTCCATTCAGCAGTGGTAGCAGCTGAAGTAATAGTAATTCCACGTTCTTTTTCTTCTTCCATCCAGTCCATTTGTGAATCCCCTTCATGGGTTTCACCAATTTTGTGGATACGACCGGTATAGTACAAGATACGTTCAGTAGTAGTAGTTTTACCGGCATCAATATGGGCAACAATACCAATATTACGAGTTTTGTCTAACGGAAATTCTCGCTTGTTAGCCATTATTTAACTCCTCTCAATCATTCACAATTTCATTATTTTAAAAAAGTGGCTAAATCGCTTTAGCCACCCACTTACAGTTAAAAACTAAAAGCTGATTACCAACGATAATGCGCAAAGGCACGGTTAGCTTCGGCCATTTTGTGAGTATCCTCACGCTTCTTAACTGCTGCACCGGTGTTATTTGAAGCATCGATGATTTCTTTTGCAAGACGTTCAGTCATGGTGTGTTCACCACGAAGTCTTGCATAGTTAACAATCCAACGTAAGCCTAAAGTAGTTCTTCGATCAGGACGAACTTCAATTGGAACTTGGTAGTTAGATCCACCAACACGACGGGCCTTAACTTCAAGAACTGGCATAACATTTTTCATTGCTTCTTCAAATACATCAACTGGATCGTTACCAGTTTGTTCTTTGATCATGTCAAATGCACCATATAAAATTTCTGATGCAGTCCCTCTTTTACCATCTAACATCAAATGGTTAATTAATTTAGAAACCAATTTTGAGTTGTAGATTGGATCAGGAAGGATTTCTCTTTTTTGCACTTTTCCTTTTCTAGGCATGTAAAAGTCCTCCTCAATAATAACTTAATTAATTGTCTATTCCTTAGGTTTCTTAGTACCGTATTTAGAACGACCTTGGCGACGATCACTTACACCCGCAGTATCTAATGCACCACGAACAACATGATATCTAACACCAGGCAAATCCTTAACACGTCCACCACGAATTAAAACAACACTATGTTCTTGCAAGTTATGTCCAATTCCGGGAATGTATGCAGTAACTTCAATCAAGTTAGAAAGTCTAACACGAGCATACTTACGTAAAGCAGAGTTAGGCTTTTTAGGAGTCATAGTACCAACACGGGTTGCAACTCCACGTTTCTGAGGTGCAGGGTTCTGTGTGTTTTTCTTTTTGTAACTGTTATATCCGAAGCCTAAAGCTGGGGATTTTGATTTAGAAGTTCTAGATTTACGACCTTTACGAACCAATTGGTTAATTGTAGGCATCTAAAAAGTCCTCCCTTTCCTAATATAATATATTTTTTAAGTCCACACATCCAGGCGGTTCTTTTTTGAAGTTAAAAAAATCGCTTAGTTGTTTATAAGCACAATAAGTAGAATACCACGTAGAAAAAGACGTGTCAATAAGACTTCAATTAATTTCCGTACTTTTTAGTGGAGGTTTTGTTAATGAAAATTTATTGGTTTATTGTAGGGAGCATCGTTGGATCTTTTATAAACGTTATGGTTGATCGAACCATTACGCACGAAAACTTTATCTTCGGTCATTCTAAATGTAGTAACTGTGGCAAGTTTCTAAAGTGGTACGAACTCATCCCGATCGTGAGTTACATGATTCAATTCGGAAGGTGTCGGACATGTTCAACTCGATTACCACTTTATTTACTGTATTTTGAAGTAACCGGAGCCACCGCTTTTACTATATTTCCACCTGTTTGTTTAGATAACCTCGAAAATTTATCGCTACTTTTACTCATGCAGGTTATGGCAACTTTTGATTTATTAACCTACCATTTCCCTACGGCATATTCACTGATTGCAGTAATGATAGCTCTTATAATTTCTAATCCTCTAACAAAGACAACTGGAATTTATATTATTGGATATTTAATATTGATAATAATAAATCATTACTTCCATTTCATTGGCAACGGGGATTTGGATCTCTTCTTAATCCTTTTAATTGCATACGGAATTACGGTTACCAATCTAGTCGTTTTAACCGGGTCAATCATAGCGATCATTTATGCCATCTTATTTAAAAAACGTGCGATTGCTTTTATTCCATTCATTTACATTGCCACTCTAATTATATTAATTTGGTTTGCTTAAAGTTAGAAATTAAATTATGATTAACGTAATAAGTGAAGCTCTAATATATAGTCGTAATGGGTCGACAGTCTCTACTTGGAACCATAATTCCAAACTATTAGGAAAAAAGACCCTAAACTTCTATATTAGGGTCTTTTTAAATGGGAGAGTAATCATGAAAGAATTAGAAGAAGCAATCAAAAATAAAGGCCAAGTCCTTCCTGGAAATATTTTAAAGGTCAACTCGTTTTTAAATCATCAAATTGATCCTAATTTGATGTACGAAGTTGGCAAAGAATTCGTCAAACGCTTCTCAAACGATAATATTACTAAAGTCATCACGGTTGAATCATCGGGAATTGCTCCAGCCGTTATGACTGGCTTAGTATTGGGTGTTCCCGTCGTTTTTGCGCGAAAGAAAAAGCCATCAACTTTAAACGATGCAGCCTATTCGGCTGACGTATATTCATACACCAAACAAAAAACTAACCGCATTTTTATTGAGAAAAAATTCCTTTCACCTGACGATAACGTCTTAATCATTGATGATTTCTTAGCAAATGGCGAAGCCACTAAAGGGATGATTAAGATCGTTGAAGCAGCTCAAGCCAATCTAGTTGGAGTCGGCATTGTAATTGAAAAATCATTTCAACCGGGCGCTAAGTGGATCAAGGATCATGGCATTCACTTAGAATCGCTTGCTCGTATTTCATCCCTTGATAATAATGAAGTAAGTTTTAAAAAAGATTGATTAATATGTATCAAAAAGGGAGTTCATCAATGATGAACTCCCTTTTTAGTTTAATAACTAGTTTTTACTTGAATCTTTTTGTTGCATTTCTTTTTCGACATCACTTAATGAAGTAACACCCTTGGTATCAGTCTTACCCTCTTCTTCTGGTTCAATGTTTTCATATTTCCCAACACCAGTACCAGCAGGTAATAACTTACCAATGATAACATTTTCCTTCAAACCAACTAATGGATCAACTTTACCACGAATTGCGGCATCAGTAAGAACACGAGTGGTTTCCTGGAATGATGCAGCAGACAAGAAACTGTTAGTCTCAAGTGCAGCCTTAGTAATTCCAAGTAATACCGGACGGGCCGTTGCAGGTGTTTTACCACTAATCACAGCATCCTTATTACGATCCTTGAAATCATCAATATCCATCAAAGTACCAGGGAGGATGTCAGTGTCACCTGGGTCCATAACACGAACCTTACGCAACATCTGTCTTACCATGATCTCGGCATGCTTATCGTTAACTTCAACACCCTGTCTTCTATAAACTTCTTGAACCGCAGTTAACAAGTAAGTTTCAGTTGACAAAACATCTCGAACTTTAAGCAATTCCTTAGGATCAATTGAACCTTCGTTCAAAGCATCACCACGACGAACCTGATCGCCTTCTGAAACCTTCATTCGGGCCTTAATTGGAACCTTATATTTACGAGTATCGGACTTCCCTTTAATGGTAACTTCCTTGATACCTTCAGCAGGATCTTCTTCAATTAATTCAACCGTACCAGTAACTTCACTGATGATTGCCTTACCTTTAGGATTACGTGCTTCCATAATTTCCTGAACACGAGGAAGTCCTTGGGTAATATCTGAACTACTTGCAACACCACCGGTATGGAAAGTACGAAGAGTTAACTGAGTACCTGGTTCACCAATTGATTGGGCCGCAATGGTACCAACAGCTTCACCAACCTCAACTTCGTCACCAGTAGCAAGGTTTCGACCATAACACTTCTCACAAACACCATGAGCAGTATTACATGTGAAGGCGGAACGAATTTCAACTGAATCAATTCCAGCGTCCACAATTTCTTGAGCAACGTCTTCATCGATCATTTCATTCTTTTTAACAATCACTTTACCAGTCTTAGGGTTCTTAACGGTCTTCATTGCGTTACGACCAAGGATTCGGTCATACAATGGTTCGATCATTTCGTCCCCTTCGGTAATGGCACGAACAACAAGACCACGGTCAGTTCCACAGTCTTCTTCTCTAACAATGACATCTTGGGCAACATCAACAAGTCGACGAGTCAAGTAACCAGAGTTAGCAGTCTTAAGTGCCGTATCGGTCATACCCTTACGAGCACCGTGGGTTGAAATGAACATTTCCAAGACTGAAAGTCCTTCTTTAAAGTTAGAGGTAATTGGAAGTTCCATGATTTCACCATTAGGTGAAGCCATCAAACCACGCATCCCAGCTAACTGAGTAAAGTTCGAAATGTTACCACGAGCACCAGAGTCACTCATCATAAAGATTGGGTTCTGGGGATCGAAGTTTTTCATTAATTTGTTTTGAATTTCGTCTTTGGCATCATTCCAAACACTAACAACTCGTTCATAACGTTCTTGGTTAGTAATTAAACCACGACGGAATTGTTTAGTGATGGTATCAACTTTCTTATGGGCGTTAGCAACAATTTCTGGCTTTTCCTTTAAATCAGTAATGTCAGAAATACCAACCGTCAAACCAGACTTAGTTGATTTATCATTACCTAAATCTTTGATTCGATCAAGAAGTTCTGAAGTTTCAGTAACTTGGTATTGACTGTAAACTTCAGCAATGATGTCACTTAAAAAGCCCTTCTTAAACGGTTTAACCAATTCAGCGTTCTTCAAGTGTTCATGAATGTCTTCACCAGGCTTCAAGAAATACTTGTCAGGAACGTATCCGTGCAAGTTAGTTGAAGTTGGTTCGTTCAAATAGGTAAATTTCTTTGGAAGAATCCCATTGAAAATAACCTTTCCAACCGTCGTTACTAAAATCTTATCTTTTTGATCGTCAGTAAACGGTTTGTCTGGGAAGGCGCTCGCTGGAATACCAATTCTGGTATGCCAATGAACCTTTCCATCACGGTAAGCTAATTCAACTTCATCAGGATCGTTGAATACCATTCCTTCACCTTCAGCCCCTGCTTCTTCAAGGGTTAAATAGTAGTTACCAATAACCATATCCTGTGAAGGAGTAACAACTGGTTTACCATCTTTAGGAGCCAAAATGTGTCCAGCAGCAGCCATCAATAATCTTGATTCAGCTTGAGCCTCATCAGATAGTGGAACGTGAATGGCCATTTGGTCACCATCAAAGTCAGCATTATACGCAGCACAAACTAATGGATGCAAACGCATTGATTTCCCACTAACCAAAACTGGTTCAAAAGCCTGAATTCCAAGTCGATGCAAAGTAGGAGCACGGTTCAAAAGAACTGGATGTTCCTTAATGACATCAGGGAGAACTTCAAAGACAGCGTCGTCTTGACGTTCGATCTGACGTTTAGCGTTTTTAATGTTAGAAGCTAGACCACGTTTAACTAGCGCATGCATAATGAAGGGTTTAAATAATTCCAATGCCATTGATACTGGAAGACCCATCTGACTTAGTTTTAAATTAGGACCAACGTCAATAACTGAACGACCAGAATAATCAACACGCTTACCTAACAAATTCTGTCTGAATCGACCTTGTTTACCCTTTAATAGGTGAGAAAGTGATTTAAGGGGACGGTTACCAGGTCCTGCAACAGGACGACCACGACGACCATTATCAATCAAAGCGTCGACAGCTTCCTGGAGCATTCTCTTTTCGTTTTGAACAATAATGCCAGGAGCGTTCAGGTCTAACAATCGTTTTAATCGGTTATTTCGGTTAATAACCCGACGATATAAATCATTTAAATCAGAAGTAGCAAAACGACCACCTTCAAGTTGAACCATTGGTCGCAAGTCAGGCGGCATAACTGGAATTGCATCCATTACCATCCATGACAACTGATTGCCAGAAGTAGCAAAGGCCTCAAGAATATCTAGACGACGAACTGCACGAGTTCGCTTTTGTCCCGTTGCTTTCTTAAGCGTATCTTTTAACTCTTTGACTTCTTTATCGATGTCAACGTCGTTTAATAAAGTTCTGATAGCTTCCGCACCAATTTCAGCGTGGAAACGATTGCCGTATTCACGCTTTTTGTCACGGTATTCTTGTTCTGAAAGCAACTGCTTCTTCTCCATTGGTGTGTTACCTGGATCGGTAACAACGTATGAAGCAAAGTAGATGATTTCTTCAAGAGCCCGTGGACTCATGTCAAGAACTAGTCCCATTCGACTAGGGATTCCCTTGAAATACCAAATGTGGGTTACAGGAGCTGCTAATTCGATGTGTCCCATTCGTTCACGTCTAACTTTTGAACGAGTGACTTCAACACCACAGCGATCACAAACGATGCCCTTATATCTGACACCCTTGTATTTTCCACAGGCACATTTCCAGTCCTTAGTTGGACCAAAAATTCTTTCATCAAACAATCCATCCTTTTCAGGCTTTAAAGTTCGATAGTTAATCGTTTCTGGTTTTTTAACTTCTCCATATGACCAACTACGAATGGTCTCAGGTGAAGCTAAACCAATTTGCATACTTTTGAATTTATTAACATCAACCATTGGCGTACCCTCCTTTATTATTTATTGTCGTCATTTGTATCATTTTTTGAGTCGGCATCAGATGAAGTTGGAGTTTGTTTCTCATTTTCATCTTTCTTTTCTTTATCCTTCTCATTTTTATCATCTTGTTTTTGAGCAAACTTACTCAATGCGTTCACGTTAACAACGTCTTCGTCATCGTCCATGTCACGCAAATCAATTTGTTTGTTTTCGGCATCGAGAACCTTCATGTCCAGTCCCAATGCTTGTAATTCTTTAACTAATACTCGGAATGACTCAGGAACACCTGGTTTAGGAATTGGATCACCTTTGACAATTGCTTCGTAGGTCTTAACCCGTCCGACAACATCATCTGACTTGTAAGTCAAGATTTCTTGGAGGGTGTGTGCGGCACCATAAGCTTCAAGAGCCCAAACTTCCATTTCACCAAAACGCTGTCCACCAAACTGAGCTTTACCACCAAGTGGTTGTTGCGTAACTAGTGAGTAAGGTCCAATGGCTCTTGCATGAATCTTGTCTTCAGCCATATGGTTAAGTTTCAAGTAACCCATAACTCCAACAGCAATTCGTTTGTCAAATGGTTCACCGGTTCTACCATCATACAGAACCGTCTTACCATCAGCTGGCATACCAGCTTCCTTTAAAGCGTCGGTAATATCTTCACTACGAGCACCATCAAAGACTGGGGTGGCAACGTGAATTCCAAGCTTCTTAGCAGCCATTCCAAGATGCAATTCAAGCACCTGTCCAATGTTCATCCGTGATGGAACACCCATGGGGCTCAATAAGATGTCGATTGGGGTACCATCTGGCATATATGGCATGTCTTCTTCAGGAATAATGACGGAAACAGTACCTTTATTACCATGTTTTCCAGCCATCTTATCTCCAACTTGAAGTTTACGTTTCTGGGCAATGTAAACTCGAACCATCTTGTTTACACCGGGCTTTAATTCATCGCCGTTTTCCCTAGTAAAGACTTTAACGTCTTGAACAATTCCACCGGCACCATGAGGTACTCGAAGTGACGTGTCACGAACTTCTCGAGCCTTTTCACCAAAGATAGCGTGAAGTAGTCGCTCTTCAGAAGATAATTCAGTAACACCCTTAGGGGTTACCTTACCAACCAAAATATCGTTGTCATGAACTTCGGCACCGACTCTAATAATTCCATCTTCGTCAAGATCCTTTAGTGCATCTTCACCAACGTTAGGAATTTCTCTAGTCATTTCTTCAGGTCCCAGTTTGGTATCTCTAGTTTCTGACTCATACTCTTCAATATGAATTGAAGTGTAAGCATCATCTTTAACTAGTCGTTCGGAAATGGCAATGGCATCTTCAAAGTTATAACCCTGCCATGTCATAAAGGCAACGGTTGGGTTTTGACCTAAGGCCAATTCACCATTTTCCATTGCTGGGCCATCAGCGATAATTTCATCGGCATCAACATGATCTCCAATTTTTACAATTGGAGTTTGGTTATAGTTTTTACCACCGTTAGAACGCATAAATTTCATCAATTTGTACGTATCTAAAGTGCCATTATCACGTCTTACCCGAATTTCTCTTGCATCAACATATTCAACGGTTCCAGGATACTTAGCAATCTTAGCAACTCCAGAATCATGAGCAGCTTGATATTCCATCCCAGTTCCCACAAGTGGTGCGTGTGGTCTGATCAAAGGAACAGCCTGACGCTGCATGTTAGCACCCATTAGGGCCCGGTTTGAGTCATCATTTTCTAGGAACGGAATACATGCCGTTGCCACCGCAACAACTTGCTTTGGTGAAACGTCCATGTAGTCAACGTTCTTTGAATTAGTTTCAACGTATTGGGACTTATCACGTGCCATAACTTGATCGTCTTGAAAGGTTGCGTCTTCATTTAATGGAGAGTTCGCCTGCGCAATCACGTATTTATCTTCATCATTAGCAGTTAGGTAATCAATCTTGTCGGTAACCTTATGAGTAGTCCAATCAACACGACGGTATGGGGTTTCGATAAATCCATACTTGTTAACCCGAGCATAACTTGAAAGTGAGTTAATCAATCCAATGTTAGGACCTTCGGGAGTTTCAATTGGACAAATTCGACCATAGTGAGTGTAGTTAACATCACGAACTTCATATCCAGCACGGTCTCTAGTAATACCACCAGGTCCTAAAGCAGATAATCGACGTTTATGGGTCAATTCACCTAACGGGTTCGTTTGATCCATGAATTGTGAAAGCTGTGATGAACCAAAGAATTCTTTAACAGAGGCCACCACTGGTCTAATATTAATTAGTTGTTGTGGCGTTACCGTTGAAGCATCCTGAATGGACATTCTTTCTCTAACAACTCGTTCCATCCGTGAAAGACCAATTCGGAATTGGTTTTGAAGTAATTCACCAACTGATCGAACACGACGGTTCCCCAAGTGGTCAATATCATCAACAGATCCAATTCCCTCTTGAAGATCCAAGAAGTAATTGATTTCAGCCAAGATGTCCGCTGGGGTAATGTGTTTATAGTCCAGATCAATATTGTCATTACCAATTACAGGAACGACTTTGTCTGGATCTGTATTTGAATATACTTTAATTACTTGAACAGTAACTGGATCAGTTACGACAGCTTGATCGGAAGGATTAAAGGTGTAAGCCTTAAAATCTTTGTTAGCCAAGTACGGCTTCAACTTTTCCATCAATTCTTTGTCAATCACATCACCTTTGTTAGCGATGATTTCACCAGTATCTGGGTCAGCAAGGGTTTCGGCCAAAGCTAATCCCATTAAACGAGTCTTCATGCTCAGTTTTTGGTTTGTCTTGTAACGACCAACTGGTGCCATGTCGTAACGTTTTGGATCAAAGAATCTTTGGGTTAACAAGTTTCTTGCTGACTCAGCTGTCTTTGGTTCACCCGGACGCAAGCGTTCGTAAATATCCTTTAATGATTCCTCAACACGAGAATCATCGGCATCTTTATGAACGTCTTTTTCAAGGGTAAGTGAGAGACTATCATTAGTATTTCCAAAAATCTCAGTAATTTCATCATCTGATCCAAAACCAAGGGCACGAACTAATTCAGTCAAAGGAATCTTTCTAGTACGATCAATTCGAACGTATGAAATATTCTTCGCATCAGTTTCAAATTCCATCCAAGCACCACGGTTGGGGATCACAGTTGAACTGTAAATTTCACGACCATTTTTGTCGAGATCTTTATGGTAATAAACACCTGGTGATCGCACTAATTGAGAAACGATAACACGCTCTGCACCGTTAATGATGAAAGTTCCTTGGTCAGTCATAAGTGGAAAGTCACCAAAGAAAACATCTTGAGTCTTAATCTCACCGGTTTCATGGTTGGTTAACTTGAGAGTAACGTGTAATGGGGCTGAATAATTTGCCTCATGAGCACGTGCTTCATCAACCGTGTACTTAGGTTCCAATAGTTTATAATCAACGAAATCTAGTGAAAGCTTTCCCTGAAAATCCTCAATTGGCATAATATCTTTAAACATTTGACGCAAACCTTCGTCTAAGAACCAGTTATAAGAATTTGTTTGAATCTCAATCAAATTTGGAAGATCCAATACCTTCTTAATTCTGGAATAACTTCTACGGGTCCTGTGTTTTCCATACTTTACAATGTGTCCTGCCAAGTTATTCACCTCTCCCTAAAATTCCACGAAAAAGAAATGTTACATTTCTGTTACAAAAAGCCATATTGCTGGTTTTTGAGCAAAAAAAATCCAAAAATAAGATCTAAATCTTACTTTTGGTTCTTATAAACGCCATCACGGACAATAGATCGCAACGACTCATTTCAATTCCCAGTTACATACTCTACGTATAATACAAAGAATCAAAGTAAAAGTCAATCAATATGCACAAAAACTCACAGTAAAATTTTACTGTGAGTTTTAACGTTATTTACTTAGAATTTCTTCTTTGGGATTCTTAACTTCACGTCTATTAATCGTAATCTTGTTTTTATGCGCACCGATCGTAATCTGATCACCAGGTTTGAACTTACCCGCTAGTAAGTCTTCACTCAGTGGATCTTCAACCTTATCCTGTAAAGCTCTTCGAATTGGTCTTGCACCATAAGTTGGATTGTAGCCAACTTCAGCAACTAAATCAATGGCAGCTGGAGTCATTCTAACTTTGTAACCCAATCCATTGGCACGATCAATCAGTTCTTGTGACATTAACTTAACGATTCGGTGTAATTCCGACTTAGTCAAGGAATGGAAGATCACCGTATCATCAATTCGGTTCAAGAATTCTGGTTTAAAGAATTTCTTCAACTGTTCTTGAATCGTGGCCTTCATAGCATCGTAGTTATCATCATTACCGGATTTTTCAGCGGCAAATCCAACGGTGTTCTTGTATTGCAGCTCTGTAGCACCAATGTTGGAAGTCATAATGATGACAGTATTTCGAAAGTCTACTTTTCGGCCCTTGGCATCAGTTAAGTACCCATCATCTAGAACTTGAAGTAGCAAGTTAAAGACGTCAGGATGAGCCTTTTCAACTTCATCAAGTAAAACAACTGAATATGGATGCTTTCGAACTTTTTCGGTCAGTTGACCACCTTCATCGTAGCCAACGTAACCAGGTGCAGAACCGACCATTCGGCTAGTCGAATACTTCTCCATGAATTCACTCATGTCAACTCTGATCATGTCATCTTCTGAGCCAAACATTGCTTTTGCCAAATCTTTGGCAAGTTCAGTTTTACCAACTCCAGTTGGACCAAGAAACATGAACGATCCAATGGGACGGTTTGGATCTTTAAGTCCACTTCGTGCCCGACGAATTGCTCTTGCAACCGCTGAGACAGCTTCATCTTGTCCCACAACTCGTTCGTGTAAAATCTTTTCTAAGTTTACTAAACGCTTCTTGTCAGATTGTTTCAAATGAGTAACTGGAATTCCAGTCCATTCGGAAACAATTTGAGCAATGTCTTCAGCATTTTCTTTTAATTGATAATTGTGAGTCTTGTTAGCATCATTTTCTTTAATGCGTTGTTTTTGGGTTAAATTCGCAATCTCTTTTTGTAACTTTTGTTCTTGCTTACGAATTGAAACCGCATCTTCAAAGCGCTGTTCCTCAATGGCTTTGTCCTTATCATTTTTAACGGAACTAAGTTTTGATTCAGCACTTGCCAATTTGTCATCTTTTCCGGTTGAATCCAGTCTAACTTTAGCGGCACCTTCGTCCATCAAGTCAATTGCCTTGTCAGGAAGGTAACGATCACTAATGTAACGACTAGATAAATCAACGGCTGCATTAATGGCATCATCGGTGATTTGAACGTGATGGTGTTCTTCGTATTTGGGACGTAATCCCTTAAGAATCTTACGTGATTCATCCTTACTTGGTTCTTCAACTTCAACCGTTGCAAAACGACGCTCCAATGCTTCATCAGATTCAATGTACTTCTGATATTCATCTAAGGTAGTAGCACCAATAACTTGAACCTGACCACGAGCAAGAGATGGCTTTAAAATATTTGAAGCATCAACTGATCCCTCAGTTCCACCAGCACCAATCAAGGTATGCAACTCATCAATAAAGAGAATGACATTGCCACTATCTTCGACTTCCTTTAAGACCTTTTTTAAACGATCTTCAAATTGGCCACGATACTTAGTGCCAGCAACCAGTGATCCCATGTCTAATTCCATTACCCGCTTATTTTGCATATCCGCAGGAACAGATTTATTCACAATTTTTTCCGCTAAACCTTCAGCAATGGCAGTCTTACCAACACCGGGTTCACCAATTAAAACTGGATTATTTTTAGTTCTTCGGCTTAAAACCTGGATGACACGACGAACTTCAGCGGTGCGTCCAACCACTGGATCGAGCTGATTATCTCGAGCAGCTTTAGTCAAATCACGTGCCAGTGAATCTAAAGTTGGAGTTTCACTTTGTTCTGACTCACCATTCGAATTATTTTCAGAAGCCATATTAGTATCTGCAACCCCCATCTTTCGGATCGTTACTTTTCGGACTTGTTCTGGGCTAACTCCCAAGTTAGTCAAAATTCTTGAAGAGAGCATCGCATCATCACTAGTTAAAGCTAGCAAAATGTGCTCAGTACCCACTTTAGTTGATCCATACTGCTTGGCAATCTTTCCAGCTAAAGCTAAAATTTCTTTCATCTTTGGAGAATACGGCAGATACGTGTTTCCATCGACCTTTAAATTACCGTATCCAGCCAACTGCTCAATTTCTTCTCTAACGTCCGCCTCACTGACGGCAAGTTGTTGGAGAGTTTGATAAGCAATCCCATTCTTCTCAATGGTAAGTGCCAGTAACATGTGTTCGGTTCCGACAGCTTGATGCTGGAAACTCTTAGCTTGTTCTTGGGCAATTACCAAAACGTTTTTTGCACTAGGGGTAAATAAATTATGCATATGCAAATCTCCCTTCATTTCTCTTTAAATCATAATCCATAATCAAACTAACACTCATATTTAAGCCGGTAAAGTAAAGCCTCTAAAACACTCGCTCTAACCTGATATTCCATTGCTTGATCAGGCAGTCTAATTGCCTCTTTCTTTAAAATAGCAGCAATCATGTTCTCCTCTTTCTCGGTAATGACTCCATTAGCATATAAGGTGGTTAAAATTGATTCTTCATCCTTTTCGGAAATTTCATCACCAATTGAATCAATCAAACTGTCTAGGACATCCGAATTATCCATTAAGTTGATTTTTTCAATCCTGATATAACCACCACCACCACGTTTGCTCTCAACTAAATAACCATTACGCAACGTAAAACGTGTCTTAATTACATAGTTAATTTGCGAGGGCACCACGTCAAAATGATTGGCAATGTCTGATCGACGAATCTCGACTCGTTCTTGATCATTATCACCTAGCATATCCTTCAAATAATCTTCAATAATGTCCGATATATTACGGCTTGCCATAAACTCATCTCATCTCTGACTAATGTTGACTATTATTATACAAAGAAGATTTGTAAATTCCAAGTAAATACTCTTGGAAACCAAGGTAATAAAAAAATCGGGAAAACAAGATTCGAACTTGCGACCTCCACGTCCCGAACGTGGCGCTCTACCAAGCTGAGCTATTTCCCGATGCTTAAATATTAAAAAGTATATAAAAATCGGGAAGACAGGATTCGAACCTGCGACCCCCTGGTCCCAAACCAGGTGCTCTACCAAGCTGAGCTACTTCCCGATGAATGCACCTAGTAGGAGTCGAACCTACAACCTTCTGATTCGTAGTCAGACACTCTATCCAATTGCGCTATAGGTGCATATAAGCATTAAACGTTCACATTCATCAGCGAACATATATTATTATACCAGAAGTATCCGATTTTGGAAAAGAAAAATAAAAAAATAACCAGAAACATCTGGTTATTTTCACCACCACAATAGCACGCTCACTACTACGATAATCGTAACGACTAGAATCGAAACATAAAACCACTCGTTTTTTAATTTGGAATCGTTTTTAACGTTAATCCGAATGTCATGACGTTTAGAAACGTGCTTTTTATTATTTAATTTGGGATCATCGATAATCTTTAAGAAGGTCTGTTGGGCGGACTTCCCTTTGGGATGCTTGAATTTAAAGTACTCACCATCAGGCTTTAAAAAACTCCCATCCACATCATCTTGAGCGTAAATGTCGATGATGTTTAAAAGCTGTTGTTTTAGTTTTGGATCGAGAATTGGCGCCGCTAGCTCGACACGGTTATCCATGTTTCTTGTCATTAAATCAGCAGAAGATATCCACAATTTAGAATCATCCTGAGTGAAGAATCCATAAATTCGACTATGTTCCAAAAACTCACCAACAATGCTTGAAACCACGATTTTTTCTTTTTTCCCGCAAATTCCAAGTTTAAGACAGCAAGCTCCTCTAACAACGAGCCTAAATGGTACACCCACTCTAGCTGCATCGTAAATGGCTGAAATCACTTCTACATCAGTCAACGAATTAATCTTTAAGAATACTGCTCCCTTTCCAGTTCTTAAATAGCTTTCTTTAACTTCTTGAATCCCATCAATCACTTGATCCTGGATTTGATGGGGAGATGCCGATAACACTTGATAACTTGGCTGAGCAGCGTCCGGAGCCTGTAAATAATCGAAAAACTTCGCCAAATCCTGAACATAGTCATCCTTACTGGTAAAGAAACTAAGATCGACAAATCCCTTCGCCGTCTGCATGTTGTAGTTTCCCGTTCCAACTTGGATATAACCCCTTGGATGATCGCCATCTTTTGTTAAAACCAAACAAGTTTTGCTGTGAACTTTCATGTCTTTCTTTCCAAAAATAACATGAACGCCAGCATTTTTCAGTTTTTCAGTCACTTTCAAGTTGTTCTTTTCATCAAATCGAGCTCTTAATTCAACCACAACGGTGGTTTTAATTCCCTTTTGAGCGGCTTTTGCTAGTAAATCAACCACTTCAGAGTGTTTGGAAACACGGTACAAGGTTTGTTTAATCGCAACTGTTTTAGGATTTTCGACCGCTTCTTTTAAGAATTGCAAAAACTGACTAAACGAATCATACGGGTACTGGATAAGCAGATCCTTTTGATCCAAGTACGAAAGGATTGAGGCGGAAGTCGGCCAAGTTCGAGGATTAAATTTTGCGTAACAATATTCTGGATAATCAGGTGAATACTTACTGACGATCTCAAATAGATAAGTTAAATCAACCGGACCAGGAATCTTAAAAATAGCATTCTTTTCAATCTTAAACTTATCAATAAAATCGTTTAAGAAATCACTATCGGTATTACCATCAAATTCCTCAACTTCAAATCGAGTTACCTTCCCCTTTTCCCGGTCAACCAGATACTGACGCATCCGAGAAATTGTTTCAAAATTATTATCCTCTTTTTCAACATCTAAGGTGGCATCAAGGTCTCTGGTGACTCTAAAGACGACCGTTCCACTAATTTCTTTTCCATTAAAGAGACGTTTGAGATTATGGTTAATCAAATCTTCAAGTAAGATATACGTGTCAATCCCGTTCGACTTAACCGAAACCAAACGATCAAACTTAGAAGGAATGGGAATAATCCGAATGGCTTTTTTATCATCACCCTTAACCAGGACACCAATTGCAATTTGTTTATTGGAAAGAAATTTTAACCCATAATTTTCATAAAACTCTTTAAAAACGAGTGACGGCTGAATTTTTTGAATAAAATATTGATTGACCTGATCCTTCTGTTTGTCATTCAGTTCTTCATAGGACTCAATTGAACAAATGTCTTTATCGTTTAACTCTTGATTTAATTTATCGTAATCATTGTATTGGATCTTAAAATTCTCGTTATTACGATCATGAATCTGGTCCAGGATCTGGCTATAATGAAGCCCCGACTTTTTTTCAATCCCATTATCACTAAGCTCCATTTGTCCCTGAACGCTTGGAACCCTGACACTATAAAATTCATCTAAATTATTTGACCCAATTGCTAAAAACTTCAGCTTTTCCAAAAACGGAGTGAACGATTCAGTCGCTAAATTAATCACTCTTCGATTAAATAAAGTCCAACTCAAATCTCGGTTATAGCATGAGTCAACGTACTCTTCATTTCTCTTCATGTTATTTCAAATCCTTAATAAACGTATCATAATCAATCTCAACTTGTTTCATGTATTCATTAGCGAACTCAATGAATGACTTTTTGACTTTGTCACTATTTTTTAGGTAACCGATAATCATTGGAAATGTTGGTGATTGACTGTGTGCTCGTGCAAGTAAAATCACACAAACTAACACGTAATCCTTAAAAGCGTCTAAATCCAACTTATTAAGATTTACGGAACCCTTCATATCTTTAAACTGACGAACGTAGTAACTCTTATTACTAGTATTAAACCACCCTAAAAACGGATCCGAGGCAGTTTGAAGAATCAGCTGACAATCAACAATATTTTCACCCAGTGAATCATTTTTATTCATACCAATAACGTTATTTTTATAAATTGGAAGTGCTTGTTTAATCTGCAAAACCAAGTAATTATTGTTAGCGTCCTCTAGTAAAACTAAAAAGCAAAGGGTTCCAACACTTCCCACTCCCACACTGTGTCTTACAATGTCGACAATCTGGAAGTTAGAGAGAAAGAAACGAATATCACTCTTGGTATGATTGTAGTAACGATCGAGTCCATCACTAATTTTTTGATAATCTTTTTTTCCTATGTGAACCGTAACTGGTTCATTATCAATAAAACGCCGCTCCCCGTTTTTCAGAACGGTCGTATACTTTTCCACAGCGTAGTCAGAAGTACTTCTAAGGGCCTTGTTAATACTCTTAGCGGTGATTTTTTGAAACGATTTTTTGAAATGCTTCTCACCGTCTTTTAATGTACCAAAAATCTTAGAAATATTTCTGATGGAATTAGGCAATGTCAGTTTATCCATGGCGGGAATCTCCGTCATTCTGACCAATGCACTACGATATGCTTCCAAGACATCCCTTAAAAACGGATTGACTTCATTTTCGACGTCAAATCCCTGCTGTTTAGCAACAAGTAAGGCGCTTACCAGAAAACGTAATAAGTCATCTTCAAAGTGACCTACGTGAGATTCGTCAAAATCATTTAAATCGAACAAAAGTTGATGCTCTGGAGAACCATAAAAACCAAAGTTGCCAAGGTGAGCATCACCCGCAATTAACAGATTGATGTCACTCATGGGAATGATACCTAAATCATGGTTCATTAGCTCAACGCTTCCCCGATAAAAAGAAAATGGATTTTTGGCCATTCGTTCTCGTTTTAATCCTAGAAGTCCACTAAGTAGCAGTGAATCACGCTCAGTCAAAATTGGTTTAATGTCCCGCTTTCTAGCTTTGAAATTCCGCATGGCTTCTATGTTGGCATCATTACTCATCTTCTCACCAACATGAATTAATTGATCATCATTCATTGAAACGTCATTAAGTAAAGCACTTACGTTATTAAGCCCATAAGGCGATTTTTTCTCGAGTTTCATATCGCTTCTCCTTTATTTGATCAATCATACCGTTATCGTAATTCTAACTTGTCATGTAAATGGAAATCAACTTATTACCCACATCACAACATCAATTTAACTCTATGATAGCGCTGTCGGACCCGTATTTCTACCTTGAATCAATATTTTAAATAAAAAAGAGAGTCCTATTACTAGGACTCTCTTACTGTTTTAAATTTTAAATGCCGGGGACCGGGATCGAACCGGTACGGTCATCACTGACCGCAGGATTTTAAGTCCTGTGCGTCTGCCAATTCCGCCACTCCGGCAGTATGATAACAAAAAAAGCGGAAGACGGGATTCGAACCCGCGACCTCCACCATGGCAAGGTGGCGTTCTACCACTGAACTACTTCCGCATATGCCGACTATAGGATTCGAACCTACGACCTCTTCATTACTAGTGAAGCGCTCTAGCCAACTGAGCTAAGTCGGCGAAAAATCAATGCGGGCGAAGGGATTCGAACCCCCACGTCCTAAGACACTAGAACCTAAATCTAGCGCGTCTGCCAGTTCCGCCACGCCCGCATAATAATGTGTTACTGGCAATGAGCCGTGGCGGGTTCGAACCGCCGACCCTCTGATTAAAAGTCAGATGCTCTACCAACTGAGCTAACGGCTCAAATGGAGGATACAGGGATCGAACCTGTGACCTCCTGCTTGTAAGGCAGATGCTCTCCCAGCTGAGCTAATCCTCCATTGATAGATATCATTGCGATAAAGCGCAACGACAACTATTAAATAATATCATTTTGATGTTTAAGCGTCAAGAACAAATTGGTTACGCTTCAACGATCAATTCTTCTCAAACCAGTCATACAACAAATATTATTATACCGGAATGTCTTATTGATTTCTACTATTTTTGTTAAAATTTTTCATTTTTTACAATCTTCTTCATCCCATGCATATAAGGTTGAAGAACTTCGGGCACATTCACCGTTCCATCTTCATTTTGATAGTTTTCAAGGATAGCTGCAACCGTTCTACCAACGGCTAAGCCAGAACCATTTAACGTATGAACGTACTGCAATTTGCCGTTCTCATCTCTGTACTGAATGTGAGCCCGTCTTGCCTGAAAATCAAGCGTGTTAGAACAACTTGAAATTTCGCGGTACCGATTTTGAGCTGGCATCCATACTTCAAGATCATGAGTTTCAGCGGCAGTGAAGCTCATGTCACTTGACGTTAGCGTGATGACATGATAAGGCAGACCGAGTTTCTGAAGTAATGTCTCTGCTTGATGCGTAATTTCCTTTAAAGCATCCCAAGACTCCTCGGGCTTAGTAAACTGAACCATTTCAACTTTGTTAAACTGATGCAATCGAATTAAGCCCCGGGTATCTTTTCCGGCACTTCCTGCTTCTGATCTAAACGCTGGGGTCAAGGCGGTGAATTTCACTGGTAACTTCTCTTCAGAAATGACTTCGTCGCGATAGAAATTAACCAGTGGAACTTCAGCAGTCGGAATCATGGTCAAGTCACTATCTTTAATCTCAAATCCAGCCTTATTTTCTAGGAATTTAGGAAACTGCCCGGTCCCAAACATTGAATCAGAATTAACCATGTATGGGGGTAAGACTTCGGTGTATCCAGCATCGGTGTTTTGATCCAAATAGAAATTATATACCGCACGTTCTAATTTGGCTCCTGCACCTAGATAGTATACGAAACGACTTCCTGATACCTTAGCACTTCGCTTGAAATCTAAAATATCTAAGTCTTCGCCAATTTCCCAGTGGGGTTTAGGGGTGAAATCAAACTTCCGTGGTTCACCAATTCGTCTTAACTCTTTTGAACCCTCTTCGGTGAGACTAACGGGAACTTCATCAGCAGGAACATTGGGTAAATGAGCCTCAATATCATGTTGTTCGGCTTTGATAGTTTCTAGCTTTTCATCCAGCGCCTTGATCTCTTTTCCAACTTCACGCATTCTGGTAATTTGATCATTTGCGTCCTCTTTATTGCGCTTGAGCTGTGAAATTTTCTCAGATACCTCATTTCGTTCCGCTTTAAGCGACTCACTTTTAACGATTAGATCACGCCGTTCTGAATCTTTTCTAAGTAAATTGTCAATCACTTCGCCAGGCACATTTCGCTCGGCTAGCTTTCCTTTATACCAGTCTGGATTACTTCTAATCAACTTCATATCTAACATTTTAATTTCCTCCCTTAAAAGACACAAAAAGACCCTCGTCATATTGGGACGAAAGTCTTTTCGCGGTACCACCCAAGTTCCAATTAAGGCACTCGATTAATTAATAACGGTAATTGCCGTGCGGGATTGGCCGCCCGAAATACGTGCTGGAATTTTCAAATGACAATTTTCACCAACATTGTCTCTCTGTGATTCTACTTAATGGGCACGTCACGTTTATTTGTTGCGTCAATTATACAATAATCTCTTAAATTATCCTAATACTTCTTGAATTTTGTCAGAAAGTCTCTTTAAAACTTTGTTTCTGGCGTCCGCATCTTCGACAAAATCATACTTATCCCCGTTAATCCTAATCTTGGGAGACAAGTTATAATCCTCGTACCATTTTGAATATCTCTGGTTTAATTCACGATAATATTCATACAAACTACCGTCATTATCGATTTGTTCGTATTTTCTTCCACGCTTCTTAATTCTTTTAAGCATCGTATCAAAAGAAATATCAATATAAATCAGTAGGTCCGGTATTTTCTTATATTTACCGTTAGGGATCGGTTCCATCATGTTCTTTAATAAAGAATCATAAATTTGAACTTCTGTTTCAGTTGCTCGACCAAGGTCAGCATTTAGATGAAACAGTAATGAATCTTCAAAGATTGAACGATCCATCACACTGTACTTATCAGAAGAAGCTTCCTTAATGCTGTCCAAACGTTTATTTAAAAAATAAATCTGAAGCAAAAAAGCATACTTTTTTGGGTCTTTGTAAAACAACGGAAGAATCTTATTATCATCAACGGACTCGTAATAGGCTGGTGAGTTTAATTTTTCAGCCAATAATGTCGTTAACGTGGTCTTCCCTGCTCCAATAGTTCCTGATAATACAATCATTTATTTGATCCCCTTAGACTAATTTAAAGAATTTGCAATTGTAATTGTACCATTTAAAAATCATGAATTTAAGACTAGCTTTCATTCTTTTTAATTTCATCCGTATAATCTTCTGAAGGCGAAACATCCACTTGATCGAGGGGAATGATATGAGTATGATGAACAAATTTGTACCCAAAATACAAGATGATAACCAACGGAACACTCATATACGTGACCGCAATCTCAAATAAGTTGAAGTGAGCAAAAGCACCAATATCTTGACCACAAATAACAACGATACACAGGATTAAAGTGATAATTGGACCAACCGGGAACCAAGTCGCATGGTATTTAAGTTCTGAAACTTTGTGTCCTTGTTTTATAAACGCCCTTCTAAATCGATAATGTGAAAGAGCAATCCCGAACCAAGCAATAAATCCAGTCAACCCGGAAGCAGCCACTAACCACATGTAAATCTTAGATCCAAAGATACTTGTCATAAAAGTCAACAACGAAATCACCATGGTTGCTAGGAGCGCTAACACTGGAATTCCACGCTTAGATACTTTGCCAAAAACTTTTGGAGCATAACCTTCATCGGCCATCGAATACAACATTCGCGTTGAGGCATACATTCCAGAGTTGGCTGAAGAAATCACGGAGGTCAAGATGACCGCGTTCATAATACTTGCAGCTCCAGCTAATCCGGCACGTTCAAACACAATCGTGAACGGACTAATGGCAACATCTGAAGCACTTGATCCCAACAAATCGGGACTAGTATATGGAATAATTGCAGCAATCACAACAATTGCCAGAATATAGAATAAAATGATGCGCCAAAATACTTCATGAATCGCTTTTGGGACCGTTTCCCGTGGGTTTTCTGACTCTCCAGCTGTAATTCCAACTAACTCAGTTCCTTGAAATGAGAATCCAGCAATTACGAAAACACTCAGAATGCCGGGAATCCCGTTTACGAAGGGAGCCTGCTTATAGGTAAAGTTCCTCATTCCAATAAAGTGACCACCCATAATTCCAAAAATGGTCAAAATTCCGACGGCTAGAAAGATAAAAATCGTGATCACTTTGATCAAAGACATCCAGAACTCAGTTTCTCCAAACGCCTTGACGGACAAGATGTTAATCAACAAAATCAGTGACAGAGCCGCTAAACTCCAAATCCAACTCGGAAAATGTGGCAGCCAGAATTGCATGACGATTGCCACCGTACTAACGTCAACCGCCACCGTAATTGCCCAGTTAAACCAGTAGTTCCAACCCATTGCAAACCCTAAAGCCGGATCAACGTACTTAGCTGAATATGTAGCAAATGATCCAGAGACTGGCATATTAGTGGCCATTTCTCCCAAACTAGTCATCAAAAAATAAACCATGATTCCCATACATACATATGCTACTAACGCACCACCGGGACCAGCATTGTGAATTGCTCCACCACTAGTCACAAAAAGACCGGTTCCAATACAACCACCAAGGGCGATCATAGACACATGACGAGACTTTAATCCCCGCTTCACCTGTCCGTTTCCATTTTTTTCAGACATAAATTATCCTCCTAAATAATTAAGAAGAAACCCAATAACAAAACGACAAAGAAAAAGACCCTCTTGAATAACTTCCAAAAGAGTCCACAAATTCTTACTAATCGTAATCTTAGAAAGCTCTCCGTGCAACACACGACAGTCCTTGACTTATTAAATCAAAACCCAACCAATCATTTACCACGTGATCAGTTTCGGCAACTTTCCCTTTCATAAGCCCTCATCGATTAAGTGAATCTCTGGCAAATTACTGATAAAAGTCGCGCCTCTTCTTAGAATTCATATTTCATTATAGGTAAAGTATAAGTGATAAGTTAACGATTATCAATCACTTTCATGAAATTAGTAAATTGTATTCTGAAAAATCTTTGTTGTACTTAGCTCCTTGGCCCACTTTACGTACCCATATTCACAAACTTGAAGCCATGTGTAAGCAATTAAGGCGGCACCAACGGTATCTGAAGGAAAATGGGCATTCAGATAAACCCGTGAGATCATCACTAGGAAAAGAACAATTGCTAAAATAGTTCTAATAATCCATTTAGTTGATTGTCGATTAATCATTGGAACCACTATGATCCACAGGACGCTAATCACTAGAAAAGCTCCTAAAACATGTCCACTAGGATAACTAAAGCCAGTGTCCCCCGGCAAATGCATTGAAGGACGGGGCTTGGCTACGATGTGTTTAATCACAAATCCAATGGCATCTCCACCAAAAACCAGTACCAACGAAAAGAATGCCGGTATTTTATACTTAAACCACCACAACAAAACAGCAATTATAAGTATCCACACAATATCCATCTTGGGACTCGCGACAAAACTAATCATTGAGAAAATGGTTTCTTCAAATGAGGACTGGTACCCTTGAATGGTTCCAATTATCATTGAATCTAAAAAGTCAACGTAGCCAAAACTCATTTTGACTCCAATCGTCAGGATTAACGATAAGAGAAACGCAATTGTTAATTTGTACGGACGACTAACGTCCCTTCCAATCATCATAAATGCCATACCTCCAAGAATTCATATAAAAAAAGTATAACATAATATCGATTAGCCGATTGAGAGAAGCGCCAAAATCGCCGTGATTAGTGTGATATAATTGCACCATGAATTTTACAGATTGGAGTTTTATTAATGATTCATAGCCTTATTATCATGTTACTGGTAGGAGTTTTTGCGGGTGTTCTGGGTTCAATCCTAGGAATCGGTGGTGGGATGATCATTACCCCGGTTTTAACCATCGGATTTAATCTCGACATTAAGTATGCGATTGGTGCAAGTATCATTGCCGTGATTGCTACCAGTTCAGGAGCAACGATCGCCTATCTAAAAGACAACGTCTTAAACTTACGGGTAGCCATGTTTCTAGAAATTGCTACTTCCATTGGGGCCGTTGCCGGTGCTTTACTAACTGGAGTGATCAATCCAATCTTTCTCTACATTTTATTTGGCCTGTTACTCTTCTTTTCCGGTTTAAATATGGTTAAAAAGATTTGGGGTAAACAGGTTCAAACGAATACAACCAGTGAAGATAAAATTGCAAAAGAACTCAAGCTAAATGGTTCTTACTACGATAAAAACCTAAAAAAGCAGATTGACTATAAGGTAACAAACGTTCCAGCTGGTTTAACCGTAATGTTTGGCGCCGGAATTGCCAGTGGCTTACTGGGAATTGGATCCGGTGCCTTTAAGGTAATTGCGATGGATACTTTCATGAAGATGCCACTCAAACCATCGAGTTCCACCAGTAATTTAATGATGGGGGTCACGGCAGCAGCGAGTGCCACCATTTACTTTTTTAACGGATCAATTTTACCTCAGATTGCCGTTCCACTGGCACTCGGAATTATCGTTGGAGCAACCGTCGGGTCACGTGTGATGCAAATCATGCCTTCCAAATTAATTCGAATTATCTTTATTCCAATCCTAATTTACCTCGGCGTTCAAATGATTCTTAAAGGATTTGGGGTGAACTTCTTATCATGAGCACTCAAAATAATGTAAATCAAAGTGAAAAAAATCAAGAAGCTGAAAATATTCGAATCGAAAAACTTATCGGAAAAATCATGCGTATTGGAGTGATTGTTTCTGTCATCATCATGGTCTTTGGACTTTTCTTGTACCTTGTTACCGGAACAACGGGGTTTGGCAGTCACTATTACCTAACCTCCTTTGGTCAACTGCTAAGGGGAATCATTCAATTAAAACCCTATTCCATCATGATGTTAGGCGTTTTTGCTTTGATCCTAACGCCGGTTCTAAGGGTGGTTGTATCAATCTATTCATTCTATAAAGAACACGATAAGATGTACGTCATCATTACTACCATCGTCTTCATCATCTTGATGATTAGTTTTTTCCTTGGAACGTACCTGCATCTTTAAACAATTTTAAACAAAAGCGGAATTAGACAAATGTCTAATTCCGCTTTTTTAATAATTACATTAACTTAAATAATTTTCCATCCGACTTAGCGCTTCCTTTAAATCATCACTAGAAGCAGCGTAGGAAATTCGCACGTGGCCTTTACCAGCATCACCAAACGCTGATCCGGGAATTACCCCAACTTTAGCATTTTGCGCTAAATCCTTGGCAAAACGAATGTCATCATTTCCATAATTTGCTGGAATTTTTACGAAAATATAAAACGCCCCGGTAGGATCAATCGGGTCAAGTCCCATTTTCTTTAAACGTGGAATGGCCTCATTACGATTTTTCTGGTATTCATCTCGCATCGGAAAAGCATCATCCATCCCATTCTTAAGTGCCTCAAGTGCACCATACTGAGCAGGGTCTGATGGTGAAGAAACTAAATAACCATGCATCTTATTAGCCTGAGTGATAAATTCAGCGGGTCCAACCGTGAACCCCAGTCGATAACCAGTCATTGCGTGAGATTTAGACACTCCATTAATTACAATCGTTTGATCAGGTAAATACTCTGCCAGTGAATGATGTTTAATACCATAGGTTAACTCACTATAGATCTCATCGGTGATCACAAAGAGTGAATGTTGTTTCAGAATTGGGACAAGGGCTTTTAACTGCTCTGGTGTGTATTCAACCCCCGTTGGATTATTTGGATAATTTAATATCAACGCTTTAGCACTGGGATGATTTGAGAGTGCCTCATCCAATTCTTTAGGTGTTAAAACAAAATCAGAAGTGGACGTATCGATAAACACGGGTTTCCCACCAGCAAAACGTACTAATGACTCGTATAGGGGATAGAAAGGTGCTGGAATCAAAACCTCATCGCCAGGATTAACCGTGGAAAGAATCGACGAAGCAAGCGCTTCGGTTGCTCCCATATTAACCATTACTTCAGTATTAGGATCATACTTTAAATTATATTTCTTTGCCATAAAGTTGCTGATGGCATCTCTTAAAGATTTGATTCCTTTATGAGGAGAATAATGCGAGTGATTATCTTCAATACTCTTCATCATTGCTTTTTTAACGTGTTCAGGGGTGTTAAATCCTGGTTCTCCCACTGATAGCATAATCAACCCGTCAATATCAGATATCGACTCCGAAAAAGCTCGAATTGCTGATGGTTGCAGTTGAGTTAAATTCTTGTTAAACCGATTTTGCAAGTTTTCATTTAAAGTAGGCATGTTAATCCTCTTCCCTATCATCATCGTCAAGAAATTCAATCATTAAATTAAATCTCTTTTAACTAATTCTTCGCCAATTTCAACCGTATTTAGTGCAGCACCCTTTAATAAATTGTCGGCTACTACCCACATATTATAGGCATCACCATTTTCTTGGTCCGGTCGAACTCTTCCGACATATGTATCTTCTTTGCCAGCAGCGTCGATTGGTTGTGGATAGAGTTGTTTTTTTGGATCATCTTTAAGAGTTACTCCCGGAGCATCATTTAAAATCCTTTGGATCTTTTCACGACTGGCGGCTTTTTCATCCTTGACCGTGAAATAAACTGACTCACCGTGACAAATCTCCACTGGAACTCTGACACAGGTAGCGGTCACCTTAATATCTCCAGAATCCATATCATTCAGCATGATTTTCTTCGTTTCGTGAATCATCTTCCACTCTTCGTGAGTATAACCGTCTTTTTCAAACACATCGATTTGGGGTAAAAGATTAAACGCTAGCGGATAATGTTCCTTTTCACCTTTGACTGGGAAAATGTGAGCATCCATCTTTTTGCCATCAAGGTGTTCTTGCGCTTCATCTTTTAATTCATCAAGTCCACTCTGACCTGCACCTGAAGCAGCTTGATAAGTAGAAACAATAATTTGTTTTAACCCAAACTGCTTTCTAATCGGCTCTAACGCCACTACCATTTGAATAGTGGAACAGTTTGGATTGGCAATGATCCCGTGATGATTCTCTAAAGCATCTGGATTCACTTCTGGCACAACTAAGGGAACATCCGGGTCCATTCGAAACGCACTCGTGTTGTCAACCGCAACAGCACCACGCTTCACGGCTTCTGGTAACAATTTTTTGGAAACCGAACCTCCGGCTGAAGCAAGGACTAAATCAACACCGTTAAATGAGTCGGGAGTGGCCTCTTCAACGGTTAATTCGTCACCTTGATACTCGAGCTTTTTCCCAGCGGATCTTTTAGAAGCCAACAATTTCAGACTTTTAACCGGGATACTTGATTCAGCTAACTTATCCATGAGACGTGTTCCAACGGCGCCAGTGGCACCTAAAATTGCGACATTATACTCTTTCATTACTACTTGCCCCTCTATAAAATATTTTCTAATCCAACAACTAACCCATCTAAACCGTCAACTCTCTCAATGGCAACCCTTAAACCATTCATAAATGAATCACGATCAAAGGAATCTTGACGAATGGTGAGTGCTTCACCATCTCCGCCAAACAGCACCTGTTCATGAGCAACATATCCAGGAAGCCGAACGGAATGAATCGGAACTCCATCATACTCGGCTCCGCGAGCACCTTTTAGGGTTTCGTCGGTTGAAACGGATTCTGGTTGTTTTTTTCTTCCCTCACTGATTAACTTTGCGGTATTAATAGCGGTCCCAGACGGAGCATCCTTTTTATCCTGATGATGCATCTCGATCACCTCAGCATCAGGGAAATATTGAGCTGCCTCTTTAGCAAATTTCATTAACAATACCGCCGAAATTCCAAAGTTAGGGGCAATAATCCCACTCACATTTTCATCGTTCGCTAATTTTTGCAACTCAGCTAGTTGATCATCACTTAACCCACTGGTTCCAATAACCGGATGAATCCCATGATCCAAGGCAAATTTAGTGTTTGGATAAGCTGCTTTTGGAACCGTAAAATCAACCCAAACGTCTACATCTGGTCCCTTAATCTGATCAAAATCGTTATAAACTTTTACGTCTTTTGGTAAATCATAACTTTCAGGACTCAAATCGTTTGCTTTCGGGTCATATACGCCTATCAAATTAAAATCACCATTCTTTTCAATCATCTTAACGGCCTTTTGGCCCATTGAGCCACGAAAGCCTGCTACTAATACTTTAATCATTTAAAATGTCTCCTAAAGAATCAACGTCTAGTGCTTTTGCCAATTCTTTTTTCTCATCTTGATTTAGGGTTGCAATTGGTAAACGACAACCACCCACATTTAAACCATTAGCATTTAAAGCTGCTTTAGTCGGTGATGGTGAAGGATACATAAATAGCGCCTGCATCTTTGGTGTTAACCAACGTTGAAGCTGGCCAGCTGCTTTGTAATCCCCCTGATCTAAATCATCGTACATTCCCCTTAATTGATTACCATAGACATGGGAAGCAACCGAAATCACTCCATCACCACCAAGCATCTTAGTTGCTAGTGCTTGTGGATCTTCACCACTGTAAACCAGAAAATCATCTGGAGTGTTGGAAATGATGTATTCCATATCAGGAAGTGAGCCACACTGCTTAATTCCAGCAATGTTATTGTATTCGGATAATTCCACGACCGTTTCCTTATTCATGTTCACGCCCGTTCGTCCAGGAATGTTATAGATGATGATTGGTTTATCTGAATGATCGGCAACGTACTTAAAGTGTTCCTTCATGCCCCGTTGGTCGGGTTTGTTGTAATAAGGCACAACCACCAAGCCATAATCAATCCCATCTAATTGCATCACTTTCTGGTTAAACTCAGCCGTTTGTCGGGTATTGTTTGAACCAGTCCCTGCAATTACCGGATACTGATCGCCCACAATCTTGCCAAATTCACCGTACAGTTTTAATTTTTCGTCTTCAGATAATGTCGGAGTTTCACCAGTCGTTCCGCCGACCACAAATCCATTGGTCCCCGTATCAACCAAATGTTTAATCAGCTTCTTAAGCCGTGTAATATCAACCTCACCGTCATTGCCAAACGGGGTGACGATGGCCGTTAATAAATCTGCTTTTTCTACCATGATTATGATCTCCCCTATTTTTTTGTTCCTTGTTGCATTCGATAATTCAAAAATCCGATAATGGCTCTACTTCCAATCGCAATTGCCTTTGGATTGGGGGTAAGCGTCGCCTCATGAAGCTGAGACTTTGGGTCACCAATTCCCAACCAAAACATTGTTCCGGGGATTTTTGACAACAAATAACCAAAATCTTCTCCCGTCATTGCGGGCATCGTGTTAATAAAATCAACGTTTTTTTGCTTTTCCATGTAATCAATAAAATTACTGGTTAACTTCGAATTATTCTCGACTGGCAAATAACCGCCCTGATTCAGGTTGAGTTTAACCTGGCAGTCGTAACTCACTGAAATCCCATTAGCGACTTCTTTTAACCGCTTATCAATCAACTCAATCATTTTCTGGGTCAGACCCCGAATCGTTCCTTCAATTCGAGCATGACCAGCGATCACATTTCGAATGGTACCGGCTTCCATTTTTCCAAAGGTAACAACCCCGCCTTCAATCGGATCAACACTCCTTGATACAATCGTCTGAACCTGATTAATAAATTGACTGGCGGCCACAATCATGTCGTTTGCATCCTGCGGATAAGCAGCATGACCACTTTTTCCGATCAAGTCAACGTTGACCTCGGTTGTCCCAGCGAACAGTGTACCCATCCGACAACCGATTGCCCCAACCGGAAGCTGGGGGTTGTCATGTAGACCATAAAATTCATCTGGATGCCACTTCCCGGTAAAAATACCGTCCTCGTATGCCACTTTACCCCCATTTTCACTTTCTTCAGCTGGTTGAAAAAAAACTAACAAATTATCTTGGGGTTGATGAGCAGCATAGTAATTCAGGATACTCAACGCAACCGTCATGTGGATATCATGACCACACGCATGCATCACACCATCATTTTTTGACACAAACGTTAAATTCGTTTTTTCCTTAACTGGTAACGCATCAATATCCGTTCGATATCCAATGGTACGCTTGGGATCAGTTCCATGGACCAGCACCAAAATCGCCGTTGGTAACTTTTCTGGTACATTAACTTCCATGTAGTCCGTTTTAAACTTATCAATGACTTCTTTTAGATATTCATGGGTCTGAAACTCATGCATTGCTAATTCTGGGATTTGGTGAAGATGACGATAAATTTCAAGGAAATCATCGTAACTCAACTTGGTCGGGTTATCTGACACATTCATCACTTCCTTAAGTCGTCTTCAAGTTTAGTCTTAGACTTGGTCTGAGTGTCGATGTCCTTGATCTTTTTAGCAGGAACCCCGGCTACCATGGTATTAGGTTCAACATCATGCAAAACCACTGAGCCAGCAGCAATCACTGCACCCTCACCAACATGAACGCCTTCAATCACAACCGCATTAGCACCAACTAAGACGTTATCGTCAATTCGAACCGGTTTAGCACTAGCTGGTTCAATCACACCGGCCAAAACAGCACCAGCACCGATGTGACAATGCTTTCCAACGATCGCACGACCACCCAGGATGGTCCCCATGTCAATCATAGAATCATCACCAATCTCAGCTCCAATGTTGATTAAAGCTCCCATCATTATGACAACATGCTTTCCAATTGAGACCTGATCACGAATAATAGCACCAGGTTCGATCCGAGCGTCTAGGTTCTTGGTATCAAGTAATGGAACGGCAGAATTTCGTGCATCACTTTCAATTTCATAACTACTGATTAATTTTTTATTCTTTTTAAGAAATTTAGAAACGTTAGCCCAGTCACCAAAAATGACACCAGTTTTGTTAGTGGTAAAATTCTCAATTCCCTTAGGAAATTTGATTTTTCCTAACTTACCTTTCAAATAAACCTTGACTGGGGTCTTTTTGTCTGAGTTAGAAATAAATTTAATGATTGATTGTGCATCTAATTGTGCCATCTTCTAGTTCTCCTTTAATTTCTTATCTAAGTGGATCAGGTCCGCATAACTCTCTCGTTGGACCGCTAATTGTGCTTTCCCATTTTCAACAAACACAACGGCTGGCCGTGGATTTCGATTATAGTTGGAAGCCATTGAGTAGCCATAAGCCCCGGTGTTAAAGATTACAAAAACATCGCCCGGTTTGCTCTTTGGGAGCGGTTGATTCTTAATCAAGATATCACCTGATTCACAGTATTTCCCGGCAATTCGGACGGTTTCAACCGGCTTTCCATCAACATTGCCTGCAAGAGCGCCTTCATAGTCTGCTTCATATAAAGCTGGCCGAATGTTATCACCCATCCCACCATCAACGGAAACGTACGACTTAATCCCGGGGACATCTTTTCTGGAACCAATCGTGTACAAACTATAACCCGCTGACCCGACGATTGAACGGCCCGGTTCAATCCAAATTGATGGAGTTGGTAAATCAGCCTCAGTCGTTTTTTCTTTAATCTCATCCACAATGGCTGAAACGAAGTCCTCTGGGGCGACGGGATGTTCTTCATCGGTGTACTGAATACCAAAACCACCACCAACGTTGATTACTTGCGTCGTGTAATCAAAATCGTCATGCCAGTGCTTCATTACGTCAACAAGTTTATCAGCAGCTCCCACAAAGCCTTTGGGTGAAAAAATCTGAGACCCAATGTGAGCATGGACCCCTTTCATATTCATTCGCTTCTCAGAAAGGACCTTTTGTAAAGCTTCATCAGCTTGTCCTGAGGCCAGATCGAACCCAAACTTACTGTCGACCTGACCCGTTTGGATGTACTCATGAGTATGAGCTGAAATACCAGGGGTAATCCGTAACATCACGTCGATGTTTTTATTTTGCTCTTCTAGCACGTCGTGGAGTAACTCAATTTCGTGGAAATTATCCAACATAATCGTTCCCACTCCGTTTTTGACAGCCATCGTTAGTTCGTCTTTTGATTTATTATTGCCGTGAAAACTGACCCGTTCCATCGGAAAATCAGCTTGAAGCGCGGTGTACAACTCACCACCGGAAACTACGTCAATTCCAGCGTCCTCTTGCTTCACAATTTGATACATTCCAACCGTGGCAAACGCCTTACTAGCATAATTAACCGAGTATTTAACTTTACGGTCTTCAAAAACCCGTTTAAATTTTTCAATTTGACTCTTGATCTTACTAACGTCATAAACCTCTAGGGGTGTTCCATATTCTTTTGCTAAATCACTGGCCTTAATCCCACCAATGTACAAATCATGATTTCTTATATCTTGCTTATCAATAACCGACTTCATCTCGCACCTCTTAAATAATTTATAAAAAAAGATCTTTTTGCTCAGGAGTTGAACAAAAAGATCTAAAAATAATTAATTTGACATTATTTGATCAAATATTCTTGAATAGCTCCCCGCAGAATATCTGCGACAGTCCGCGATTTATTAAATCACGTCCCAGCACCAGTGCCACTACTCTGACAGAGTGCTTCGGCAAACAACCCTTTCACTAACTTCTTCGACGAGTAAATCTCCATTAGCTAATCTTGTTACCTGCAACCTCTATTTAAATTTGTTAAAAATATAACCCATTTTGACCTATTCGTCAATTAATATCATCTAAATTAATAATTATTTCACATATTTTGGGTTCCAAGATTGATAAATTAAAAATTAATGCTACAATTCAACTTAATTAAATTCTTAAGGATGAATAATTCATGAAAGTAACCAAATTCGGCGGAAGCTCACTAGCTAACGGAACCCAATTTCAAAAGGTAATTAATATCATCAAATCAGATCCAGATCGGAAGGCAGTCGTTGTTTCTGCTCCCGGAACTCGCTTCAAAGGTGACGTAAAAGTTACCGACTTATTAATCGAGTACGCTAACAAAGTTCTTGACCATGAAGACTTTTCTGACATTCTTAATCAAATTATTGATCGCTATCAAGAAATTGGTGAATCATTTAACGTTCAGACGAAACAGATTAACCAAATTGTCTCACAGTTAAGAGAATTACCTAATCAATCGTTTCTGGATTCTGCTCATCTAATGAGTACCTTTAAAGCTCAGGGAGAGTACCTCAACGCGCAAATGTTGACGATGATTTTAAACCAACTTAAAATTCCTGCAAGATTTATGGATCCAAAAGAAATTGGTTTTAAAGTCACCGGCGACGTTGCCGATGCGCAAATCAATCCAGTTACCTACGGAAACATCAGAAGATTTCGTGACGTTAAAGAAAAAATGATCTTTCCAGGATTTTTTGGGGTCAATGATGATAATCAAATCGCTACCTTTTCAAGGGGTGGTTCCGATATTACCGGCTCAATCATAGCTCGTGGGCTTCAAGCTGATCTATACGAAAACTTTACCGATGTCAACGCAATCTATTCGGTTGACCCGCGGGTGGTTAAAAACCCGAAAGCTATCGACGTAATGACTTATAGAGAAATGAGAGAACTCTCGTATGCTGGTTTCTCAGTCTTTCATGATGAAGCCATCATTCCAGCAATTCAGGTCGGAATTCCGATCAACGTGAAAAATACATCGGCTCCTGATTTACCCGGAACCTTGATTGTTCCTGAAAATAAATTTCAGCCAACTCGCGTAATTACCGGAGTAGCCAGTGCCAAGCACTTCTCAGCACTGTACATTCATCGCTATCTGCTTAACAAACAAGTGGGTTTTACCCTTAAGATTCTCAAAATTCTGTACAAATACAACGTGTCGTACGAACACATGCCTTCTGGAATTGATGACCTGACCATTATCTTTGATAAGGCCCAACTAAATGACCATATCGTCAAAGAAATTACAAGAGAAATCAAAGATGCCCTTCATCCCGATCAAATTCGTTGGATTAATGACTATGCCATCATCATGATCGTTGGCGAGGGAATGCAGTCTGATAATCAAACCATTGAAAAAATCATTCGGCCCCTAACCGACAATGGCATCTCCATTCACATGATTAATCAAGGAGCTTCCAAGATTTCCGTGATGCTTGGAACTGACATTAAAGATTCAGATAAAGCCGTCAAGCTAATCTACAGAAACTTCTTTGACAACAACCGACTAATTTATTAGGAGACTAAATTATGACTAAATTACTTAAAGTACACGGATCCGAAAATCAATTCTTTATTTTGGATCAAACCGAATTAGACCAAAAACTAACTGACTCGGAACTTAAAAAACTTGCTCAAACCATTTCAGACCCCAAAAATCACATTTTAAACGGCGCCGATGGGGTCCTGGTAGTTGATTCATCAAACCACCCCAATGCACTGGGGAAAATGCGAGTCTTTAACGCCGATGGCAGTGAAGCTTCAATGTGTGGAAACGGACTTCGGACCGTTTCTCGGTACTTGTCACAAAAGTTTGGTCAGGATGCTTTCAAGGTTGAAACCAACGATGCAGATCTAGATGTGACAAAAGAGAGTGACATTGCACCTGGGGTTCCCACCTTTAGTGTCCAGATCTCACCAATTTCATTTGACGCTAAGAGTCTGCCCCTTGAAAATATCAAAACCCCACTGTTAGATCAGCCTGTCAATGATTTCATTTCGGGATTAGATTATTCAGCGGTCGCAGTGCCTAATCCCCACCTCATTAGCTTTATGAGTATGGATCAAGTTAAATCAAACGATTTAGTTAAGCTAGGCAAAATGCTAAACGGAAAAAACAAGTACTTTACGGACGGTGTCAACGTTAGTTTTGCTAACGTTATGGATCAAAATGAACTTTTCGTTCGAACCTTCGAACGGGGTGTAGGTCTTACAAATGCCTGTGGGACTGGAATGACGGCCACTAGTCTAATTTACGAAATCTTAACTCATGATTCGGACTTTGACGAAACCGTCAATATTTATAATCCAGGTGGGATGGTAAAAACTCACATAAAACGCAGTGGGGTTCACTACGATCTTCATTTGATTGGAAATGCGACTTTTACTAATGAGTTAAATATTAGTGAAGGTGACCTAAGAAACGCCAACCTCGATAATATTCAAATCACCGATACCGGTGAGGAGCAGGATTATCAAGACTTTGTCAAACAGCTTCAAACTAACTAAAAACCACATTGGCCGCTTGTCAATGTGGTTTTTACTTTCAATTAAGATAGATTCCTTTCAAAAGATGGGTGATGTGAAAGAACAGTTGAATCGCCAACTCGGCTAGTAAGAACCCAATCGCCAACGCACCTGCAATCATCGCGACTTGCATTAAGTAAACAAACGCTAAGTGCGTGTTGCCCGTTGCAATGTATTTCATAACTTCATACGCCTGTCCACCGGGAACAAGCGGAACTAACGCTGGAATGTTAAAAACGATGATTGGCATTTTTTTGTACCGAGCTGCCAGCATTCCCAAGATCCCAATCGTAAACGCTCCAAAGACGTTTCCACCAACGTAACCACCAAAAATCGAATTGTAGGTTAGGTACACTAAATAGCTGGCAACCCCCACCAATCCACCTAGATTAAGAGCACGCGGTGGCACGTTGATCAAAATTGCAAAACAAAGGGTGGCAACGTAAACTCCAATTATTTTCACTAAAATTTCAATCATAAACACCCCTATCCAAACCACTTCAAAGCAAGTGCCACTCCAAATCCTAAAGCACACGCTCCCATAATGGCTTCCATTGCTCTAGCTGGTCCACTAACAAGGTTGCCAGACATTAAATCTCGGACCGCATTAGTAATTTGGACGCCAGGAACAAGCGGCATCACACTCCCAATAATCATATTATCCACACCACTTCCAAGTCCCAACTTTCGGGCTAGCATGGCTAACATGCCAATTGAAATGGCCGCAGTAAATTCGTTTATAAACTCAACTTTCACGATACGATTCAAATAGTCAAAAATAATCCAACCTAACATCCCAATCAGACAGGTAATAAAGAATACCGAATAATCACCACGAAAAACCACTTCAATGGATCCTGAAAGGACCGCAGCCGCTAACATTTTCATCCAGTACGGAAAATAAGTATCCAGATCACTAACGTGTTGCAATTCTTGATAGAACTGCTCTAACGTTGTCTTGTGTTCCGCAAAGCGTCGCGATAAATCGTTCACAGCCGTGATTTTTCTTAAGTCAAAAGCCCGCTTATCAATCTCAGTAATCTGAGTTTCTGAATTATCATTAACGGAAATCATAATTCCAGTAATCGTAATGTAAGTCTTCAAGTTTGGCATCCCAGCATTTCGTGCGATTCGCTTAATGGTGTCATTAACTCGTGTCATTTCTGACCCATTTTCAATCATGATTTTACCCGCCAACATACAGGTCTTAATGACCAAATCACTATAATTACGAAAACGCGAATCCGGATCCAGTTGATTCTTCCCAAACATGCGACTCACCCCTTTTCTTTAATATTTCTAGCATATCAAAATATAAGTAAAAAATCTCATTGAGTTTTCGTTACAAAAAACTATTTTACGAATGGTATCCAGACAGATATAATTAAATTAGATTTGTAACGGTATCATACAGGAGGAAAAATATGAGTGACAATGTAAAGTTTAGTGATTTAAGTGAGCAGGGCCAAAAAAAGGTTGTTAACGATTTTGTTCCTTTCTACATCAAACTATTTAGGAACAACAACCTGGAAGTTATGAGTACTTTTGACGGTGAATCTGGTGTAATTGCTGATTTAAACCGTGAAATCGTCACTCTGAGTAATAATAGTCCACGAGACGTTGTCGCTGACATCATTGAACTTGACTATGGTGATTTCGCAATCCTTTTAAGTAAATTAAGTCAGACTTACTTTGAAAACGGTAACCCCACCACTGATTGGTCAGAATGGTATGTTAACGAAACCAATAAATTAGATCCAGACAGCACTTTATAGATCACTTTAAAATCACAAAAAAACAGTTTCTTTCTCTAGTAGAAAGAAACTGTTTTTTTATATGTCTTTGCCGTTATCGTAAAATAAATCATCATGTCTTCCCCGGTCAACTTCTGGTTGAATCGTGACATGGTCAATGTGATACTTACTCTTCAATAATTTATTAATCTTATCGTAAATTAATTGGACCTGATCTAAGGGCATATTTTTCATATTAACGTGAGCCGAAAAAACGATGCTGTTTTCATCCACCATCATCGCATGCACGTGGTGAACACCAGTCACCCCATCAATTTTTAATAGATCTTTTTTAATGGCAGCGTAATTCAGTTTGGGTGCACTTTCCATCAAAATCCCCACCGTTTTCCTAATGATGGGCCAACTCTCCCACATAATGTAAAGTGCCACTAGGATGGTCACAATTGGATCCACAATTGTCCAATTCAAGAAAGCAATTAAGATTCCACCAATGATAATTCCAAGCGATGACAACGAATCACTCAACAAGTGGAGGTAGGTGGCTCTCATGTTCAAGTTGTGCTTAGCGCCTTTATTTAACAAAAAAGCAGAAAAGAAGTTGGCCACAGTTCCGACAACTGCAACCACCAGCATTACTGGCCCATTAATTGTTTCTGGATGTGAAATTCGCTTAACAGCTTCAATAATCAAAAAAAGCGAAATTAAAATCAAAAACAATGAATTCAAGAACGCCGAAATAATTTCAGCTCGTTTAAAGCCATAAGTGTTCTGTTTGGTTTGTTGTTTTTTACTTATTCGATGAGCAATATAGCTCAATACAATTGAAATGGAATCCCCCAAATTATGGAAGGCGTCCGAAAGAAGTGACAAACTTCCCGAGAAGATCCCACCCAAAAATTCAAGAATCGTAATGACTGCATTTAATACCGTTACTTCGAAAAATCTCATTCCAGATAATTGATCATTATTCATAATCTTTCTCCTTTAATTCGACTTAAAAAATGTTCCCTGTATAGTGACTCTCTGGCATCTTAGTAAAATCATAAGCCTGGAGTTGCTCGCCGTTTTTCAGGTAAGCATGCAAACTTTCTGAGATCATTAGGTTAAGTGGTTCATCTTTTTGCTGAAAAACCACAACGGGCTTTCCCATTTGAACCCCCGCACCAATCTCATACGCAGTACCACTATCAACATTACTACCACCAAAATCAACCACAGCCACCACTGCTTCAGCTGCTTCTAGATTTTCCATGTCACGATGATAGATCTCGTTCGCCCACGGAAGGGTAAACTGCTCATTTTCAGCGTCCTGATGTTTACGTGGCGAATAAAAATCAGTCACCGTTGGATTTGCCTCTAATGCGTGTTCAACAACTTCAATTCTTTGAATTTGTTCGTTACTAAAAAATGGACTTGCTAAATAAATTTGGGCCATGTTAACTCTCCTATTTTCTGTTTAGTCTTCTACCATTCGCCATTCACCCTCGCCAGCTTTTGAAATTAAATTCAAAAAGTGAAGAGCTTCTTTCGCTTGGTCCTGATCGTGTTTATATAATTCGTTTAATCCGGCACCCGTATTAACTGGTCGTGACAGATCAAACTGACCTTTTTTACCAGACTGACCAGTTGCCATTGCTACCACAATCTCGCCACTATTAACCCTGGTGACAATGAAGAAAATGGTAAAATCATCGTCTTTTTTCATGTAAGCAGGCATTGCCCAAATGTCGTCAGCAATTTGCTGCATCTCATAATCTTTGAACTTATAGTCAAGGTGATTCTTCTCATTCACCGGCTTATTAAGTACAAATATCATTTTATCAAAGGATTTTTCACCTAACTGGATGTTATCTTCCACGGAACATTCTCCTTACTTTACTAACTTTATTGTAGCAAATTTTAAAAAATTTACATACTAATTTTTGGAAATTACCTTTTCCATATCATCAGGCAACTTGGCTTCAAAATTTAACTGCCGTCCTTGAAACGGATCAAAGAAAGAAAGCGTAAAAGCATGTAACGCCTGGCGTTTAATTCCCCGATCAAGTGGACCATGATAAAGTTCATCACCAAGCAGCCGGTGACCAATTGATGTCATGTGAACCCGAATCTGATGGGTACGCCCAGTGTGAAGTTTAATTTCTAATAGTGATGCATCACTTAAGTCTTTTTTAACCCAGTATTCCGTCTGTGCGGCCTTTCCCGACGTAGTCACTTGTCTCGCAAAGTTATCACCAATTCGCCCAATTGGCTGGTCAATGATTCCGTGCTTTTGTGTCATTTTGCCAGAAACGATTGCTAGGTATCGCTTATCAATTTCATGACGATTCAGCTCTTCATTGGCATAACTATTTGCCAAACGATTTTTAGCAACTAAGACCACTCCACTAGTAAACCGATCCAAACGTGTAATAATGTGCGGTCGTAAATTTGCGGCCTCTTCGTTTATTAAATGGCCTTTAATCCGATTCACCAGTGTATCGGATTGGTTGCTTGGGCCTGGAACCGACGTTAACCCAGCTTCTTTATTAACCACTAGCCAATTCTCATCTTCGTAAATTATATTAATTGGTTCAAAACTAACCGCAATTCGTGGATCAGATAATTCATTTGGGAGAAAGACAGAGACGACATCATCAAAGGAAACGTTAACCGATGGCTTGACGGTCTTAGCATTAATCTTAAAAGCATTTTTCGCTCGCTTTAAGTCTGCATACATCCGATGACTAATCCCATGTTGACTCAAAAAGGCCTTGAGCGATATGGGACTAGTATGAGAACTTTTAAAATTAACTTTCATGGTTTTTTGCTCCTTTGACCAAAATAAATAAGGCGATGCATCAAATGCACTGCCCTAATTAAATATTTTTCTGCGTAAAAATTTAATATCCCATACACCAACGGCTCCCATAGCTAGTAGAATAATTCCACAAACTACAAAGGTTAATGCGGGCTTATTGGAACTAAATACCGAATCAATCCCACCTAAAGCAATCGGTGCTAAAAAGATTCCACAATTACTACCAATCAACAAGATGGAAGTGGTTAAGTTCAGAGTTCCTTTGGATGAAATTTCAGTCGCAATGTTTAAAATGTAGGAAACCACAATCGCATCAAGAAAAGTTACTAGGAAAAAGCCAAGCGCCGCACTAAAGAACGAGTGTGATAACCCAATCCATAGCTGACAAAATCCACTAGCAATAATTCCGACGGGCAATAAATATTTCTTCAACTTCATCAGTGCCATACTGAAGACTATACCACCAACTAAGCCAAAGATTGGCGCAATACTGATAACAACCGCTGACTGTTGTGTGGAACCAATCCCGGTTCCTTCAATAAATTCAGCAATTCGAACGGTGGCACCCACATACGTAATTTGATATCCAGCAAGTAGCATGGTCCAGAAAAGAACATCAGTATTAATCTTTGGAAAGTATTTGTTTTTTCGTTCCGCTTGATAATGTTCCACTTTTGGTGGTGACGGAACAAAGAAGAAAAACAAGATGGCAACCGGAAATGCCAAGGTATAAATTAGAAAAGCACTATGCCAACCAAAATCAACCAGTAATGCACCAGCAACGTACGCTGAAATGGCATTACCCAACATCTCAAATCCACTTCTAACTCCCATCAGTTGATTCTTTTCTTTTCCCTTAAAGAAGGTTCCAATCAGACTAACGGCCAGTCCATTCAACAAACCAAGCCCAATTCCAAAAGCAAATCGTGAAATAAGCATTACATAATAATTAGTAACAAAAATAGGAATCACTCCAGCGATTCCGCTGACCAGCAACCCGAGTATAACGGTTCTTTTGGCACCAATCTTTTTAGCAATCCAACTACTTCCAAGCAGGAAGATGATCACTGCTAAAGCTGGCATGGTGGCAATTAACTCAATACTTGAATATGAATGCCCTGGAAATGCACGCTGCCATTGTGGTACTTCCGCTGAAACTGACAGTGATGACGCTAAAACTAACGAAACCGCCAACAACGAAAACTTCATCATCGGGGAATACTTTTTCTTTTGTTGATCCATGAACACCCACCATCCCTTGTTACTTAATTTATTACTTAATGGATCGATTATACAAAAAAAGAGTGGCAAATGAAAGCCACTCTTGCTTAATCGACTAATTAATTGTTTATTCTTTAATCTTTCCCATATGAAGGGTGAAAGCATTCACAGCCACAATGATGGTTGAAGCTGACATAATCAAGGCCCCAACGGCTGGCGAAAGGATAATTCCAATTGGAGCTAAGATCCCAGCAGCAAGTGGCATTGCAATGATATTGTAGCCAGCTCCCCACCAGAGGTTTTCAACCATTTTCCGGTTAGTTGCTCTGGCAAGATCCAAGAAGTCAATGATATCTTCTGGATCACTTCTAACCAAAACAACGTCAGCCGATTCGATGGCAATATCAGTTCCAGCACCGATAGCCACTCCAATGTTAGCACGTGACAAACTGGGAGCGTCATTGATACCATCACCAACCATCATGACATCATTGCCTTTGCTCTGGTACTCTTTAATAATTTCTTCCTTGTTTTGAGGGAGAAGTTCCGAACGGTAATCAATATCACCCAACTGATGAGCAACTCGCTTAGCGGCCAAGTCATTATCACCAGTGAGCATCACAGGAGTAATGTTCATTCTTCTAAGTGCCTTAATTAAGTCAATTGACTTAGGACGAAGAACATCTCCCTGAGCAATCACCCCAAGTACTTTATCATCACTTACCAAGTAACTAATCGAATTGCCCTGACTAGCAAGATTATCAAATTGTTTATGATCGTAGTCCAAGTGATTATCAGTCAGATACTTAGCGGTTACAATCTTATACTCTTTTCCATCAATTTGTCCCGTTAGTCCAACTCCCTGAATGGCTTGGACGTTTTTGGCTGGGACGACGGAAACTTGCTCCTTTTTAGCCTTAGCTAGGATTCCAGCAGCTAAAGGATGACTAGAATTAGCTTCAAGATCAGCAAATTTAGTCAGAAGTTCTTCGTTACTCATATCGGAATCAGAGATTACATCATTGACTTGAAAGACTCCTTCAGTCAGAGTCCCAGTCTTATCCATAAAGACGTAATCCAAACGTTTAACCTCTTCAATTGACTGACGATTTCTGATTAACAGTCCATTCTGAGCGGCAATTGAGGTACTTCTGGCCACAACTAGTGGGATCGCTAATCCTAAAGCGTGAGGACATGCGATAACCAGGACCGTAATCATTCGTTGCAGTCCATAACTTAATCCGCTTAAAATCGTCCAAACGACCAATGCTAAAATTCCAATGATCAGGGCGCCATAGAACAACCAGCGCGAAACCTTGTCAGCTAACGTCTCCGCTTTTGATTTTTCCTTTTGAGCAGCTTGCACCATTTTAATAACTTGAGCTAGGTATCCATCTTTAGCAGTGGCGGTAACTTTGACTTGCATACTACCATCACCGTTGACGGACCCACCAATTACTTTACTTCCCCTTTTCTTAGTCACTGCCTTCGATTCACCAGTTACTAAGGCTTCGTTTACAGCACTAGTTCCAGAATCAACCACGCCGTCAGCTGGAACTTTTTCACCCGGTTGAACCAAAACAATGTCGCCAGCTTTTAACTGGTCTAGTTGAATATCCTTAGTTTCTCCGTTAGATTCAACCAAATGGGCTGTGCTTGGAAGTAGTGCAGCCATCTTTTTAAGCGCATCGCCAGCATTCATGACCGCATCCATTTCAATCCAGTGACCTAGTAGCATAATGACAATCAAGCTTGCTAGTTCCCAGAAGAAATTCATCACATGACCGTTTGGATTAATGAAGGTATTCATAATAAAAGCATACAAACTATAAAAGTACGAAGCTGAAATACCCAGTGTAATCAACGTCATCATTGCTGGAGCATGACTTTTCAACTCATTTTTGGCTCCACTAAAGAATGGTTGGCCACCATAAAAGAACAGAATGGTTGAAAGAATCATTACAATCCAATCAGACCCCGGAAAAGTAATCTGAAACGGCAACTTCATCCCCATAAACGGAGAAAGTAATAAGATGGGAATCGTAATAATCAATGAAATCCAAAAGCGCCGTTTGAAGTTTCCCATGTTCATCATGTGGCCGCCACCCATATCCATTGAACCGTTTCCCATGTTCATAGATCCATGGTCCATTTTCATTTTAGAATTACCCTTCATGTTCATTTGACTATTATCACTGTCTTTGGGGTTCATATTTTTCATATTATGGTTATCATGATTCATATTCATTTTCCCCATTGAATCATGTTTTCCATTGTCCATATCTTTCATTAAAAAGCTCCTTTCTATTGACAATCCATGCCCATATCGCCTGGTAAACAGTTACAATCCACTTTATCGGGGGCGGTTTTTAGCTTTTGTCTCAAAACTTCACCCAACTTGTGAATATCACTCTTACTAATCTTACTTTGGTTAATCAAATCCATAATGGTCTGGCCTTTACGCATGTCGCACATTTGTTCAAAAAGTTCTTCAGCACTTAGATTCATCGCATTCTGTTCGTTAACAGTGGGCGAATAAACGAAATAGCCTCCCTTTTTAGAACGAGTTAACAAACCTTTCTTAACCAATCGACTAAGTAACGTTTTAATCGTTGACTCTTTCCAATCACGTTTTTTCGTAATCGTGTCAATGATTTTTCGTGATGAGCTATCTCCCATCGTCCAAATCAACCGCATAATTTGCCATTCAGCGGACGTAATTTCTTCAATTTTTTTGGTTTGATCCAAATAATTCACCTCCAATTCATGGTTTACATCTGTAAATTCAATATTAATCATAATCTACATCTGTAAACTTTGCAACCATTTAATCTATTTCTCAATAAAAAATCGCTCAATCATTGAATTATAACGATCGAGCGATTTTTATTTTAATATTTCCTAAGATAAACTTTATCAACGATGTGCCCCACACCTTTATGAATAATAAGGTTGGCTCTTTCACGTGTTGGTAAAATGTACTCCTTTAAGTTCGGTAAATTGACGGTTTTCCAAACGTTTCCCGCCATTTTAACCGCCTGTTCTGGCTCCTCTTTTGCGTACTTATAGTAATAATTAGTTGGATCCTGAAAAGCCGTTTTCATTAACTTCTTAAAACGATTAAGGTACCAAGTCTCAATCAGATCTGGATTAGCATCGATATAGATCGAAAAATCAGTAAAATCACCAATATAGAGTTTCTGATGATCAGGAATTTGAAGCGTGTTAATTCCTTCAATGATTAAAATGTCGGGATTAGTGATGACATCATAACGATGAGGAATAATGTCATACGTTTGATGAGAGTAGACTGGTGCTTTTACTTCTTTCACACCAGCCTTAATCTTAACCAAAAATTGAATCAATGATTCCATGTCATAGCTTTCAGGAAACCCTTTACGATCAAGAATGCCCTTTTCTTTTAAGACTTTCGTTGGATACAAAAAACCATCAGTCGTGATTAGTTGCGTCTTCATATCTGGTAATAAATCGGTAAAAAGGTATTGAAGCAGACGCGCTGCGGTTGATTTCCCCACAGCTACACTTCCCGAAATTCCGATGATAAATGGAATTTTAGGCGTTTTACGTTTTAGAAAATCACTTTCAGTAAGCTCCCAATCTTGGTAATGCTTAGAAGCCAGTTCTAATAAGCGTACCAATGGCATGTAAATATCAGAAACATCGTCAAGTGAGATCTGATCATTAAAGGCCTTTAATCTTTCCAAATTAGCCTGTGTAATTGGAGCAGATTCATTTGGATAAAACTGTTTCCATTCATTTTTACTAAATTCATAGAAATCCTTCAACAAAACTCACCTACTTGGTTACTAAATCATACTCATCCTTTGGAACGTCCTTAAACGTTGGTGATAACTCCCCAACTGAAATCACGTCCAGGCGGTGCATAGCACGACTACAAATTGTGTACACTAACTGGTCATCACGCTCCGTTGGATATTCTTCTTTAGAACCATTCCACATTACAACGGCGTCAAACTCAAGTCCCTTAGCTAGATAGGCCGGAACAACAATAACACCCTTGACCAACCGCTGATTTTCGGTTTGAATCAACGTGGATTTAATCCCATCTTTTTTTAGCTCATCATGAACTCGTCGACACTCATCTAACGATTTAGCAATGACGGCCGTGGTATCACTCGCCTGATCATTTACCTGAATCGTATTCTTTAAAACGTTTATTCCATTATTAAAATCTTTGACAACGTTAATTTTAGGAAGTTCGCCACTTCTAGCAAACGACTGGATCGTACTGCCATCTGGGATCAAATGCTTGGTAAAATCAGTGATTTGTTCAGTTGAACGATAAGACTTATTAAGTTCGATTACCTTGGTTTTCTCAGGATCAAACATCGTCTTCATTTCCCGCAAAAGGCTGTTACTACTCTCATGCGTGAAGATCGCTTGGTTGAGGTCTCCCAGTAAAGTAAACTTAGCCCTTGGAAAATTAAACTTGAGGTAAGCCAACTGAAATGGGGTATAGTCTTGAACTTCATCGACAAATAAATAACGCATGTGAATATCAGGACGTTTCCCAGATATTAAATCATACAAATAAAGATAAATTGAAATATCAGCATCACTAATTTTGCCATTCTTTAATCGTTCAATTGATTTTTCAACCCCGTCATTCCATTCTTGTTCATCAATTCCATACTTGCTCAAGTCGGTAATTCGAGAAACGTTTCTGATTAGATTAACGAACTGACGATTGATACTAACAAATCGACCGCGAGTAATGGCCTTTCTAACGTTTCTAAAAGCGTTTTGGACAATCTTTTTAGCCAAAAAGTTATATTCCTTATCGGGATTATCCATACTTTCGCCATATTTAGCGTAAATTGCCTGAAGTTGTTGCTGGTCAAGTCCTTCAATGGTTTCTTCGACCCACTTCTTTTTCATCTCACTCCCAATGTGACGATTTAAAATCTTATTCAGTTCTTCCTTGGTAGCTTCCAAACGATTCCGTAAGTTATAGTTCTCGTTAAAACTGTAGTAAATTTCGCTAATATCTTCCTTTGAAATAAAGACATTATCTTCAAATTTAATGTCTTTAAACTGAAAGTTTTCCTTATTTAAATGGTGGGCGTACGTTCCAACTAGATCAAAGAAATCCAAGCTGTTTTTGAAGTCAACCACCTTTTGTTGGTGTTTTTCATGAGTTTCGACAAAACGTTCACCAATGGTTTCAACCTCCAAGTGGGGAACTCGTCGGTTGGTGTATTGGTAGTACGTCATCTGAACCATATTTTGTTCCCCTAACTCGGGTAGGACTTCATTGATGTAGTCATTAAAAAGTTGGTTGGGGGAAAATAAAATTACCTGTCCAGAATTCAAATTACCACGATAACGATAAAGTAAGTATGCAATTCGTTGCAAAACAGCAGCCGTTTTTCCTGACCCGGCCGCTCCTTGAACAAAAAGCAAATCAGAATCAGTATCACGAATGATCTGGTTCTGCTCTTTTTGAATCGTGGTAACGATGCTCTTCATTTTGGTATCAGACTGATGACTGAGATTTTCTAGAAGTAAGTTGTCTCCAAGGGCTTCGTCTGTATCAAAGATGGTTTCAATCTTACCGTTCTTAATCTCAATCTGTCGCTTTAACTTGACGTCAACCTTTTGGGGACCAGCCGGTGAATCATACGTCATTTCACCAATTCCACTATCATAGTAAATACTGGAAATAGGTGCCCGCCAGTCGTACACCAGATAATCGTCAGGATTATCGGTAAATGACGCTAGGCCAATGTAAATGGTTTCAGTGTGTTTCTCGCCTTCTTCGTGAAAATCAATTCGAGCAAAGTAGGGATTTTGATCCAGCCGTTTTAGCGTATCAAGATCCCTTGCGGCGTTCTTCCAGCGATTCTCACGTTCCGAAAGTAATTGCTGTTGCTGTCTAACCGAGACACCCGTCTCCATCTGTCCACTATATGTACTTGTCTTTAAACGAACATCGTTAAAAAAGTTCTTTTGGATTTCCGATTGGTCACCCTTCGCTTTTTTAATTTTTTTAGCAGCATCGACCTCTGCCATTTCAATTTTGCTTTCAACAAAATCAAGGTGTTTCTGTTCTTCATCTTTAATTGAATTTTCCAACGGATAATCCCTCCTGCTTGCTAAACTTGATTAAATATTCTAACATATTAACTCAACTGAACAAAATATATAAACCAAGGTGATCGTAATATGGACTCAATCTCATTAGTAATTGTTCTACTTGCGGCCCTAATAACTCCATTAGTGATGGCACGATTCCACATTTCAATGCTGCCAACCGCAGTCGTTGAAATTTTAGTTGGAATCATATTAGGACCCAGTTTATTCAACATCGTTTCCGACTCAAACATTTTATCCATTCTTTCCAAGATTGGTGTGATCGTTCTGCTGTTTTTGAGTGGAATGGAAATCGATTTTTCCTTATTTAAACCCAAAAACAAAAATCCCAGTGAACTAGAAAAAAAATCAAGCAAAACTGCTCCACGATTTTCATCCGTTCAACTAGCCTTTATGGGGTATGCAACGGTTATCATTCTAGCATTAATCCTAGGATACTTCTGTAAACTAACTGGACTATTCAGTGACTTCTGGTTAGCTTCAATCTTGTTTGCTACCATTTCACTTGGCGTGGTCATAGCAGCCTTAAAGGAAAAAGACGTCACTGGAAGCGCCTTTGGCCAAACCATTCTGTTAATTGCTGCCCTTGGTGAAGTTTTACCGATCTTTGCCCTGACGATCTACGCCTCGGTATTTGGATCCGACAGTAAGTCACTATGGCTCATCCTGATTCTATTTGTGGTAGCGGGCTTTTTATTGTGGTGGTTTAAACGTTTCTTCAAGGTTTCAGACCAAATCAATAAATCAACCACTCAGATTGACATTCGGCTAGCTTTCTTCATCATTGTTTTATTATCAACGATTGCCGTCTTTGTTGGATCAGAGGACATCTTAGGGGCATTCATCGGTGGAATGGTCTATAAATTACTACAACCATCCGAAACCACGAAAGATCGATTGGATTCAATCGGATATGGGCTCTTCATTCCAGTCTTCTTTATCATGAGTGGTGTTGGTTTGAATGTCAAAGAGTTGCTGTCAAACCCAGCGACTTTGGTTCTAATCCCTGTTTTCTTTGCTAGTTACATCATCGCGAAGTTGGGACTTTATCCCATCTTTAGGTTACGTTTCAATAAGCAAAACTCACTGGCTGGAATGGCCCTTCCGAGTGCAACCATCACCATGGTTCTGGCAATCCTCCAAGTTGCTAAGGGGATGAAAGTGATCACATCTCAACAATCGGGGGCATTTTTGCTTGCAGCGATTATCACCTGTATCATTGGCCCACTGGTCTTTAACAAGGCCTTTAAAGTCGAACCAGAAACCTATCCTAAGATTAAGGTTAATTTCTTTGGGGTTAACTTAACTACCATCCCAGTCGCTCAACAACTTTCAAGTGGGTGGTACGACGTTAACGTATACACTGATAATCAGGAGCACTACCGCTCCTATAACAGTCAAGCTAACGTTCATCTTGTTTCTAAGCTTGACCCAAGATTTTTAATTGACAACGGCTATTTTGACTGCGATATCGTCGTCATGGCCTACTTTGATTCAGAGAAAAGTTACGAGTTGGCCAAGTCAGCTAAAAAGTACGGTGTCAAACGGGTTATCGCTCGTTTTGAAAATCGCGATGTCCTTGATAAGCATCAAGATGAACTCCTTTCTCTAGGAGTTGAGATATATAACAACCTTGCCGTCAACATTGCCATGCTAAGAGAGTTGATTGAGGTCCCGTCAACATTTAAGATGATTGAATCTAACGAATCAGTTCTCCATGAAGTTAAACTAACTAATCCGAGTTTGGCTAACATAGCAGTCAAAGACCTTCCCTTTAGTAGTGACATTACCATTAACGAAATCTTTCGCGACCATAAACTACTTCACCCGACCGGTGAGACGATCCTAAGATTAGGTGATCAAATTATTTTCTCCGCCCAAAAGGGAACTGGAATTCAAATCAGAAGTGATTTTAACCCGGAAGCATCACAAAATTAGATTAATTAATCCACTGACTAAGATGATGTCAGTGGATTTTTTATCTGGTTCATGATGATTTACGCAAAACAATATAATGATTATTTCAAATGATTACTAAATTATACCAATTCCACCCGTCCCGTTTATCTTGGACGTTAAAATATGCTAGAATTAAGCAACTAGTGAATCAGGGGGGAAATAAAAATGACTTCAATCAATTTATATTTTGTCAGACACGGCCAAACATATTTGAATCGTTACCATCGTTTACAGGGATGGGCAGACTCAGCTTTAACCGATAAGGGAATCACCGATGCAATCGATGCTGGAAAACACCTTAATAATGTTGATTTCAACAAGGCATATAGTAGTGATACCAAAAGGGCCCGTGACACCGCGGAACTAATCCTAAAAGAAAATCCATCAGGAATAGTTGAACCGATCGAAATGGAAAACCTCAGAGAAGAGAATTTTGGATATTTTGAGGGAAATGACATGGGACAAGTTTGGCACATCATTGGGGGGCCATCTGGCGCTGATTCATACAGTCAAATGATCGCCACTTATACGATGGAAAAGACCCGCGACATGATTGCTGACGCCGATCCATACGGGGATGCCGAAAATGATTCACAGTTTTGGAAACGAGTTCAAACTGGGCTGGACGAAATCGTTAACAACGCTGAAGATGGTGATGATATTCTCATTACTGCTCATGGAACTCTCATTCGAAGCATCGTTAGTCGTTTTAGTGACATCGATATTAGTGAACCCATTCAGAATGGCAGCGTCACTAAAGTTGATTATAAAGATGGCGATTATATTATCAAATACTATAACAACATTTCAGATCCAGTCTAAAGGAGTATAAATGATCGACAACTTTACTGATGTAATTACAATTGGTTTAGATTTAAATGATGCTAATTTTCAGTACTCAATGGAGGAACTTAACAACTTAGTCACCGCGAACAACATGCATAGCGTTGAAACTGTGACCCAAAAGTTGGATCACCCTGATCCAGCAACCTACTTCGGCAAAGGTAAGGTTGAATTTCTAGAACAACTCGTCAAAACGTCTGAGACAGACATCATTGTGGCAAACGATGAACTCAGTCCTAGTCAAATTCGAAACCTTGAAAAATTAACCAACGCTAAAATCATTGACCGAACTGGGCTAATTTTGGAGATCTTCGCCAATCGAGCTCGTTCTCGTGAAGCCAAGTTGCAGGTCCAATTGGCCAAACTAAACTATCAACTCCCAAGGCTTCGTACTAGTGCTAGTCAACGATTAGACCAACAGTCTGCTGGTGGCGGACTAGCTAACCGTGGTGCTGGTGAAACCCAAATTGAATTGAATCGTCGAACCATTCAACATCAAATCACGCACGTTCGTCACGAATTAAAGGAAATTGACAAATCATACGACACTCAAAGTAAAAAGCGCAAACAAAACGATTTGAAAACCATTGCTCTTGTTGGTTACACCAACGCGGGCAAATCCACGATTATGAATCAGCTGGTAAAACGATTTGGTGAAAACGAGGAGAAAGAAGTTACCGTTAAAAACATGCTATTTGCCACCTTGGACACCAGCGTGCGAAAGATTGAGCTACCAAACCATAAACGTTTCCTTGCAACCGACACGGTTGGTTTTGTCAGTCAACTTCCCCACCAACTGATTCAAGCCTTTAAATCAACTTTAAAAGAGGCCAGTAATGCTGATCTTTTGGTACAGGTGGTTGATTACTCCGATCCCAACCAAGAACTAATGATGCAAACTACTGAAAAGACTTTAAGAGAAATTGGCGTTCCCGACATTAACATGATTAAGGTCTTTAATAAGGCTGATAAGAGTGGAGAAAATTATCCCGTTCGTGAAGGCAATAACATCATCATGTCAGCTCTTGACCCTGATTCAATTAATTTATTAATTGACATAATTTCTCAAAACTTGTTTAAAGATTACGTCAAAAAGACGTACCTCATCCCTTTCAATAGTGGCCAAGTAGTTTCGGACCTAAATGAAAACGAAACGGTCTATCAGACTGATTACACCGATCAGGGAACGAGGTTGAAAGTTGAACTTCCTGAAACATCGGCCAAAAAATACCAAAAATACGAAGTTAATTAATAAAATTACATTGACATTTAATATGGATCGCGGTTAAATGGTCCTATACTAATTTAAGAGAACAATATTTAAAGAAACCGCCCAAGAGAAGCCGACGTTATTCTGGAAGTTGGCTGACTAATCTTTATTTAACCACCTCTTAAAACACATTAATACACAACAAAAAGCGCTCTGAAAATTTCAGAGAATTTTGGGTGGAACCGCGCAAATTTGCGTCCCTGACATTTAGTTGTCAGGGACTTTTTTTTATTCTCAAAGGGAGGAATTTTATATGAAGAAACCAAAAGAAGAGTCCAATGTAAAGTTAAACCGTTCTTTAGGAATTTGGTCCGCACTCTCACTTGTAGTTGGAACCATCATCGGAGTTGGAATATTTGTTAGACAAGCTGCCGTTCTAAACGATGCAGGATCAGCAAATGGTGCCATGCTGGCTTGGCTAGCCGGGGGACTTCTGACTTTAGCCGCGGGACTTTCAATTGCCGAGATTGCCTCGCAAATTCCAGAAACCGGTGGACTATATGCATACATGGAAGTCATTTATAACAAGTTTTGGGGCTTTTTATCTGGATGGATGCAGATTATTGTTTATGGTCCCGCAATGATCGCTTCACTTGGAGCTTATCTTGCCATCCTATTAGGTGACTTTTTCCATATTTCACCAGAATGGAACATTCCGATAGCTATCATTGCAGTTGTTGCGGTTGGTCTATTAAATACCTTTCCCAATCGATTTGGGGCTGCTTTTTCAATTATTACCACAATTTGTAAGCTCGTCCCAGTCGCAGCGCTTATTATCTTCGGACTTTTCTTTGGTCACGCCGATGCTTTTACTCAAAGTATTAGTGACGTCCACTCCTCAGTTGGTGGTTTTGGAGTTGCCATGTTAGCCACTCTATTTGCCTTTGACGGGTGGATCCTAGTTGCTAACCTTGGTGGAGAAATCAAAAATCCTAAAAAGATGCTACCACGCGCTATTACCTTCGGAATTTTAATTGTCATTGCCATTTATATGCTAGTTTCATACGGTGTTTTAAAAAGCATTGGTCCCGAGAAAATTCATGATCTTGGAACAAATGCCATTCCATACATGGCTAACAAAGATTTTGGAATGATTGGTGGGAAGATTTTAAGTATCGGTATCATCATTTCAATCATCGGTTGCATGAACGGAAAAATCATGACCTTTCCCCGTATCATGTATGCCATGGCGAAAGAAAATCAACTTCCGTTCTCTAAGCAGTTAGCTTACCTCAATCCAAAGACCAGAACGCCAGTGGTATCAATTGCTGCTGTTCTGATCATTGTAATTATCATGATCTGTTTCTTTGATGCCGACCGGCTCTCAGAACTATGTATCTTTACCGTCTATTGTTTTTACGTGATGGCGTTCTTCGGCGTTTTCATCCTTAGAAAACGTCACCCCGACCGAAAGCGAGTTTTCTCAGTTCCACTATATCCATTTACACCAATCGTAGCTATTTTGGCATCCCTTTTCGTAATCTGTTCAGAAATTGGATCAGACTTCATTGGGGTCGTTTGCTCACTGGGAATCGTTGCACTCGGGATTCCAATCTATTACTTTGAAGTTACTCTCAAAAGAAATAAGGTTAAAAAATAAGAGATCTCAAATGAGATCTCTTATTTTTTCTGATATGCAATTTTAATCTGAACCGCATAGTCGTCAGCTCCATCAATTAAGCCGGCTCGACCAGAAGTCTTGTATTTTCCTCCAACCAAAAAGGCTTCGGCTAGATACAACTTGACTTTATTCTTATCGATTTTTTGAATATCTTCAAAACCAGCCTTAACAATGTGGCCCACGGGTTCACAATTAACCTGATTCATTCCGGCATAGACTTCATACTTTCCGTTTTCTTCTCTTAAATCAAAGTAAGGAATTAACACTCCATCACCCAAAGCGTAGACGCGATGCTTAGGATTAGCTTTAATTTCGGAAAGAAGCGCCCGATCGCCTAATCCATTGTAGTCATCACTTGCAATTTTTTTGGTAATCATGGTATCGGCTAACTGATGAACGTTATGTCGCTCACTAATTGTCGATTCCAATTTAGCTGGCATCGTTTTTCTTTCATCAAATAAACCGTTTGCCGGAATATTACGATAACGACGATTTTCACTACGAGCCTCGGTTTGCTGATCAGTTTCCTTGGGCTGAATGTGCAAGACCTTATTAATGACCGGGGTAACATCAAACTTCGCCCGTTTTTTAGTAAAGTAATACATGATGTTTAGGTACAAGAAGTACGCTAAAATCAAGACAACTAAGAAGACCAGAAACCCCCTAATCATAAAGCCATTTACAACAAAACGGTAGGCAACGTACAAAAGGTAAAAGTCGCCTAGAATCCCTAAAATTACGTAAATTCGGCTTTTAGTGTTTGTTTCAATCGTTATATATCCAAGATAATGATTAATAATATCTAGAAAACTAAACATTAATGTTCACCCCCAGGATTAGTCGTATTGGCTTGAGTATTATTCTGAGTATTGTTAGAAGTAGTCCCCGTACCATTATTAGAATTGCCGTTATTCCCGGTATTCTGACTTGATTTTTCGGCATTTCCACCGTTATTATCAGTTGTCTTTTGATTGTTATTACCAGTCTCCGAATTATTTCCATTCGTGCTGGTCGAATTATTTTGCTCCTGTCCACCAGAAGTTGTTTTACCTTGTTCATTATTTGGTGACTTACTATTGCCATCGTTATTGTTATTATTCATATTATCTTGTTTAGTCCCAGAACTATTGGATTCATTTTTACTATTATCGTCATTAGAATTCGAGTTCTGGTTCTTAGTACCCTTATTGTTATCATCATTCTTCTTAAAGTCAAAAATAGAACGTTTCTGGCTTTGATGGGTAGTGACTTTAGCACCCTCGTGGGTATTGGTTGCTTTATTAACAACAATATTGGTGGCTCCTAACGCTAAACAAATTGAAATAATGGCAAATGGAGTAAGAAATGGTGGTACTCGATTTGGCATTTAATCATCCTCTCAACGTATATTCTCTTTTGTGAAACTTAATTATTGCACTTAAAAGTAAAGAATTTATTCCAGTCGATAAAAGATTTCTTTAAAGTTGTCTTTTTAAATTTAGTACAATTTGATCAATCTGATTCTTAGTTTGACTCCATTTCTCATTATCAATCACAATTGACCGATTTTTTAAAGCAGCTGGAAGCTTTAAATCACGCGCGTCTTCTTTACTTTCCATTCGAACTTGAATCTGAGCCAGAGTATCCCCGCGATCAATCATGCGCTTTTTAAGCTCAGCCGGATCTTTAACTTTCAAAAAAATGACAACCGCTTCTACTCCTAATCGATCCTTGTACGTAATGGCACCTTTCGTGTCTAACACAATTGAAACAATGGAAGACTTTAAAAAAGCACGGTCTAACCCTTCGTATGATGATCCATAACAGTGCCCCGAATATCTTACTGATTCTAAAAGATGAAGTTTTTTAAAACTTGTCGGTGATTCAAAATAATAATCCACTCCATCTTGCTCTTGATCCCGTGGTGCTCTGGTCGTATGGGTAATCACCTTAGGAATTCCATACTTTTTCATTAAATAATCCGAGATGGTGGTCTTACCAGTGCCAGCGGCTCCAGTAATCACAATTACAAATCGTTTATTTGACATAGTGGTCCTCAATGTATTCATTGGCCTTTTTAAGTGGTGGAAGTAAGTTATCGTATGTGACTAACTTCAAAGCTTCTTCGTAGGTGCACCAACGATCTTCACTAATCTCTTCCTTCTGTCTGGTAACCGAAGTGTCAACCGGAACCTCCGTCACAAAGAAAGTTACCACTTTGTGGTGGCCATTCTTCATGTCATACTCGACCTTTACATCAAAACCATCATCAATTTCAGCATGAATTCCCGTTTCTTCTCTTAATTCACGTTTAGCGGCCTGTTGTAATGTCTCGTTTCCCTCGACGTGCCCCTTGGGATATCCCCAAAAATCACTAGTTGCACTTTTTAAAAGTAAATATAGTGGTTGATTTTCCTTAAGTTGAAAAACAATCGTTCCACCGTCAATTTCATTAATCATAAAAATGCCCCATTTATTTGTTTCTTTCATTGTACCAAAAAATCAAAAACTACACTGATTTAATACTGAACTTAAGCATAATTGGTGAAAGAATCGTCGAAAGTACAATTACCATAATAATTTCGGAGTACAGTTCAGAAGCAAGCAGATGACTAGCTAGTCCAATCTGAGCGACAATGAGAGCCATTTCACCTCTTGATACCATTCCGGCACCCACTACGTTGGCATCTTTTAGGGTCAATCCAGTTAATTTCGCTCCAATTCCACACCCAATCCATTTGGTAAGAACCGCTAAGATCGTCATTACTACAACAATCAACCACGTGCTAGAGAGCCCCTTAAAACTCATCTCCATCCCAATTGCGGCAAAAAAGATTGGAATAAAGAAGGAATAACCAATTCGATTAGCACTTTGAATCACCTGATCATGAAGCGGCGTACGTCCAATTGCAATTCCAGCAAAGAAAGCCCCTAACACCGTGCTCAGATTGGCCGCTTCTGCCAGATATGCCATGATCAAACAAATGCTAATCCCCATAATCGACACGGCTGAATTGGCAGGAAGAAGGTCGGCTAACCGCATGAGCCAAGGTGCAATCCATTTAATGACAACAAAAATCAATCCAAAAAACAAGATTTGAAACGTAAACAGGACAAACAAATTTTTAGATCCTGATTCCGTCCCAAACACACTGGAAAAAACACTCAACAAAATAATTGAAATCACATCGTCAACTACCGCGGCCCCTAAAATGGTTGCTCCCGCGACCGATTTCAACTTGCCAAACTCCTGAAGCACTTCGACACTAATGGATACTGAAGTAGCCGAAAAGATCACTCCCCAAAAGAGCGCTCTTTCAATTCCTTGGCCTAGTAGTTGACCATAAAGGGTAAAAGCGACCACCGGTAAAATGACCCCACAGATAGCAACGCTAACGGCCGGCTTTAAGTACTTCTTGACCAACTCGAAATCACATTCTAATCCCGCAATAAACATCAAAAAGATGACCCCAATTTCGGATCCAACCGAAACCAGGTGATTTAAACTGACTAGGTGCAAAACCGCGGGTCCAATTAATAAGCCGGCTAAAATCTCTCCTACCACCGCCGGCATCCCAATCCTTTGACTTAAAACTCCTAAAATCAACGTTGAAAGTAAAATCAATCCAATTGTTGCTAAATATTCCATATAACCTCCGTTATCCCTCAAAAAAAGCAGAGTTTGCCAATTTGACAAACTCCACTAATTTAATAAAACTTATGTTCTTTTATCATTTTCTTTGCATTGGGGTTAGGCTTGGACCTAGCTTCAAACAAGTAGTAAGTAGCACGTCTTTCCTCAAACATTTGGGCATGACTACTACGCAATTTGTAATTTCTAATTAGCGCATCACGTCCACCCTTTCTAGAACCACTGCTCATGTACTTGTACAACTCAGCATTACTCTTGTTGCTTGTATTATCAACCCTAATTACCAACCATTGAACTTGTTTCTTTCGAACCACCTTGTTAGCTGATCTCATCATTTTAGGATAAGCGCGGCTAGGAATATTATTACGTTCGAAGAAGTAATGAGTTGGATATGCACCAGAACTGGTGTAAAAACCATTTTCTAAACGACTGTAAGTTAAAAGGGTCGGCGTTCCCTTACTTTCGTCTCTAATAATCTTTCCAAACGAAACTTGAGCAGGCTGTTGGTACTCACCTTTCTTAGGATTAAGAGTAACGTATAAGTTTTGGGGATGCAACTTCGAGTAAATAAAGTTATTGTTTGATCCAAGGACAAAGGTTAAGGCCATACATAGCGTTACGAAAACAAACGTCCAAGGGAGAGCGAGCTTTCTGTTAGATTCAAAGTGTCTGATAAAAAACACCAGTACAAAGATAGTTGTCACCATGATAAATGGGAAATAAGCTAATTGATAGTACTGATAGATTTTACCAAAGGTGTGACCGTAAACGGCTACAATCGCATTTACAATCATCATGAACAAGAAAAGCGACTTTGAAATTCCATCTTTAAAGATTTCATGGTCAAATAAAACATAGATTAAGCCCAAGAGACCAAAGACCACTGTGATCGGATACTGCGTCAGAAACTTCATAAAGAATCCAGTTGCCATCAGAATCTTAGTTGGTACAATTCCCGATGAACCGTAAACGGTCATGTTAATGGTAAAGTAAACGTGGATAAAGGACTTAAAACTCCCTGTTACTAAGAAATAAATCAACCATGGAATAAGTGCGATTAAGAAGCTGAGTCCACTAAAGAAAATCAATCGCCACATTTCGTTAAAGCGACGATGGTAAACGTAGAAGACAAACATAAAGACATAAAATCCAATCCATGGACCAAGTAAAGTGTACTTCGAAAAGAAGACCACTCCGACCATGAATCCCTGAATCATCCATTCCCACCATTTGATATCAAAATCATTTTGACAAGCCTTTAAAGCAACATAAATCAAATATAAAACGGCCGGGAACACGAAGAATTCAACCGAACCACCATAGTCATAAAATGGCTGAAGCACGGAAAAAACTGGCATGAACAATGAAATTACAAATGACCAATTTTGTGACAAGTATAATCTAGCAATCTTGTAAGACATGGTCATAATAATAATCATCGCAATAATCTCAAACGGTACCATCCCAACAAGCGATCGTTTTGTGATCAGTGAGGCTAGTCCGTAAAGCAAATAAACAAATGGCCCCTTTTGCTCAAAAACATCCTTATATGGAATGATTCCGTGAAACATTGCTTTACCGACAGTGAAAAAATTATTACTGTCGGGTGAGGTATCAAAATAATAGAACGGTGAAGCAAATGACAAAAGTAGAATTATGATAATACTCATTACTACAAACGTTAAACCAAATAAATAAGGTTTAGTTTTTAGTTTTTTTAACATACATTGTTCTTCCAATCATTAAGAATTTAAGCTCACACTCAATAATAAAAGCAATTATACCACATTCCTCCACTCAAACGCGGAGACGCCAGACTTCATAACCTTATTTTAAGATTATGCTTTTCTTTTTAGTAACCAATATACTGACTTCCGATTATTGGGAGCCTTTTGTTCATGAGTGGATACGACCCGATAATTCTCTAACAGGGTTTTGGATGCTGGCCTAGTAGAATCGTGTCTGCCAAAGTATGTTTTGATTGAATCAGCTTGATTGGTCTTTACGACAATCCATTCAACCGCCTTCTTTTTAACAACTTTATTTTGTGACTCGACCATTTTAGGGTTCTTATCATACGAGATATTGTTGATCTGGAAATAATACTGCGTGGGAAGTGCTCCTGAGACCGTATACATGCCAAGATCAAGATATCCGTAGTTGAGAAGGGTTGGAGTTCCCTTACTCTCTTTTCTAATAATTTTGCCAAACTTCTTTTGCGCGGTCTGCGGATCACTAGGATCCAGCGTTTCCTGATTGTTATTCGGAAATAATTTTGATTTTTGAAAATTACCGTTAACCCCCATGGTAAAGAACAGGACTAAAAGCGTCATCAAAATAAACGTCGAAATAAGTCGCTTACTAGGCAATGTAACTTGCTTATAATTTAGTCCTTTAGCAATTAAAACGACCAACGTTACAAGAACGTATGGCATAAACGCTAATTGGTAATAGACGTATAGGGTGTCTGGAGTATAGCTGTAAACAGCAAAAAAAGCACTCACAAACATCATGCACAAAAAAATATTCTTTTCCGCCCCATGGTTAAAGACGACAAAAAGAATTAACGGAATTGCACCCAAAACAAAGAGTTGCGGTTTATCAATTAAAAATTCACTAAAAATGGCTAGTGAGCCAGCAATCTTCGTGAAAATTCCACCATTAGCTGAGGTGCTATAAACCGTCATGTTGGAAACAAAATAAACGTCGTAAAAGGCTTTAAACGAGTTAGTAACGAGAAAATAAATTCCCCATGGTACAATTGCGGCCAAAAAACCAACGCCACTTGAAAGGATCATCTTAAAAAGACTACTAAACTTTCTATGGTACAAATAAACCAGCGCAAAAATAATGTAAAAAGCAATCCAAGTGCCCAACAGCGTGTATTTAGATAAAAAAACCACCCCAACTAGGAATCCCTGAACTAACCAGTTCACGTTACTAATCGCAAAATGATTGTGGCATGCTTTAAAAGTTAAATAAATGGCCGATAAAATCATCGGAAAGACGAATTCTTCCGCCAGGCCACCATAGGTAAAATACTCTTGAAACATTAAGAAAAAGGGCGTTATAAGTGCCAAAATTGAAGCAGTTGGTTTACTAACGTATAAATGAGCGGTTTTAAAAACCAAAAATAACGAGGTTGCTAACGCAATTATTTCTGCTATGGTAATTCCAATAATCGAATAGTGACTGATTAAATAAGCGAGCCCATAAAGCAGATAAACGTATGGCCCTTTTTGCTCAAAAACATCCTTGTACGGAACTAGTCCGTGCATCATACCCTTGCCGACCGTAAAGAAACAGTTAACGTCGGGCGAATAATCAAAATAATAAAGTGGGGATGCGTAACTAAACATCCCAATAAAGATTAAGGCTACGACCACAAAAGCCAAAAAATAACAAACGTTTACATTTTTAATGAAACGTTTTATACGGAACTCCATTTCCGATCCTACTCCTTTTTAAACCGTTCCCATTATATCCTAGAATAATTGTTATGTACACGTTTGAACGTGTATCACACGGGTACGTTGATTCTTTCACACTTTTTTTACCATTTTAAAGTGTTATCATAATAATTAAACTAATTAGGTAGGTGAATGTTATGAAACAAGGAACTAAAATCATTACATTAGATAATGGTTACCACCTATGGACTAACACTCAAGGGACCGGAGACATTCATCTTCTCGCCCTTCATGGTGGTCCGGGTGGAACACATGAATACTGGGAGAACACTGCGGAACAACTGAAAAAACAAGGACTAAACGTCCAAGTTCACATGTACGATCAATTAGGTTCGTGGTACTCCGACACTCCCGATTTTGATGATCCGAAGGTAGCTAACAAGGTTTTAACATACGACTACTTCCTTGACGAGGTTGAAGAGGTTAGACAAAAACTCGGAATCGATAAATTTTATTTGATTGGTCAATCTTGGGGTGGTGCTTTAGTTCAGATGTACGCCGCTAAATATGGTAATCACCTGAAAGGTGCCATTATTTCTTCAATGGTTGATCGGATCGGGGACTACACTGACCATTTAGCTCAAATTAGAGAAAAAGCGCTCACCCCCGAACAATTAGCGTACATGAAAAAATGCGAAGCAAATAACGATTACGATAACGATAAGTATCAGGAACTGGTCGAACTCTTAAATCGGGAATATGTGGATCGAAAGCAACCACCTGCAATTGCCCACGTCGTTGATACCATGAGCAAACCGATCTATAACGCCTTTCAGGGTGATAACGAATTTGTCATCACTGGAAAGTTAAAAGACTGGAACTTTACTGATCATTTAAAGGACATCAAAGTTCCAACACTGGTCACTTTTGGTGAACACGAAACCATGCCAATGGAAACCGGAAAACGAATGGCTAAAATGATTCCAAACGCTCAATTCGTTTCAACCCCAAACGGTGGTCATCACCACATGATTGATAATGCCCCCGTCTACTACGACCATTTGGCCAACTTCATTAGACAAGTTGAAAATGGAACTTTCAACCAAAAATAAGCAAACGAAAAGACACTTCAAAATGAAGTGCCTTTTTATTTTTGGTTTAAACTTAATTTTTCGACATCAATGGTCTTGTCAACCAATCCATCATAAAAACTGGCTTCATGACTAACAATGATGGCATTCCCAGGAAATTTAATAATTGCCCGTTTTAAAGCATTTTTAGTCTCGTCATCCAGGTGATTAGTCGGTTCATCCATGATTAAGAAATTGCTTTTTACAAATTCCATCAAAGCCAATTTGACCTTAGTTTGTTCTCCCCCAGAAAGCTCACCAATTGGTTTCATGGCGTTAGCAGCGTCGAGTCCACAGCGACCCAGCTGGGAACGAATCTCCTTCTGTGTCAACTTGGGATACTTGTCCTGAATGATTTGTAAGGGTGTCATCTTACTATTCGGCCAGATCAAGTCTTGACTGAAATAGTTAACCTTCGCGGATGGAGAAAAGTTAGCCTTTCCCCCTTTTGCCGGAATTTGTCCGAGGATTGATTTAATTAAGGTTGACTTTCCAACCCCATTAAAACCCTGAAGCCCAACTTTCTGATCAGTATTAACGGAAAAGGTAACTGGCTTAAGTAACGGTTGATCGTAACCAACTGACAGTTGGTCAACCACTAGTGCGTTCTGGGATCCAGTATCAGCATACGGAAAGTCAAAAGAAGCTTGAATGTTACTTGAAGGTGGCTCAATCACATCCATTCGTTTTAACATCTTTTCCCGTGATTTAGCCATATTGGAATGACTTCCGGCCTTGTTTTTCTGAATAAAAGTTTTGGCCTTGGAGATCTCTTCTTGTTGTTTCTCGTACTCCCGCTGCTGGGTCATTTCTTTTTCGTCTTTTTGTCTCATGGCGGACTTGAAGTCACCACGGTACTTAGTGACCTTCCCAAACGCAACGTTCACGATACAATTCGTTACTTTTTCTAGAAAGTCGTAGTCATGGGAAATGATCATCGCTGCCCCATCAAAACTATTTAAATAATCTTCCAACCAATTAATGTGAGCGGTATCCAGATAGTTAGTCGGTTCATCAAGCAAAATTACATCGGGATGCTCCAGAATTAATTTCGCTAAAATAATCTTAGAGCGTTGTCCCCCGCTCATTTCAGAAATGGTTTGATCTCTTCCAATGTCGTCAAGACCCAATCCATTAATCACCTGCTCAACTTCAGTGTCAATATCATAAAAATTACGAGATTCAAGTTGTTCTTGGATTCTTCCCGCTTGTTCAAGTAACTTTTCGTCCATATTGTCGGCATATTTTACGTACAAATCGCTCATATGCTGATTCATGTTGTAGAGGTCTGAAAAGGCAGTATGCAAAAAATCAATCAGTGTCATTCCCTTTGGAATATTAACGTACTGATCTAGGTAACCAACTTTGGTCCCCTTTTGCCATTTGATGTCACCAGATAAAGGCAATTGCTTATTGGTCAAAATCTTAATCAAAGTTGATTTTCCAACCCCATTTTGGCCCACAATTCCCATGTGCTCACCTTTATTTAGCTGAAATGTAGCATCCGAGTACAGGTCTTTGTCGGCAAAACTCATACTTAGATTAGATACACTTAATAACGCCATTATATAATTCCCTCCATTATTTCATAACCTATACCGTAACACCGAATCGCAATCAACGTCAATCAGGTGAATTTGAGTGGTATAATTGTATGTACATTTTTAAAAAAGAGGAGTGCCTATGAAAATCAAAGATATTGATCACATCACCCTATTGGTAAATGACATCGAGAAATCGATGCGCTTTTATCATGAGGTTTTAGACTTACCAGTTGTGATCGAAACTGATTCTAGAATTGAATTTCAGCTGGGTCACCAACGACTCGTTTGTGTCACAAACAAGGAAGATAACGTTAAACCAGAAAATCCAACTCCTGGTTCTACCAGTTTCAGCGTGGTTGCAAGGGATCCACTTGACTCAATCCAGTCACATTTAGCCAACTACTTTATTGAAGTAGTTGCAGGACCGATCGAAAGTCAGGGACATAACGGTAAAATGAATTCACTATTTATCAATGATCCAGATAAAAATTTGATTGAAATTAGAGAGTATCAACGATAGGAATGAAAGGGAATACAACCCGGCTAAAATCCCCATCAAATAGTGTTTTTCAATTTTACAACCATAATCATTTTTGTTATATTCGTCGAATACGCAAAAAGAAAGGATACTTATGAAAAAAGAAAATTCGAAGGACAATTCAAATCAAAATGTTACTAAACCAAAAATGAGCCTTTTCAGTGTCACGATGCTGGCACTAAGCTCCATCATTGGTTCAGGATGGTTATTCGGTGCCTGGGAGGGTGCTAAAACCGCTGGTCCAGCTGCCATCATTTCGTGGATCATCGGTGCCGTTGTGATTGGTGCAATTGCGTTTAACTACATCGAATTAGGAACCATGTTCCCAGAAAGCGGAGGAATGAGTAAGTATGCTCAGTATACCCACGGACCGCTTCTAGGATTCATCTCATCATGGTCTAATTGGGTCTCACTTGTAACGTTGCTTCCAATTGAAGCGGTCGCTGCCGTTCAATACATGAGTTCATGGCCTTGGTCATGGGCCAACTGGACTCACGGGTTTTACGCCAATGGCACGGTTACTACCGAAGGGTTATTCGTCGTTTTTCTCTTCATCTTAGTGTTCACCTTGTTAAACTACTGGTCAGTCAACTTACTGACTCGTTTCACTACTTTGACTTCAATTTTTAAAATTGTAGTTCCTGTTCTTACCATTATTATGCTACTTGCTTCTGGTTTTCATCCCGGAAACTTTAACAACGTTCAAACTGGTGGGTTTTTCCCATACGGAACGGCTCCAATCTTTGCGGCTACCACCGTATCTGGAATCATCTTCTCTTATAATGCTTTTCAAACGGTTATAAACGTTGGTGATGAGATTACCAATCCTAAGAAAAACATCTGGCGGGGAATCGTTATTTCACTTTTAATCAGTATCATCATTTACGTTATGTTACAGTTCACTTTCGTTGGTGTTATTGACCCGTCAACTTTAGCCAAATACGGTTGGCATGGTCTTAATTTCAGTTCACCATTTGCTGATTTAGCCATTATGTTGAACTTGAACTGGCTAGTAATTCTACTCTATTTAGATGCCTTCGTTTCACCCTTTGGCACCGGAGTATCATTTGTTGCTTCAACTAGTCGGACACTAGCAGCAATGACCGAAAATGGTCATATGCCAAAGTTTTTAGGTAAGATTAACCAAAAATGGGGAACTCCTAGAATCGCAATGATCGTAAACTGGATTGTCAGTTGTATCTTGGTATCAGTGTTCAGAAACTGGGCTGTTTTAGCCAGTGTTATCTCAACGTCAACCTTAATTGCATATTTGACTGGTCCAGTTACCCTTGGATCATTACGTCTCCACGCTCCTCACTTCAAACGTCCAGTCAAAATTAGTTTTGCTGGAATCATGGCACCACTTGCCTTTGTTCTTGCTAGTTTGGCAATCTATTGGGCAATGTGGCCTACTACCATTGAAGTCATCCTTGTTATTATGCTGGGGCTGCCGTTTTACTTCTTCTACGAAAACAAAAACGGCTGGAAAAATACCCTGACCAAGTTCCGTGGCGGAGCTTGGATGGTCGCCTATTTAATCTTTATGTCAGCGTTTTCGTATATCGGATCCGCACCATTCGGTGGTCAAAACTGGATTCATTACCCATATGATTTTATCGTAATTATTGTAGTTGCATTACTGTTCTTCTACTGGGGTGTCTTTAGTTATCAGCGCACTGGTAACATGCTTAACGCTAAAAGCGTCAATGAACAGGTCGATGATGATCAGGTCAACCATTAGTTAAGTTAATGCAAAATCATAAGGATTTTGTTATAATGCGTATGCATCTTGTTTTTCTTGAAATGGATGGAGGGATTCTTATGAATAGTCAAGATCCAGATTCGAGATACGAACGTTATGACTTTAATGCCGCAAATGGTCCAAAGCACCAAAAGAAAAACTTTAAGGCTTGGCCATGGGTTTTAGGACTAGTAGTAATCGTGATCCTGCTAGTCTTTGGAATTCACTTTCTGACAAGCGGCAGTGGGAATCGGATGAATGGATCCTCCACAAGTCAACAGAGTAGCAGAGCTATTCAATCAGAAAAGAAAGCAAAACACTTTAATAAGGCGGAACAAGCCACGACCAACAAGGAAGCGTCAGTAAACAGGGACCAACAAGCACCAACAAATCAAAGTGGGTCACAATCATCAAACGGAAATAATTCCAATGGAAACAACTCAACGAGTGATTCTAGTTCGATGTTTGCTACACCAAAATCATTTGACTCGGTTCAAGACGCTAAAAACTATGCACATGCTACTCAAAGCAGTTGGTTAGCAGCTGGTTACTCTAACTTTACAATTGAGCGGAATGGTCAGGGCTTTTACACCTTGCAATTTGTTAAATAAGGAACTATTTATAGTTCCTTATTTTTTTATATTCAAATGAATTTGGTATAATGAAGTGTATAGGAGGCACTATTATGAAAATTAATACTCCACTTCAAAATGGATTTTTACCTGATAAGTATACTAAATACGCTGACCCAGATGAAATGTTAGATGGTAATCCAATCATTTCATTCCCGATCAAAATCTCTGATGTCCCAAAAAACGCAAAGTCACTAGTAGTTATCCTACTGGACGACGATTCAATCCCAGTTTGTGGTTTTACTTACATTCATTGGGTGGCTGCTAACATTGATCCAAATATATCTGAAATACCAGAAAATGCTAGCCAAGATCAATCAATTAACATGACTTTGGGGAAAAATAGTTTAGCTGGTGGACTAGTACACGTTACTGATTCAAAATTAAATCAACACTACATTGGTCCTACTCCTCCCGATAAACCACACGATTATCAGTTGCATGTTTACGCCTTGGATCAAAAACTAGATTTAACCAACGGCTTTTGGCTTAATGAACTAAAGAAAAAAATGGCAGGACACGTCCTTGCCAGTGCCGAACAAATTTTACCAGTGAAAAACTAAAACGGAGGCTTTCATAATGCTAAATGGATACAAACACATTCTAGTACCAGTTGATGGATCAAAAGAAGCAGAGGCTGCTTTATACAAGGCGGCAGCGGTAGCACAAAGAAATAAAGGCCGAATTGACGTCTTAAACGTGATTAACACCACTAATTATGGATACAGCCTAGGAGTTGTTGATGGCAGTGTTATCACCCAAATCGTTAATGAAGAACTTAACTATTTAAAGGATTTAGTTAAGAAAGTCAAGGACCAAACTGGCATTGACGATATTCATATTCATGCTCGGTTTGGAAGTCCTAGAGAAGTAATTACTTACGAATTTCCCAAGGACCATCAAACCGATCTAATTATGATGGGAGCGACTGGTAAGGGTCGCTTGTACCGCATGCTTGAGGGTTCAGTTGCCGGATACGTTAACTCACATGCCGCCTGTGATGTGATTATTGTTAGAACCAACATGGAGAATACCCCAATCAAATAGTTAAGACTTATTTAAACAAAATAGCTAAGCCCTTGCGCTTGGCTATTTTTTATTGCCTTTTAAAGATCAATTCATTTCAACCATCTAGCTGAATCACGTTAATTGTTATATGATGTTAGATGTTAGTGTACAAATTTAAAATAATTAAAAGGAATGTTTGCAATGCACATCAAAAAAAGAAAACACACCAAATCATTCATTGCCCTCTTTATCGTTATCGTGATCGCCATCTTCGCCGGTGGCGGTTATTATTATTGGCATAATCATGGTAGTTTTCTCAGTAAATTAGACGTTAATCAAAGCGATACCGCTACTGTGTTCATTCCCGGACTAGGTGGAAATAACATCACGACTGGTTACATGGTTGACACCCTAAATCGTTACCACCTAGCAACCAAAACCTTACAACTGTACGTGAAAAAGGATGGTACCGTTAAGACCACTAAGCAGTTCCATAAGTTTGGTGCTGATAACCCGACCGTCCAAATTGTCTTTCAGGACAATCATCATCCCTATTTTCAATCAACTCAAATGCCAAACGTAATGCGCTATCTGTACAAGAAGTACAACGTTCGTTCAGTTAACATGATTGGGCATTCGTCTGGTGGAAACATTATTTACTATTACCTAGCTCACTATCCCAATCTCAAAAACGTTCCAAAGGTTAAAAAATTCATCTCGCTTGCAACGAACTATGCTCCAAACGATCCCGACGTAAAGAACCTACCAAAAGACCTTCAGATTCTTAATCTAGTTGGCGATATGAACCATTCTGGAACGGATGGCGAAGTTACAATGAAAAGTGAAATCCCAATGAAGAATCTTGTGACTGGCTACGTCAAAAGTTACAAGCTCTACGTATATCACGGAAACAGTTCCCAAGCTCAGCACACAATGCTTCACGAGAACCCATCCATCGTTAAGATCATCGCAGAATACTTCTTCACCGATAAGATGACCCAATAATTGGAGAATTTAATTAATGGCTTTAACCAATAAAAATCATTTATATCAGCTCGTGTACGTGCTAAGTTACGTTGTTTTTCTGGCGTCGTCAGTAATCCTTTTGAACAGTCAATTTAATAACGTATATTCCGCTAAAAGTTTCTTGCAATGGCAAATCGCAGGGGTAATCACGTTAGTTGTCATTGGAATCCAAATCGTACTATTACTTACCAGGAGACATAACCCTAAACAGTGGACAATTATCATAATCATGGCAATCATCTTTATCTTGTCATATCTTTTTCATTTAAATGTGATTACCAGTACCCTATTTTTATTGTTCTTATTCATGGCCAACGCTGACTTACTAAATCAAGATGCGTTTGCGACCATCGACCTTGCAACTAAGCTCGTTGTTCTATTCGTAATTTCGGCCTTTTTGATTTTACACGTCTTTCCACCACAAAATGCCATTTCATTTACCAGAAGATCATCCACTAGGTATGCAATTGGATTCACTCATCCAAACGTCTTAAGTGGTTTCATCTTAAGCATCTTCTGTTCGGCCCTCTTGCTAATACAAAATAGTCGAAAAAAACTGATGTACTTCGTATATGCCTTTATTTTCGTTAGTTACTTAATTATTGCCTACCTGACTGGTTCACGCGGATTTATGGTTGCTGGAGCTATCCTAGTACTTGGATTCGCTTTGAGCTTTGCTCATAAAATCACTCACCTACTACCAAAAATCACTTGGATCCTGGTTTCATTGACTTTCGTAGTAGGAATCGGCATGGTCGCTTGGGGTTCATCACTGCCATTATTCAACGTGTTGAATCGTGCCCTTTCCGGTCGTCCCGGACAACAGTTAACCGTCATTCAATATTTCTATTCGCCAAAGCTAATTGGACAAAATATGCCCCTGTTGGGTGCCCGATCAAACTTGTGGGTCGATAACACGTTCTTGTTCATCTTATTAAGTACCGGTTTCATTGGTTTAATGTTGCTACTGGCATTGTTTCTTGCTAGTGCTTACAAGGCTAAACAGGACGATAACTATTTCCTTTGTGTGATTTTAATTGCCCTTGCTGTTCAAGGCATCATTGAAACGCAACTTACTAATGCTTACATGTTTGCACCATTTATTTACGCTTTTGCACGAGTAATCCAGCCAGATCATCTTCATCAGCAGGCAATTGGGAGACACGTTAAAACCACATAATCAAAACCCATCATTAATGATGGGTTTTTTAATTGATATTAGTTTCACAAAAATATAACATGAAATAGAAAGAATTAATTAATTTCAAAGGAGGTCATAAATTTGCGTTATCTAGCATTTTTAGGATCACAAAGTAAGGATGGCTTGACTGCTAAGTACCTTAACGCAGTTATTTCAGGTCTTCCAAAGGATGCGCAGGTTGAGACATTATTTCTGCAAGATTATGACATCAAACCAGATAATCTCAAAAACCCCAATCCAACGCTTGACATGATTGAAAAGAAAATGGAAGAAGCGGACGTCTGGATCATCGCATCCCCGACGTACTTTGCTGATTTATCAGGAGTTACCAAAAATCTATTCGATTGCATGCGTCACCGAATGGTTAAAATGAACAGTATTGGTGATACCTTGCCCGGTAAGTTTAAAAACAAACACTACCTAAGTCTGACTACTTGCTTTCTCTCCTCATTTCAAAACTTCTTTACCGGCATTACCGATCAAACCTTTCGGACCATTGATAAGATCATGACCGCAGCTGGTCTAATCAAACTTGGAGAGGTTATTGGAACACATACCTGGGGAAGTAAGGGAATTCCTGACCCTAAAAAAATTGAACTGTGTAAACGGTGGGGACAAAAGATTGCCAACAAGCCACGAAAGGATGATAGTACTTTGAAACGTTATATCGAATTATTTTGTATGATTGCAGTAATGTCACTAGTGACAATGTTAATTGAAGGATTAGTTTTTGGACTGAAATTTAACGGAGAATTTTGGCTCTTCTACGTAGCATTTGTGGTTATTTTCTATGTTCTTCTAGCAATCCTCCTTCACTTCTTTACGTTCTTAAGACATCGTCGTCGTTAAACTTAAAACTAAATAAAAGCGACCAATTGTTAACAATTGGTCGCTTTTTTCTAATCATCGCTTTTTTCAATTTTAATTGTATCGGAAAGATGATGGTCATCCAGTCGGTACAAATTATTGAAGAATTCGACTTCAAATGACGCCGGCTCATCCGGATATTTTTGCTCCGCCAGTTCACCAGCAATGCCAACCATAGCCGTCCCTAGTGCAATTTCATGAACACTTTGATGGTGAGCGGCAACCACGCCAATGACACCATCTAAAACATCTCCAGATCCAACGTTGATTGCTAATTCATGACTGCCGTTGTGGACCACATACGTTTCCTCCCCATTCGAAATTACGTCGTCAACTCCTGAAATGACAACCGTGGAATGAAATTGTTTAGCAGCCATTTTAGCAACCTGAACGCGATCACCATTACCGTCAGCAGCATCAATTCCACGACTGCCCCAGTCAATTCCGGCAATAAAGGCAATCTCACCAACGTTGCCACGCAAGACATCAATATTAATTTCACTACTAATCTTCTTAAAAACTTCCGTTCTTAATTCTGAGGCACTCACAGCGACTGGATCAACCACCACCGGCAAACGACGATTATTAGCTGCTTGACCAGCAATTATATCTAATTTAATACTATCATCGTTCATCGTCCCCAGGTTTAGGACCAAACTGTTAGCAATTGCCACCAAGTCATGACCCTCATTTGAAGAGTCACACATAATTGGTGAGCCACCAACATAACTAATTGCATCCGCTACTTTCTGTGGGGTCACCATGTTAGGAATGTCCAAAACAACGGGATTTTCCCTTCTAATTTCTTCTAAAATCGACGTCATACTATCATTTCCTCTCTAGTTTGCTAATTGTCTTTTCAACGTTAGTGCTGTCCATAATTGCTGATATTACCGCAATTCCAGCGTTTGAAACCTGATAAATTGACTGACAGTTACTTGCATTAATTCCACCAATCGCAACTACAGGTAAAGATACTTGTCGTTGTAGTTGAACTAAACCAGAAACGCCAATCGGTGACTCGGCATCCGCTTTACTAGTGGTCGGAAAAATTGGTCCAATTCCTAAATAATCAATGCCAGTGAGAGGTTCACTACGTTTTAACTCTTCTTTGGTACTGATCGACAATCCAACTATCATTTCTGGATTATCACGAATCACCTTTTGCACGCTCTCATCACTTTGACCAACGTGGATCCCGTCCGCATTAATCTGATTAGCCAAATCCACGTCATCGTCCACAATTAGTGGAGTATGATGTTTAGTGGTTAAATGACGAAGTTTCTTTCCCATCTCAATCCTTTTCAAACCCGTAAGTGAACCTACACCCTTTTCACGGTACTGAAAAGCTGTAACACCAGCATCTAAAGCTTGGTCAATGTGATCCAAAAATTCAGTTTCAGAACCAGCAAAATTTTGGGTACCCGCCACCAGGTATATTTGCAGCATTTTTTTATTAAATTGCATATTTATTACTCCCACATTCCGTGATTTAGGGGCCCGTGTCCATGACCAATAATCAACGGTTTTCTGATAATTTTATCCAGATAATCTTTCCCAAAGCGAATGGCAGTTTCAATACTTTCACCACGAGCTAAAGCCGCGACAATTGCTGAAGAAAGCGTGTCCCCCGTACCATGAGTCCGAACCGTATTCACCCGCTTCGTAATCAACCAAAAATCAGATCCATCTTGTAAAAGAACATAGTCCTTTACGATCTTATCGGTATCATGTCCGCCTTTAATCATGACATTTTTAGCACCAGCAATTTGAATTTTTCGCGCTGCCCTTTTGATTGCTTCACCGGAAGTAATGGACTGATTCGTAATCTTTTCCGCTTCAGGTAAGTTTGGTGTTACTAAATCGGCCAATGGGATCAGTTCGTTAATCAAGGTTTTAATGGCGCCGGCTTCAAGTAGCACTGACCCTCCCTTGGCTACCATAACAGGATCAACAACAATTTGGCCCAACTTGTACTTTTTAATGTTATCTGCCACTAAATGAACGTGTTCTTCGTCAAACAAAGCCCCGGTCTTAGTTGCTTTAATATCAAAATCATCGCAAACGGAAGCAAACTGCTCATCAATAATCTTTTTTGGAAGTGGATACGTATCTTGAACACCAAGGGTGTTTTGTGCCGTCACTCCCACTACCACGTTGGTGCTAAACACCTGACAAGCCTGCATCGTTTTAATATCAGCTTCCATCCCTGCTCCACCACCAGAATCAGTCCCAGCAATTGTTAAAGCTTCTGGATATTGATTTATTTCACTACTCATAGTTCCCTCCTAAAAAGTTCTAAGCGTTATACATTTTGTTCCAAAAATCCAATTCATAATGACAACTATTCTGAAAAACTTGATTTGCGACGGCCCTTTCGTTTGGATGAATTTCCGCCTGGAGATCAATAAAAGCAAAAATTTGTTTTACCTCATCTGCATCAGCGTAGAATTTGATCCAGTCACTAAATGGATTATTAATAAGGTTGGTTTTATTTAGTTCAGTAGCAACTACATAGTAAGTCCAAATACACGGTGCGAGCACGCTCAATCCAACTAGAATGGACTTAGTGCTCACGGCTTCACGCATACTTTCAACGTAATCCTTGGTAACGTTGAACATGCGGGTATCTTGAAGCTCATCATCAGTCACTTTTGCAATTTTTAACATGACCTCGTGCGGTGTGCTTTCGTTTTTAATCCCGGCAACGCAACCTGCCAAAAATCTTTTCAAATTCACATCACTTGTTTCAGTCTGAATTTGTTGAAACTGTTTAACGTAACCGTCTAAATACATTTCATCTTGTTGAACGTAGTTAATTAGCGCCTCTTCTGGTACTTTACCGCTTTTAATTCCCCTAACATAATCACAATTCATGATTTGATTCATTATTGTTGTCGCATTACTTATCAATTCATCGGTAAATTTATTTGTAATCAACTACTAACATCTCCTACACAAAAAGGCTCCTCATCAATGATGAGGAGCCTTCAATTATATTCTTAACTAAAGATCGCACGATTCCTTTCGCAGGTATTAACCAGTTCAAGTTCAATGGGTATAGTCTCAGCCACTTGGCACCCCCTCATACAGTTATTCAATTGAGTTTATTATATGCTTTAAAATTAGGCGTGCCAATTTTAATGAACGATTTGTGCGCCCAAAACGGTCTTGAAATGATTCATCGCAAACTTCTGACCCAAATCGGAAAAAGTTGCCACCCCACTTTTATGAATAACCAAGTTGTAAGCAAGGTTATATCCAGCAATTGCGGTGTGCAAGACACAAATGTCGGTGCAGACACCCACCAGATGGAGAGTTTTAACGTTTCGTTCTCTCAATCTAAGATCCAGATCGGTGCCAGCAAACGCACTGTACCTGGTTTTATCCATTTGCCAAACGTTATCTAACTTTTGATTCTCATCAAACCATTTTCCAACCTTCCCATATAGCTCACGACCCCAGGTCCCTCGCACGTTATGAGTTGGGTACAACTTCGTCTCAGGACTGTATGGATCATCCTTTTTATGAACATCAGTTGGAAATATAACAAACTGACCATCATTTTTGAATTTTTCAGCCAAGTCGCTAATTGATTGGTCTAACGCTTGAGCTGGCTTCCCGGCGGTCAAAGACCCCTGATCATCAACAAAGTCATTGGTGTAATCAATGATTAAAAGCGCACTTTTCTCTTTATCAGCCATTTTTAATCTTCTTTCTTAAAAATCTGACGGCTTCTCGGGATATTTAATTTCCTTTTCAGAGCGATCTTCAGCGGCTTTCACGTATACTTTGGCAACATTATCAGGCTGCATCTCTTCACTACTACCAGATAGTCCCTGAATGGTAATCAAACCGACGTAGATATTATCATCTTGAACCGCATCATGAAGTGAAAAGGCGTAATCACTTAAAGCTGCTTTAGTAGCTGCTAAAGTGACATTGCCTTTGGTAGGATGAAAGGCAGCTCCACCACCAGTAATCAGAATGTTCCGGTTTTCCTTTTGATCGTCTGAAAGACCAACGAACTGACGGGTGATGGTAACGGCACCAAAGACGTTGGTATTGTACATTTCTTTAACTTGGTCTAGTGGTAATGAGAATGGTGTATCTAAAGTCTTGTCACCCACGTTATAAACCATGGTCTGAGGAATCCCGTATGCCATTTTAATCTTACTAAATACGTTTGTTACCTGAGCTGGATCGGTAACATCAGCAACAATAAAATCAGCTTTAATCCCCTCTTGATCCAAATCTTTAACAAACTGCTTTAACTGAGCAGCATCTCGAGCCACCATAATCGGTGTCTTGCCAGCTTCACCAAACTTTTTGGCAATTGAAAAGCCAAATCCTTTTCCAACTCCAAAAATTACTACACTTTCACTCATAAAATTCCCTCCTAAAGTTGATTCAATAAAAGTTTACCACCATTTGAGGAAACAAACCTTTTTAATGTTTGTGCTTAGTTTTAAAGCTTCTTTTAATAATCTTAACTAAATGTTAACATATTATACATGTTACAAATTAGAATAATTAGAATAATATGTACAAAAGTCCAAATACTGATGACTATAAAAGCTGAATACTTAAATTCTTTATAGGAGGTTTCTTTATGAAACTAAAATTAAACGTTTGGATAGGAATTGACGATATTATAAATGCAATTGTACTATTTTGTGCAATGTTCCTAATAATTGGCAGTTCTTTCGCAGATGCATTTGGTGGTACACAATCTCTTGGAACTACTGCAGTTATACTTAATCTTTTTGCAGTAATAGGACTAATTCTACATATCGTCCAATTACAGCAAAATCGTCGCTGGGGTAATTCAATTGTCTCCCCAATACTAGGAATTATTGGAAATGCAATTTATTTCGTTACACCACTTCTCTCAATTGTTTCTGTAGTTCTTTTAATCATTTCAGCAGTATTTGCTTTCATGCAAAAAATTGTTAAGCCTACACAAACCCCATTAAGAAAAGTCTGGTATAAAGTTTGGTGGGAATATGTAGCAATTATTATATCTATCATCGCATTCTTTTTAGTGTCTAAAGCACAGACAGGATCTGATGATCATGCCTCAAATAACGTAAACCAACATATTAGTAAAGAAATCAATAAAAACACAAACGCGACCATCTCTAAAAAGCAAAATAATAATTTGATTCATTTTGATGGGGATAAAATCGTCACTCCTAAGGGTGTCGTACAAGTAATTAAAGAAGCAACTGGGGACACTACTGATGGAAAAACTGGAGTTATTTTTATGTATAAAATTACTAATAACTCAAACCAACCATTATCACCAAACCAGATTTTAGAAGATAATCAAATTAATGTATATCAGTCACTAAACGATTCAAAAAAACCTGCTGATTCAAGTCAAGCACTTGATTTTAATTCCCTGATGAATTCCAGCGATGATAATGCTAACAACATCACTGAATCAATTGATAACGATAACGATAATTGGAGTAAAATTAAGATTAACCCTCATAAAAGCATAACAATGAGTGATGGAAATGTCTGGAAAGTCCAAGATGACAAAACTCCATTAATTTTGTCCGTTGGTGATAGCATTCAAAATGTTGATAGTAGTAAAATTAATAAGAACAAAAACTCTTATACAATTCCATCATCACTAGAAAAGATTTCAATTAATCAATGGAATGGGTGATCATTTAAACACAAAAGGAGCCCCACTACTAAAAGTAGTGAGGCTCCTTTGCGACTTAATCTCCGTTAACTAAGTATACCAGTTTTAATAATTTTGTCAGCCCTTACATTTGCTTTCTATAGGTGTTTTGAAAATAACCGGCAAATAATATATGCGCCCCCCGAGAGTCGAACTCGGATCATGAGGACCGAAATCTCATGTGCTATCCATTACACTAAGGGCGCTTAACAAATACTATGCTATCGATAAACACAGTAAATTGCAAGTAAATTATTCATTTGCGACCTTATTTGCGCTTGCTTCAAGGTCCAACTCTAACTTTAGCGAATTATCCTTAAAGTCGTCAATTAAACTTTGTCCTTTAGAAACGTATTTTCCAACCGTTTTCCCAGTGATGCTAACAAATTCAATTGTCTTATCATCAACCACTTTTACAGAGTCATAATGGCCTTCTTCCGCCGCATCTAGATAGGCTTGAGCTAATTCCTCGACGTTATCAAGGATCAGCTCATCCAGTGTAATCGTTTTGCCCTCTTTTTTTAGTTCGTCTAACAAATTTTTAATTTCATCCATTGTCTCTGGAATTTTTTCACTCATTTTAAACACCTCAATTTAAACAAAACCACCGATACGTGCTTATCGGTGGTTAGTTAATTATTTTTCTTTTTGCACAAATGTCTTGTTTGGAACTCTGATTAAGATGAATTGGTTAGCATCCTTACCAGCATGCATCCCCAAACCGTTCCAAAAGTTTCCTTTGTATCTCAGGGTAACCACCTTGGCCCACGCATTTTGAAAATGCTCGTCATTTAACTTGATGTTTTTATGCTTCAACTTGTAACTACGGCCAGTGACTTCAGCGTTTCCACGCGTAGTAACTACCTGAGCATTCGTACTTGGCAGTTGATACTTAATGTTCTTTAGCCAGAACGAATACTGCTGGATCGGTCCTCTATTACCTTCAACCTTTACGTAGTAGGAGCCATTCTTATCACTTTGAATAATCAATGGTTCGACTTGAGACGTCGTAATCACGTTTCGATTATTGGTTTTAGTAATATTTCTGAAGAAAGTCGTATATACCATCAAAGTCAGCAGCAAAACAAAAAAAACAATTTCGCCAATTGATATCAAAAAATTACGCCATTCAAAAGTTTTTTTATCCTCGATAATCATCTTAATTCGTCGTGATCGAATATTTTTAATCATAAAGATCAACACGATTAACACAACTATCCATGCAACTACACCTATAAGATTCCACCATGAATTCATGAAAGTATCCTCCGCTTCATTTTCCTATCTTCCCTATTCTAATTGAAAATTGATTTTTATGCCATCTTTGATATACTAAGTTTAATTAAACATAGGGGTGCCGAGTGGCTGAGATTATACCCGTTGAACCTGACTTGGACAATGCCAGCGCAGGGAAGATAAGATTGAGCTTAGATACATCAGCTGGACGTTCTCGCACTCGCGCTTGAAACGTCTTTTTTTATGGAGAATAATCAATGATAACAATTAAAAATCTATCATTTTCATATCCTGAGCAGGATAAAATTCTAAATCAGGTCAATTTAAATTTTGAACCAAATAGCATCAATCTCCTGTTTGGTCCCACTGGTAGTGGAAAAACCACCCTCTTAAAACTAATTGCTCAATTGTATCCAAAATATAGCAAAGGCCAACTAACCGGAAAAATTGACATGGATGAAAAACCAGCCATGTTATTTCAGGATCCAAACCATCAGTTTGCGATGAAGACCGTCAAAGAAGAACTCATTTTTGCCCTTGGCAACCTTCACGTTGACCCTGTTAAAATGCCCAACCGGATTGACTCTGCTTTAAAGTTTTGTGGTATTAGTGAACTTAAAAATCGGGCCATTACCACCTTGTCGGGTGGCGAAAAGCAAAAAGTTGCCTTAGCCGTGACAGTTGCGATGAAACGTCCCGTCCTTTTACTGGACGAACCATTTAGTAACGTTGATGTTGATAGCAAAAAAGACATCATCGAACGATTGATTCAATTAAAAGAAAAAAACAATCGGACCATCATTATCTCTGACCACAATCTTTCTGACTATCTCGACGTGGCTGATCATTTCTTTAACGTCCAAGCTGGCTCAGTTCAAGCCGTTACGGCTGACCAGATTAAAAATGAACTTGTAAACGACCCTAAAGAAGAGATCCACTACAAGATTATGTCAAATAACGATCCCGTGATTAATTTATTAAATTTTTCCATGACGAACGGCAATCAAAATCTGATTGAACCAGAAAACATTGACCTGTATCCCGGAATCACTTACCTAAATGGGAAGAATGGAAGCGGAAAGTCCACCTTCTTTAAGGCGCTGTCTCGCCTCCATTCGTACAACGGGGTCGTCAAAATTATGAATCATAACATTAAAAAGTCTTCACTTCCCTCTCTCATGAAGTCCGAAAACTTGATTTTCCAAAATTCAGAAGACCAATTTTTAACCATCACGCTTAAAGACGAACTGACTCTAGCCAAGAAAAATGCCATCACCAAACAATGGACTGATGACCGAATTAACGACCTCTTAAAGGCCCTGCACCTTGATCATCTTTTGGATCGGGTTGTCTACTCACTAAGTGGTGGGCAAAAGAAGAAACTCCAGATCGTGATTATGTTGATTCGGGATGCACCCATCCTAATGCTTGACGAACCATTCGCTGGTCTTGACCAAAAATCAACCGTCATTATTTCGCGGATCCTTGAGAACGAGGCTAAAAACGGAAAAACCATTATTTTTGCTTCCCATCAACGGACTGACCTCGTCGAAAATGCTGATTTCTTTATTGAACTTGCCAATCATCGATTAACTTACAAGGAGGATGTTCATGAATCCTAGTCTAAAATTCGTTCTGGTATTGATCATTGCCCTAGAAGTTTCTTTCACTACCAGTATCGTTGGTAACAGTGTGCTAATCGTCTGTGGACTCGCCTATCTCATAGTGAAACACGTAAACTTCAAGCATCTGTTATGGATCCTTCTGATTGCCTTCATTCCTGCGGTCGGATTACTGATCTCCCAGATTTTATACGCTAAAAGCACGCACGCGGGAATCCTATTATTTACTCGGATCTACGTTTACATCGTCTATGGAGCGGCCTTCACGTTAACCACTAAATTATACGAACTGGTTAATTCGTTAGAGCAAAATCTCCGGCTCCCAAGTAAATTTGTTTATGGGGCAATGGCGGCTTTCAACCTTCTACCAGAAATTCAAGCCGAAGTTAACAAGATTAAAACTGCTAGTTTGATGCGGGGAGTTAAATTACACTGGTGGTCACCGACCCTATACTTTAAAGCCATTTTATCAGCAATTCGCTGGTCAGAAAACTTAGCTCAAGGAATGGAATCACATGGTTTTGTCGAAGGTCAGCCACGAACTTTTTATCAGACCATTAAAATCACAAAGGTGGACTGGCTCGTCTTTGTTTTTAACGTCATCTTACTTCAAGTAGTTCTGCTTCTGCTCTAGTATTCTTTGTCTCAAATAAATAAATTAATGTATAATAGAGTCAAGTAAGCGAAGTAGAGGAGGAAGCAAAATGAAAATTGGAGAAGAATTTAGTCAGGTAGCAACCGATCTAATTAAATTCCAAGAAAAACATGACATCCCTGACAACCAAATGGCCGTTGACCTACACATGACGGTGGAGAGATTTCATGCCATCAAGAGTATGCAAATTCAGCCTACTCAGGATGAAGTAAAAATAATTAAGCAGTTTATTGTTCATAACAAATAAAAACGATGACTTTTATAAGAGCCATCGTTTTTTTATCCGATTTGTTGCTCAATTAGATATGAGTCAAGGTAGCCAAAAGCAATCTCGTCAATATCTCCGAGATTAATGAGTTGATTATTCACGACGAATAATTTTGCTTTGTCAACGATTTGAACGGTTATCTGACCATGCTCGTACTTCACGGGAAATCCGAGGTAAGATTGGCCGTCATTCATTTTTATTCTAACCACCCGTTGAAATTTGATGGCCATTTGAATCGTGGCTTCAAATAGATTAATCGTCGAATCAAAACTTCGATCATTATTTAACACGGGTTGAACGAAGACCCCATTAGCCGAATTGATGGACACGAAGTGATTAATTAGCCGCAAATAATCACTTTTAATCACTAATTTATCAATCTCATCAATCTTAATGAGTTCATATCCACCAAATCGTCCCATCATATCAACCAACGAAAACATAACGGAATCAGAATTAACCGCTTTCACCTGACCAATGAAAAACAAATCAGAATGAATCTTCGGTATCATCACAATTCTTCTCCCTGTTTCCATGGCCGAGTACAAGTTGGCTTCAATGGCTAATTGTCCGTCGATGACTTTCGGGGCAATGTGTTTGGCAAATAAAACTGACTTAGAATCCGTTAATAACTTTAACTCGGTTCCAAGAAACTCAACCGAACGAACCAACGGTTTAATGATGGTCTTATGGGTCACATTTTCGTTGTCGAATTTATCAACAACGGAAAGGGAAAATTCAAAGTCCGACAATGAATTAATGAACCCTTCAACGGAATTGCCGTCTTGAGTTACCACCATCACCGCTTGTTGGTCGACAAATGAATTGCCCAAAATCTGGGTCAACAGATCATTTTTAGAATTAAGCTTCATTACTTCCTGCTTAGTTCCGTTCAGTTTTAATTGACGAGACATTCGGATACGTCCCTCCATCTTGGTGAGGTCCTCACTTTGAAAGTCAATATCATCGATATCTCCGTAAACAACGTAGACCAGTCCGTTAGCAAGCCCGTAATCATCGTACGTGATCAAAATTGCACCGGCAGCATCAAGGGCAACGACCACGCCAGTATAGAAGACCGTTGTATTTTGCTGGGTCAAATTTACCAATAAATTGTTATTCATCGAATACTTCAAGTCCTTAACAACTTGATTAACTGAATTATCCAAACAATCACCCGCTTCTCTAATAACATCAGTTTAATCTTATCACATGTATGGATTCGACCAAGTTTAGTGCGCTTATCATAACATAAATTTTGCGTTCTTTTTAAGCTTTCACTTTCTATTTTCATTTATTGGGCGAATGCTTTAAACTAATAGTGAGGTGAAAATATGTCGAAGAAGAAAATAGAACGTAAACAACGCCAAAACATCATCATTGATATGAATGATTTTATCATAAAATATGCCGCTACAATGTTAGGTGAAAACAAAACTAATCTAGCTCAGCAAGTCTATGAAGCCGGAAAAAACGACGTCAAAGGATTAGATAAATTATTTAACGATGCTGGCTACGGACGAAGAGAACAATACGAAGACATTGCTGAAGGATATGTTTGTAATTTCTATCACGTAATGCCAGATCAAACAAAAACTGAGGTTGATCGGCTAACCAAAGAGGCAATGAATTACTTAGGATCTCATGCAAACGAGTTCAATCGTTGGCGTGAAGAATAAAACAACTTCGTTTGAAGTTGTTTTTTTATTGAAAAAAGGAGGTGGAAATAGTGAACAAAGTTGGAGTCAGAGATCTCGTTGAATTTTTACTTCGAAGCGGAGATCTAAATAGTAGTCTTAGTAGTCTGAACACGGCTCAAGCTGGCACTAAAATCCACCGGAAAATTCAAAAGAAACGTCCTAACAACTATGAAAGGGAATACTATCTAGAAAAGAAAGTCCAGGTTAATCAGACTGATTTTTTGGTTCACGGTCGTGCCGATGGTGTCATCATGAGTGATAAATCAGCCACAATCGAAGAAATCAAAACCTCTGACATTGAGTTTAACGATATTCCAGAAAACAAAATGATTCTTTACTGGGGACAAGTAAAGGCATATGCCTATTTGCTGATGACAAAAAATCCCTCCATTACGTCGGTCACCATGCGACTGACGTACGTCCAAACCCCCGAGGAAGAAATTACGCAAAAGGAACGTTCCATTACATACGAAGATTCCAAACGTTTCTTTGACAACTTAATTCACGAATTTGGGGAATGGCTTGAACTTAAAGACCAGTTAAATGAAGAAAAAAGAATCACTGCCAAAAAAGTTCAATTTCCCTTCCCAACGTATCGAAGGGGTCAACATGAACTGGCAGCTGCGGTGTATAAGACCGTCGCTTCTAACCGCCACTTGTTTGCAGAAGCTCCCACTGGAACCGGTAAAACCATCTCAACCCTCTTTCCTACCATCAAAGCCATGGGAAATGATCTCATTTCAAAGGTGTTCTACTTAACGGCTAAACAAAGTACTCGACGAGTTGCTGAAGACGCCATTAATCTCATGAGTAATCATGGATTACGACTTCGAAGCATTACCCTTACCGCTAAGGACAAGATTACGTTTGATGATGAACGTGACAAATCACCAGAGGATAATCCCTATATGCTTGGCTACTATGATCGCTTAAAACCAGCCCTAAAGGATATTTTAAAAAATAATCACCAGATCACGCGTGACGTGGTGGAAAAGTACGCAAAAAAATACACACTTGATCCCTTTGAATTCTCGCTTGATATCAGCCTTTTTTGTGACGTTATCATCGGTGACTACAATTACTTATTTGATCCACAGGTTCACCTTCAACGCTTCTTTGAGGTGCAAGACTATCAGAATTTTTACTTGATTGATGAGGCCCATAACCTAGTCGATCGTTCTCGTGACATGTACTCAACCGAACTATCATCTGAACCATTAGAAAAAGTTATCAAGCTTCTATCAAAGAACAAGGAACAAAACGCAAAGGTCTTAACCAAGTTACGATCACTCAAACGTCAATTTAATGTAATTGCCAAACCACTAAAGGAAGATCATAAATTCGAAGTCGCACTCGATGATCCACTGGATAAATTTACAAAAGCGGTTACTAACCTAGTCAAGGTTCTCCGGAAGTGGATCGCAAAACAAGACGACGGTGATGACCTGGACTTGGTGCTTGATTTTTTCTTTCAGTGTACGGGATACCTCAAAATCAACGAGTACTATGGTCCAAATTACAAAACGAGAATCCTCATCAATGGTAAGAATACGACTGTTCGTCTCTTCTGTATGGATCCAAGTCACAATCTAGCCGAGACCCTTAACCTTGGTGGCGGAGCAGTGTTGTTTTCGGCCACCCTCTCACCGATGAACTACTATGCCAAGGTTCTCGGTGACGAAGACAATAGTTTGAAGTATCAACTGCCCTCCCCATTTCCAAAAGCAAACCAGAATATCATCATCACTTCTTACATCAATACTACATTTCAAAAACGTGACCAAAGCATCTCTAAGATTGTTGATACCATCAACAAAATGATCAGCGGGAAAGCCGGCAACTACCTGATCTTTGTTCCATCAGGAGTGTACCTAGAAAAAATCTACGATGAATTTAACAGACAACACCCCACGGTTAAAACAATCAAACAAGAAGCTGGCATGAATGAAGCAGCGCGTTCCAGCTTTATCAATCAATTCAATCAACCAAACGACCATCCTGTTGTCGGATTTGCCCTTCTTGGTGGCATCTTTTCGGAGGGAATTGACCTGGTCGGTGATAAATTAATTGGAGTTGGGATTGTCGGGGTTGGACTTCCGGGACTTAACCCAGAAACCAACCTGATTCGGGACTACTTTGATGCAGAAAATGGTCACGGATTTGAATATGCTTATCAACTACCGGGCTTAAACAACGTTTTTCAGGCTGCCGGACGTCTCATCCGTGGTAAACATGATCAGGGAATCGTTGTATTAATGGATCAAAGATTTACCCAGAAAAAGTACACAAACCTTTATCCTCAACAATGGAAAAATTATCAGATTGCTCACAACCCTCATGAACTCGAGCATGACATCAAACAATTTTGGAATAATATAAAGGAGAAAAAACCATGACGAAACTTGAAAGTTACCACCCAATTTTTACCGCTCACCTTGAAATGGATTGGCTGACTACCATGAATCTTGGCGAAATAACCTCACTCTTAAATGGTCGCACAATTGCCAATGTTCGCCTGGATGGTGAGTATAACCCCACTAGAACAGCCGATCTAGTTAATCTTGACATGCGTAAAATCATGAAATCTCAGGCTCTGATTTGGGGAGTGTTGGACAAAAACACTCATACTCTACTCGGAATCTTTGCCATCAGTAATTTAGAAAATAACCAACCCCAGTTTTACTTTATCTTTGAGGTCGGAATTGCTCCGGATCTAATTTCCGAATTATTAAATCACATGATCAAGTTTACTTTTCAAGAATTAAAACAGCCAAACATCTCTATTCTATTAAATAATAATCAGCATAATCTTATAGGTATAATAAAAAGATTAGGTTTCTCTCAAGTAGTCCGATCCCCGAAATCCGCTAGATTTCAATTATTTCAGTGATTTCAGTTGAATTGTGTTCCATAAGCTACTAGAATGATTATTGAAATAAAAGAGTAACATTATAATGTATGGGAGTGCATATTTATGAATGAAAAAGAGAAGAAAGAAGCGTATGGGAAAGCCATGGACATTCTTAAAAGTAACAATGTCCGAATTACCCCGCAACGACAAATTATTTTAAAGTACCTTATCGATCACAATAACCATCCTTCAGTTGAGACCATCTTCCATTTTTTGGAAGAAACCTTTCCCAACCTAAGTATGGCAACTGTTTACAATAACTTACGTTTATTTAAAAAGCTTAGAATCGTGATTGAATTGCCAAATCCAGATGGTGGATATCGCTATGACTTTTACAGTCATCCCCATTTTCACGCCATTTGTGATACCTGTGGAAAAATTATTGATATTGATGATCCAAAGTTCAAGCAAATTGATAAAGACTTACAGGACGCAACCAAACAGGTTGGATTTGATCCATCAGTTTCAAACGTTGAAGTTCATGGAATTTGTAAAGAATGTCAAGCAAAGGAAAAGGACCAACAGAGTCAAAACAAGAGCAACAACCAAAAAGTTGTTGAAATGTCCAAAACTTCATCAAAGGACTAATTAAAAAACTAATTTTATTTCAAAAATCGATCACCATGACATTTGTTCATGGTGCTTTTTTTATGCCTAATTTCTCTTTCGTGTTTACTATGTCAAGTTATTGCGGTAAAATAGTAGTTGAGCTAGATTATAATCATTATAAACTGGAGGAGTCAGTTATGTCAAAAATGAAAACATCGCTTGCCCAGAAAATCAACGTTTTGCGGGCTAGTGTTATGGGTGCCAATGATGGGATCCTATCGGTTGCTGGAATTGTCCTCGGGGTCGCTGGTGCATCAACTAGTAATTGGGCAATTCTAATTTCAGGTTTAGCGGGAATGCTTGCCGGAACGGTATCCATGACGATGGGAGAATACGTCTCGGTTAACACCCAGAAAGATTCACAACGTCAGGCAATTGATCTTGTTAAACAAGGCCTTAAAAATCATTATGATGACGAGTTTAACTACGTTAAAAATAAGTACCTTAAAACCGGAATGGCAAACGCCCTGGCTGAAAGAGCAACTTCCGAAATGATGCAAAAGGATCCCCTCACTACCGTGGTTCGTGAAAAATATTCATTTGATCGAAATGATTTCACTAATCCTTATGCCGCTGCCATCGCATCTATGATCTCGTTTCCAACTGGATCAATTCTTCCCCTGGTAACTATTTTCGTTGCACCAGCGCAATATCGCGTGCTTGGGACCTACATTGCCATCGTCTTGGCACTTTCAATCACCGGATACGTTGCTGCCATTCTTGGAAACGCTAACCGGACTAAGTCACTGATACGAAACGTCATTTCGGGGTTAGTAACCATGACCGTTGCCTACCTTGTTGGTCGTTTAGTCGGATTAGCATTTTAGGAGGTAAGCAGATGCGTCTTCATTTAAAGAAACAACTAAAAGATAATAACGACAATACCATGGATGAGAAATTGAACAATCTCCGTGCCGGCGTTCTTGGATCAAATGATGGAATTCTCACTGTCGTTGGAGTCCTTTTTTCAGTTGCTGTAGCTACTACGAATCCCCTCACCATTTTCATTGCCGGACTATCGGATCTGCTTGCCTGTGCCTTTTCAATGGCAGGAGGAGAGTATGCTTCAGTAAGTTCCCAACGTGACACTGAGGAAGCGGCCGTTAAAACCGAAAGCAAGCTTTTAAAAACCAATTTCGATGATGAAATGGCAAGTGTCGTTCAATTTTACATGAGCCGTGGGGTTAGTAAAGAAACGGCAACTGAAATTGCAAAGGATCTATTATCAAAAAAACCGCTTGAAACGGTAGTGAGCGTCAAATATGACCTTCAGTTAGGGAAATATCTAAGTCCGTGGAGTGCCGCTTTCTCGTCGCTGTGTTCTGCTGCACTTGGTGGAATTCTCCCACTACTTGCCATGACGCTGCTTCCCGTCGGACTTCAGTGGCCTGGAACTATCATCGCTGTCATCATTGCTGTAGCTATCACCGGATTCTTAAGTGCCGAACTTGGGAATGGTCTGGTGAAGATTGCGGTAATTAGAAACGTCATCGTGGGAATCATTACCATGATCATTCACTATGGGATCGGACAATTCTTCTAACACATTTCTCATCTTTTAACATTAATTTTAAAATAAAATTACATTACGAGAACCTACATCAGAGTAAGGACATAGAACCCGTAAAAACCGGTGTGCCGCGCTTTATAAATGGTAGAAAAGTTGACATATACGGTTGTACTTGTTAAGTTGGTTAATGTAGATATTTTTACTTTAATTGTCAGTGTTAATCGAAAGGAGGAGTTCTGTGGCTCAAAATAATAATGAAAAAATCAAAGTTGATCACATCACTAAAATCTTTGGTCCTCATATTAAAAAAGCACAAGAACTTTTATCTAAGGGAGAAGATAAGGCTCAAATTCTTGAAGAAACTGGTAGTACAGTTGGAGTTGATAATGCTAACTTCTCAATTAAAAACAACGAAATTTTCGTTATCATGGGACTATCTGGTTCGGGTAAGTCAACCATGTTAAGAATGTTTAATCGCTTGATTGACCCTACTTCTGGATCCATCTACTTAGATGGAGAAGACATCATGAAGTTTGATAAGAAACAATTACTTAACCTTCGTCGTAAAAAAATGAGTATGGTATTTCAAGGTTTTGGCTTACTTCCTAACCGTACCATCCTTGAAAATGCTGCTTTTGGACTTGAAGTTCAAGACGTTGACAAAGAAGAACGTGAAAAAAAGGCCCACGAATCACTAGAGATGGTGGGTCTTCACGGATACGACGATAGTTATCCAACTGAACTATCTGGTGGAATGCAACAACGAGTTGGTTTAGCACGTGCCATCACTAATGATCCTGATATTCTTTTGATGGACGAAGCTTTCTCAGCTCTTGATCCATTGAATCGGCGGGAAATGCAGAATGAATTATTGGAACTACAACGGAAGTTGCATAAAACCATTATCTTTATCAGTCATGACCTAAATGAAGCACTAAGAGTTGGTGATCGGATCATGATGATGCACGATGGCGACGTCATTCAGGTTGATACACCAGAAGACTTACTTGATCATCCTAAAAATGATTACGTTAAGAAATTCATCGAAAACGTTGATCGTTCTAAGATTCTTACCGCATACAACGTCATGGTTAAGCCAAATACCGTTAATATCGAAAAAGACGGTCCTAAGTTAGCCCTTCGTCGGATGAAGGAAGACCAAATCTCAAGTATCTTTGTTGTTGATTCACAAGACCACTTCGTTGGAATTGTCGACGCTGATGACGTCAACGAAATGATTGATAAACACGAAAAAGATCTTCACATCGCATTAAAAACAAATGTTCCAACTACTGCTCCAAGTACACCAATCGGTGACTTGTTCAATGCCATCTCTAAATCACCAATCCCATACGCGGTGGTTGATGACGAAAAACATCTGAAGGGTATTATTTTAAGAAGTGCCGTTCTTGATGCCATGGCTACGAAGAAAGGAGGAGATAACTAATGAATAGTTTGTTATCTATCGCTAGCATTGGTGCAATTCCCATTGCCAAGTGGGTCAATGACTTTTTTGCTTGGTTAACTGGATTTGCTGGTTTCTTTAATGCAATTACGCTTTTCTTAAATACCGTTATGAACGGAATCCAATGGGTTTTTGACATTATCCCAATTTGGTTGTTTATTGTCATTATCCTACTTGGAACCTGGTTCTTATTTCGCAAAACAAAACACTGGGGCTTCATGCTCTTTGAACTTCTTGGCTTCCTTTTAATCTGGAACCAAGGATACTGGCGGGACATGACTCAAACTTTGGACTTGGTTCTGACAACCTGCCTTTTAATCGTCATCATTGGAGTTCCACTTGGAACCTGGATGGCTAAAAGTAAAATTGTGGAAACTATTGTGAGTCCAATCATGTCATTTCTTCAAACCATGCCAGCTTTCGTTTACTTGATCCCTGCCGTTGCTTTATTCGGAATCGGTCAAGTTCCTGGTGTATTTGCTTCCGTAATCTTCTCAATTCCACCAATCGTCAACATGACCAACCTTGGAATTAGACAAGTCCCAAGTGAATACCTTGAAGTATCGGAATCATTTGGTTGTACCGCATGGCAAAAACTCTTCAAAGTTCAGTTCCCACTAGCAAAACCAACCGTTATGTCAGGGATTAACCAGGGAATCATGCTTGCCCTCTCAATGGTAGTTATTGCTTCAATGATCGGTACAATGGGGCTTGGAGAAGCCGTTTACTTTGCCGTTGGTAGAAATGATGTTGGTACTGGTTTTGCAGCGGGTATCGCAATCGTTATTCTTGCCATTGTTCTTGATAAAATCAGTAAAGGCCTTGGTGGTGCCAATAAAGCTGATGCAAGAGCAAATAAATAATGAATAAAAAATTTACAAAATGGATTCTAGGAATCACTTCCGCGTTACTTTTAGCGGTAACTCTAACCGCATGTAGTGTAAATCCACCAAAGTACAATCCCAACGCTAAAGTTGGACCACAAGTTAACTACACAATAACTGGAATTGATTCCGGAGCCGGAATCATGTCATCAACCACCAAGGCGCTAAACACTTATGGACTTAAGAAGGAAAAATGGCAACTTCAAGCTAGTTCTACTGCTGCCATGCTTTCATCTCTTGATAAAGCGCTCAAGTACAAACAACCAATCGTAATTACTGGTTGGACCCCGCACTGGATGTTTCAAAAGTATCCCATCAAGTTCTTAAAAGATCCAAAGAACGCTTATGGTAAGGGTGAACACATTCAAACTATCATCCACAAGGGATTTGAAAAGAAAAATCCTGGAGCAACAAAACTTCTCAGACAATTCCACTGGAACGACGAATTAATGAGTGAAGTCATGTTTAAGATTGATAAGGGTGAAAATGCTGAAAAAGCCTCAAAAGAATTCATCAATAAACACCCCGAACTAGTTAAACAGTGGCTTAACGGTGTTCCTGAGGGACACGGTCAACCCGTTAAACTGGTCCTCGTTTCCTGGGATTCCGAATTGTCATCATCCAACGTGGTTGCTCAACTGCTACGGATGAAGGGTTATAAACCAACCCTTTCAGCAATGGAAGCTCAACCAATGTGGACGGCCCTTTCAACTGGATCGGCCGATGCTTCAACTGCTGGTTGGTTGCCAACAACGATGGCACCGATGTACAAGAAGTACAAAAACAACGTTGAAATCGTTGGTACCAGTATTGACAAGGCTAAAGTTGGCTTAGCTGTTCCGAAGTACATGAAGAACGTTAACTCAATTGAAGACCTAAATAAATAAATAATCGAAAAAAATGAGTCTCATGAACAACATTCATGGGACTTTTTTGATACCATTTAATTATGAGAAAAAATTCGAAAGGACAATGACTATGACTAACAAAGAATTTCCAATTGATAAGTCGGAACTAAAAACCGACTTCTATGACGCCATTAATGGAGCATGGATTAAACAAGCAACCATCCCGTCTGATCACTCTTCAACCGGTGGTTTCATGGATCTAGTTGATGATATCGACAAGACCTTAATGAAGGATTCAGCCGACCTATCAAGTGGTCAATTAACCGCTAAAACCCCCGAACTCGAAGAATACAAAAAGTTCTATAACATGACTAATAACTTCAAAAAGCGTGATGAAGATGGCGTTAAGCCTTTAAAGCCAGTCCTTGACCGAATCAGTAATCTGGAAAATTACAATGATTTAAACGATCAGCTCCCCGATTGGATCCTTTCTGGACTCCCAACCCCATTTTCATTGGGACTTGATCCTGACATGAAGAATGCGAAAGTGAACGCCCTCTTTGCGAGTGGACCTTCCCTTTTTATGCCAGATAAAACTTACTACGAAAAAGATAATGAAGCGGCCAAAACCTTAATGCCAATCTTCATTCAAATGACCACCAAGTTATTTGAAATGGCTGGATATAGTGAGAACGACAGTCAAAAGATCGTTGAAAATGCGGTTGAATTTGATCGCTTAATCGCCCCAAACGTCAAGTCAGCTGAAGAAGCTGCTGACTACAGTAAAATGTACAACCCAGAAAGTACCGACGAATTAGCTCGGTCAACCAATGCCTTGAACCTAAAGGAAGCCATTAACCAATTAGTGGGTACCCTTCCTGAAAAGATCATCGTCACCGAACCCCAATTCTTTAGTAATCTTTCCGAACTTTTAACTTCATCTCACTTCCAGCTTATGAAGGACTGGATGCTTGTGAAGACACTTAATGGGTACAGTGGCGCTCTCTCAGACGAATTCCGGGTAGTTGGTGGGACCTATAGTAGATCGCTCTCAGGCAAGAAGGAAGCCACTAATAAAAAGAAGGCCGCCTACTACCTTGCATCAGGAACTTTTGATCAAGTGGTTGGTGACTACTACGGTAAAAAATACTTTGGTGAAAAAGCCAAAGCTGACGTTCATCAAATGGTTGATAGTATGATCGACGTATATAAAAACCGACTTTCAAACAACCAATGGTTAAGCGACGACACTAAGAAGATGGCAACTAAAAAGCTTTCTACCCTTGGAGTTCAAGTCGGATATCCTGATGAACTAGATCCGCTTTACAAGAAATTTCACGTTACCGAGGAAAAAGATGGTGGCACGGTTTTAAGTAACCTACTTAACTTTGAAAAAATTGCCAACCAAGACGAATTCTCAAAGTGGAACAAACCAGTGGAAAGAGAACGTTGGGAAATGAGTGCCAACACCGTGAATGCTTACTATCATCCCTTTAAAAACATCATTGTCTTCCCGGCCGCCATTCTACAAGCACCATTTTACAGTTTAGATCAACCCGAAAGCGCTAATTATGGCGGAATCGGAGCGGTTATGGCTCATGAAATTTCACACGCCTTTGACAATAATGGCTCTTTATTCGACCAGTATGGTAACCTGAATAATTGGTGGACCAAGTCCGATCACGAACACTTCTCCAAGTTAGCCCAGAAAATGATTGACGAATTCAACGGCATTCCATTTGCGGGTGGTAAAGTTAACGGTAACCTGACCGTCTCAGAGAATATCGCTGATGCGGGTGGTCTTAGCTGTGCTGAAGAAGCCGCTAAAAATGGTGATGACACTGACTTATACCAGTTCTTTACCAACTGGGGTCGGATTTGGCGAATGAAAGCCACCCCAGAATACCAGAATCTATTACTATCAATTGACGTGCATGCACCTGCTCCACTTCGAGCATCTGTTCAAGTTAAGAATCTTGATGACTTTTACACAACTTTTGACGTAACCGCCAAAGATCAGATGTACTTAAAACCTGATAAACGAGTTCAAATCTGGTAGGATGTAAGTGAAAAATAGAACAGATGGGAGTGCATAATATGAAACTTACTGATTATATCGATAAACAAATTCAATTCTTAGACCAACAATTACAAGATGCTAAAGACAAGAGTGAAGTTAAGGGTCAATACCTCATTGAATCAAAGATTAACGAACTTCAAGCATTAAGCCGTGCCGTTGAAAAAGGTGTCGTTAACCAACTCTAATTAAAACAAAAGCGAGATCACATTAATTTGTGATCTCGCTTTTTGTTTGATTATTCAGCGAACAGGAATCTTTCAATAATTCTTGAAGCCATCTGATTGTTTAATAACTTACTGTGTTGACCTGATCTTCCGCTTACTTTAATTTCCTGATAGTCAGAGCCCGGGACAAGCTTTCTTAATTCACGAGCAGACGAAGTAGTAACTCGTCCGTCAGATTTATTTGTCTTGCTCAATTGTCCGTAAACGTTGAGAACACTCACACCCTTCGGAAAACTCTTAGAAGCATCCTTTAATTCACTAACTTTCGGGTAGCGATGGTTCATAACATCAGTTACCGGCATGATGCCCTTGTATGGTCCACCAATTGATATGAACTTGGTCAGTCGCATATGATTCGATTCTTGACCATATGCCACGGCGTTCTGATAAATCGTTAGACTCCCAGAACCAAATCCTAAAGCATTATATTGTTGATAATGGTACTTATGATTTAAATGAACGAGAATCTCATTCAGCCACTTCGCCTGAATTACCGTGGAAGCAGTATTGTCGGTAAAGTTGACCTTGATAATCGGATACTTAGCGTGTACATTTCCGTTAGGATGGTAATAAATCTTACCGTCCGGATAAACATTAATCTTCATGGCATACTCGCCGCCCTCACGACTAGAAGTAACCGTCAGGTGGTTAGCAGCCTTGGAAGTTTTATTTAGGTCTGATACAAATAAAATGGGGGTGTGTTCGCCACGCTTTACACCATCAACGTTGATCCCAAATTCAATAAAAAGAAAACCAGCCACAACAATGGCAATTCCAATCGCAAATAAAAAAATGTTTTTCTTTGCTGCTTTTTCCAAAAAATCACTCTTCCTTTGTTCATAAATTAGGAATCCCAGTGACACAAAAATCCCGCACAAAAAATCCGGAACACGCAAGCACCGGTTTCCAAATAATAATACACAATTGTGTATGAAACATAGTCTTATTAGATTTATAGCTCATCTTGTTTTCTTCCGGCAAAAAAGAAATAAAGACAGATACCAATGATACCCAACAACAATATTAACATAACCAACCAGAAGATGCTCTTTGAAACCGCTTTATTTATTGAATGAGTCGCTGAAATTGGGTTATTGACAGTAAACCCACGCGTAAAGTTCCAGACCTTAGTTCCCTTAAATTGAGGATCATTAGAAATCATTTTTAAGTGAAGCAAATAGCGTCCGTTCGGTAATTGGTTAGCGGACTTAGGAACCAGGTAATTAAACGAACTATTAGGCGCGATTACGGCATCAAAAGTTGTATGTGAGTCTAAAGCATTCATACTGTTAATCGGTGTAACGTCAGTCTTAATCTTGGTTTTTCCAAGCACCGCCGCCCTGTCATTTGATAACTTGACTTCCATCAAATTAGGATTACTAGCATTCAGCATCTTAATCCCATTCATTTTGATGTTAGCAGGTTGTTTTCCGTGTTTTAACTGAATTCCAACCGAATATGAATACAGTGAATTGACTGGTGATGACGACTGGTTGCCATTATCTTCGACAACGTAAAGGCCACCAAGAATGGTTCCCTTGAAGTCTTGAAATCGCCTGTCATTCGGAACATTTAGATTTAAAACAACGGTTTGCTTTTGTTGCGGTTGAAGTGAAATCGACTGATCGGAAGTTTTAGCAAAAGTTACCAACTTCTCAATCGGAAATTGACGGTTATTAGTTTTCTCTTTATTAGCGTAACTAATCGTAGGAGCTCCAGAAGTAGTAGCGGGATTAACTCCCAATTTAACCTTTAATGGCATGTTAGTGCTTCGGTTAATCAATTTGATTTTTAGCTGTTGTTTCATCCCAGGAGTTGCCTTAATATCGAAATAATCAGCCCTTTTTTGTTGGCCTTTCACATCTTTAATCTGAGGAAGAACTTCCAGTGGGACCTGATTTTGTGTATCGGCCTGGGTAAAAACACTTCCAAGTAAGAAGAAAAGAACAAAAGCACCGAGTGCAACCATCATCACCATTAATCTTTGAACTACTTTCATTATAACGCCACTCCAATTTCCAAGTTTAATCATTCATTACGCACAAAAGACGACAACAATTCTTAAATTATCATCGTCTTAATCATTAGTCGCCCTCAGAAGGCCCGTGAGACAAGTTCCAAGTCAGCGTTCCACTAGAGTTCTGTGAATTGCCACCGAGACCCGCTTTATTATCCTTTAAAACTTCTTCATCTAGGTTCAATTTAATGTTATCCAAATTCCAAAATGTCTGATAGGTTGAATTATCTAAACTCACATCATTACTTGAGACAATCGGGGTTTCCTGTCCATTAAAGTTGACGAGGTCGGAAAGATTGTTTCCCGTTTTATTCCACTGCGTAAGTCCCATGCCACTTGGGGTACTTAATTCTTGGAGAAAACCATCACCAAGTGGGGACCCACCCAAAAGTAACGATGCATCATTTAACAGGTTTCCTTGATTATCATTTGCTGTAGCCGTAACCGATAAGTTCCAACCGTCATCATTTATTTCGCTACCAACAGAATTAGTAAACTGGGTAAAGATCCCTGGCTTCGAACTATTTGGATTGTAAGCTAACGAAGTTCCCTGCTCAGAAATTGGAACCGCCAAATGACCATTAATCGGTGACGCATTCCCACCGTTCATGTTAAATTGCATGCTTTGAGGAACTGCGTCGAGTCTTAACATTGCCGGATCATTATTGTCAGCAGGGTTGTTAGCTCCCGCAACTTGGTCACCCGGATCGACAATTTGTGGAAAGCCATTGTCATCCTGTGTTTGCGGTTGATATGGATTAATCACCCCTGGGCTATTAACACCGTCAACTGGTTCTGGGGTCTCCTTCGTGTAAAACCAGCTGGAATCATTATATCCAGCGGCAAAAGCCGTAATGGTTTCGTTCGCAGTCAGGTAGGTTTGCTGTCCGTTCTTTTTAGGCAACGTATAATTGAAGTGCCCGTTAGAATCAGTCTTAGCGACGTACTCCCTTTTGGAAATATTATCAGGAGCTTTGGGTTGAAACATTGGATATCCAAAGGCGTAACCATCATTTGGGATACTATCGTTGTTACCAACATTGGGTTGGATATTCGGATCACCAGTTAAACTAACATATGCATTTGCATAGGGAGCACCGTTGTCATCCGTGACGGTTCCGTCAATCTGGTACGAGTACTTCGAATCCCTTGCATCATTTAATGAATGGTCAAACTGCAGGTTACCTTCAGACTGGGAAGTCCCCACCTTTAAACGAGAGTATTGATATGGATCAAACGAAGTGGGTTGAAAGGTATCATTTGGATATGACCAGCCACTAGCCGGTGATTGTTCCCAACTCCACTGAGGCGAACCGTCATTATCAGAATTAGTTAAGTTCCAAGCTGAGAATGGTTGATTAGCACCAAACTCAATTTGTCCGCTCCCGGTTGTACGACCGCGATTAACCGAAATAATTGGTTCGTTAACCGGATGACTATAATTACTCATCCGCAGATCGCCATACCCTAGTTTACGTAAATCAACGTTCCCAGTTAGCGACTGAATTGCCATTCTTGAGTCATTATTTTGAACATTTTTATCAATGTTTAAGGTTGGCTGTTGATCAGAACCTGGGTCAAGTCCAGCAACCTGATTAGGAGCAAAGGTAATGTCACCGTTAGCAAATATGCCCGGACGATTAGTTGCTGGGCTTCCGTAACCATGATTACTATTGACCGTTAGGGTTGAACTCCCAATATTAATTCCAGATTGAGCACTACTATTTGCTCGATTATAAGAAGTGATGGCCGTATGACCAGGCGTCATATCAATATTAACCTTGGAGTAATTACCAATACTAAAGTCATTTTGGTTATTTCCACGCCCCAGATCAAATCCAGAAGTTTGACCTGAACTGTTGCTATTACCACCACCAACTGAGTTTTTAGCGGTCGCATCCATATCGACATTGACATTGTTACCAATCGCAATCTGACCCAGATTAAAGGGTTGACCAGTATTAGGATTAGTGGGAACATTTTGAATCCGCTGATCCCATCGTTCGTCTCCCCAGTCACCAATTTCAAAATTAGGAAGAGAAGAATTGTTATTACTGGTGGTTTTAACGTTAGTTGGATTGGAACTGTCATTACTGTCGGCAATCCACAATGCACATGCTTCCATCAGTTGTTGACCACCAAAGGAAATATTAGTATTAGTTCGCCCCATCGCTGAATACCGATTAACCTGGTTCAACCGGATTTGGCCCTTTAAAACGTCTAATCCACCATAGTTAACAAACGGTTGGGAACCAGTATACGAATAATTGGTGTAAGTTTGTACATCACCATGAATTCCACCGTTGCTATCACAAAACATCCCATAATAATTACCACCATACACGTTCAAGTTGTTAACCTGAACGTCTGGAAACTGGGATGTCCCATTCGAATTGCTTCTATTATTTCCATGCCAATCAAAACTATTACCGCCTAAATCAACCGTTGGACCATTAACGTGTTGATCGTCCGGATTACTATTAGAAGCGGTAACTTGTCCGTCGACCACCAGATTGCCACTTAGACGAGAAGCAGCCTGGACCTGTCGCATTCCGGTATCAGGAGCGGCAAAATCATTTGCAATTAAAATATGATCGACGTTTGAATTCTGGATGGCCGCAACAAAACTACTCCAGTCGCCCACCGAGACAGTCGATAAATCAGCCGTTTTAATTTGCGCAGCCGACAACTTGGTGGCTGGCACGTACTTACCCGCCTTAAAATCACTTTCGTCATTCTGACTTTCTTGCATTAATTGTGTGTACTTACCATTCTTTTGGTCCATATCATGGTTACTTAAGGTTTTTGTCTTCTGGTCGTTTCCAGATGACGCCTGATCCGGATTATCACTATTTGAACTTGTCTTTTTAAACGAACTACTTTGACTAGCAGAATGAGCATGACTAGCTGATGAACTAGCTGTTTGAGGATTACTTTCGGCCTTTACTGAAGCAGAACGATTTGAACTCGTTGTATATAAGAATAGGATCGTACAAGCCACTATAAATAATATGGTCACCCTACCGAGAATTACTCGTTGGATCCATTTATCCTTTTTCACCGTTCATTCCTCCCCAATTTAAAAATTACACCTTGTGTTTTCGATGATTAAATATTACTAGAGATGCCAAAATTGTGACAATCAGGCCTAACGCAGTTATAATTCCGATCATAATCAAGAGTGTTCGATCTGAAAATGTCCTGATGTAGTCAACCAGACTAACGATAAATTCCCTTTGTAATTTAACGTGACTAGGTGATTCATTAACTGAATTCTTACCACTGAGATTAACGGTGGCAACGTACCTACCGGGCAATAATTGTTTATTTAGTGGTTGTTTGATCGCAAATTCACTGTTGGGCGCAACCTGACCCCTTCTAATCTTGGTACTTGTCATAATTCGGTTCAGCGTCACGTTCTTCAACGTTGCATTAGCCTTCACGTCATCTAACATGGCCGGTTTTTTATTTACTAGTCCAAAAGTAAACATTGCATGCTTGACGGCATCCTTCTTGAGATCGTTTTTGGTTGCCTCAATCTCACTACCTTGCGGTTTCCCTTTTCTAACCTCAATCGGGATGGTGTAAGAAAATTGATTATTAATCTCACCTTTAACTGCCGGCGCATCTTGTGTAAAAGTCACTGCGCCAAGAATTTCGCCATTAAAGTCGCGAAACTTATCATTATTTAGGTTAAGGGACATTTTCACGATCCGAGTTTGCCTGGGAGCTAACTGAAAATCACGATCACTTAACTCATTAAATGAGACCACTTGGCGCATGTTAACGGGTAATCCACGAAACTGACTTTGATTATTATTAAAAAATAACGCCAACTTAGATGATGTAGACGCAGAATCAACTCGGGTGCTAATCTGACAAGCGTTGGTTTTACTTAAGTTAGTTAACGAGACAGCAATTGGATAATCACGTGCTTGGTTAGTTATAATCTGGTAGTATGAATTATCATGTGATACATGATAATTGTCATCAATCTTGACCTGGATTGGGGCCGTACTGCTCATACTAGCAGCCGAAGTCGTCAAAGTGGCCAAGACTACCACCATAAATAAAGCAATCAGCGTGATTAATAGTGCTTTAACGAACTTTTTCATAATTAGTGTCCTAACTTTTTAGTGAACCTGAGGAGCATAATTCCAATCAATTGTGCCGTTGTATTCATTATCTTGACTAGGGACTTTATCATAGCCAGTAAAACTATTACTATTAAACGGAACTTCCAGGCGGAAATCTCCTAACGTCCATGCTAATTCATACACGCCAAACGAACCAACCGGAGTCATTGACTGATCAGCGGGGCCATTATTAGTATTCGACAACATTACCGGAGCATCTGCATCAGTCGTAATGGTGGTCGTTCCAATGTTGTCTGGTGACGCTGGTTGTGAGATATTATTGTACACAGCATCCCCAATGTCATATTGAAACAGTTGGGTATTCTTTAATTCAATGTACGCTCCGGGAAGGGCATCTCCATCACCGTTAACAAACCCGTTTCCATTCCCATCGGCTTCAAGCGTGGCCTTTAACTCCATTGGTCCGGTATCACCAAAGTCATGAACTTGGACAAACACAAAGTTATTCTGACTTCCATCTTTAGACGTGCTAGAGCCACTTGAAGTTAACGGACTATCCGCAAAATGTGGGTCACTGAGAGCCTGAAAGGTTAAATCTTTGGGGACATAATCGACGGCATCTTGATCATTATTCTCACCAGCCGCTCCATTAGCACCAATGTTGGAATTTTCACTTGGGGTAAAGGGATTGATGATTGGAACATTAAATCTTCCCTGCACGTTTAGGCCCACGTTGGTATCATTATTTTGGGAGTAATCAACTAACCCATCGGCTCTTACAACTCTGGAAAATAGGCACACTAACAAAACCATGCTGCATAGAAAAAGCCCTACATATTTAACTTTTGCTACCAAACTCGTCGCCTCTTTTATCTCAAAGAATAAAAAGTAATCTTCTTTAACAACAACTTGTTAACTAAACCAGATATCTTGCTTCATATTTTAGAATAATTATTAATTTATCACTTAATTAATTGATATTGTAACACGATCCCCATCAATCTTTAAATTTTATAAAAATAAATGTGATGTTCTTTCACAAAGACGTCGGTTAATTTATGATTAGAAATAATAGGCCCAGTAGTGATATATTAGAGGTGTGAGATTTTAACTAAACTTGGTAATTAAAAATCATTTTTATGCTTTATTTAATTTTAATTATGGAAGAAAAAACAATTTATCCAACTAATAAAAGGAGATATTCACTTGATTACTTTAAAATCGGATCGTGAAATTAAAAAAATGGCCGAGTCTGGTGCAGTGCTAGCCGGTGTCCACAATGGTTTGAAAAAAATCATTAAGCCGGGTGTCGATACTTGGGAAATTGAAGAATTCGCTGACAAGTACATTACCGACCACGGGGCTACTCCATCAGAGAAGGGCTTTGACGGATATAACTACGGGACTTGCATCTCAATCAACAATGAAGTTGCCCATGGAATCCCGCGTCGGGGCTTAAAATTAAAGGAAGGCGACATTGTCAAAGTTGACATGTGTGTCAATAAAGACGGTTTTGAAAGTGACTCCTGCTGGTCATACGCGGTTGGTGAAGTCTCACCTAAGATCAAGAAACTCATGGAAGTTACTAAAAAGGGACTTTACCTTGGCATTGACCAAGCTCAAGTTGGTAATCGAATTGGAGACATTGGTGCTGCCATTCAACACTACGTTGAAGACGAAAACCATATGGGTGATGTCCGAGAATTAATTGGACATGGCATCCAGCCTTCCATTCATGAGGATCCAGCTGTTCCAGCTTATGGGGTTGCCGGTCATGGAATGCGTCTCAGACCGGGCATGACCATTACCATTGAACCAATGGTTAACCTCGGTACTTGGAAAATCAAAGATGACTATGATAAAAAAGACGATTGGACCTATTACGTTAGCCAAGATGGTTCATACTCAGCTCAATACGAACACACCTTAGCAATCACCGAAGATGGTCCTAAAATTCTCACTTCTCAGGATCACGTTGCTGACGCTAAATACATGTTCAAAAAATAAAAGTAATGAAAATGGATCCGAAATCATTAAGAATTTCGGACCCATTTCTTTTTTGTTCTCCATTCTGTTTCGCTATGCTAAGATGGATTTGTTTCAGACTAAATCAGGGATGAAAGGTGGACCAAAAATGAAAAAATCAATCAAAATTGTGGGAACCCTAATGGTATTATTAGTTTCAATGATTGCCTTTAGTTCTTTCACGAGCTCGACCACTGAAGCTGATCAGAAAGTTGACCCTAACATTGGTTTTCGTTATGAACACCCCACCGCCAAATACTATATTCGGAGAGGAACTCCCCAATCGTACCAAACTATCATTGAACAAGCTGCCAGAAACTGGAATAAAACGCATGCTTTTACCTGGATTCGTTCCAAAACCAAAGTTCCGACAACCATTGGTACTACCAATAGTAATACTGGATTCTGGAAGGGCAATCGGTACGCTGGAGTTACTTTGAATCTCACTAAAACCGTCAACGTTAAAAATCACACTTATCAGTCAGGTGCCAAAATCACGCTCAATCCGCGGGTAATGAGCAACATGGAATACACTTACAAACAGCAATTGCTAACAACCGAACACGAATTTGGTCATGCAATGGGACTTAAGCACAATCACGCTCAAGAAAGTATCATGTTCCCAAATGACACCTACTATAATTCACTTGATCCTAATCAGATTGGTCTTAGTGACATTCATGGTTTAAAAAACCTGTACAATGAAAAATAAAACAATTTTAAAGGGATGCTACTTTCATAAAGTAGCATCCCTTCCTTATTTCCATCCGTATGTTTTTAAATCCATATCACGCTTAGGTATCTTAGACACATAAGGGTTCCCTTTAACGTAGAAACGATACGGCTTGTCCGTCCAAGTTCCTCGGTCACTAACCCCAATTCGTCCCGATTCGACCACTTCTTTTGGGACTTTCACATGATCAATGTCTAAGTCAAGGGCGGTGTTACCAAGCTCAATCAAGTTCATATCCTTGTCATAAATCCCCAAGGCATCCATTAATTTTCCCGGGCCATTAGTCAATTCAAAACCATTTTTCTTACGATTTTGTTTCATCAAGTCAATCCCTTGATAAGGTTCGATTCCACGAATCAAAATTCCCTCTGGTACGTCCTTAGCCTGAGCAGCAACGTCCAAACAAAGTCGACCATGAATGGAGTAGATATAAATCGTGCCAGGAACACCATACAAGGCTTCGTTCGATGGGTTCCTTTTCCCCTGATAGGCATGCGCTGCTGAATCTCTTTGTCCCAGGTAGGCTTCCGCTTCGGTAACGTATCCGCTCATCAACCCCTTTGGAGAATGATAAACCAGTAACGTTCCAAGCATCTTTTTAGTAATCTCATCGGTGGTACCTTCATTAAAAAAATCTCTTAACTTATCTGACAAAACCCTTACCTACCCTACCTATTATTAAAAACTTTAGACTAACGAATGATAATAGTTGAAATTTTAGACTGCTTAACCAGTTTAACACTAATACTACGATTACCGTGTTCACCGGTCGCATCAGCTCCACAAATTAAGAGATCTGCCTTAAACTTGGGAGCAATGGCATCCAAGATTTCATCGTCAATGTTCCCACCAACCGAAATAATGGGAGTTACGTCCTCCACGCCAGCGTCACTTGCTCGATCGGTGTAATTACCAACCACTTCTCGTAAATGATCCCGTTTTGCTTCGATTTTACTTGGTGTTAAAGAATCATAAATATTAATATCATTATTTTCTAACACCGAGCAAATTCCAAGTGCCGCATGAAACTTAATGGCAATAGTAACTGCGTAACGAAAAGCCCGTTGCGTTGACTTACTATCGTCGGGATCAACTGTCAATAAAATCCTTTCAAATGTCAATGGTTTAAATTTTTCCATTGTCTTCATCCCCTTTCAATAACATCATATCATTAATTTTATGATTTTTAATAAAAAAATAATCAGTAGCAACCCACTGATTATTATTAACTCATTATTCTTTATTAGGATCAGGTAGCGACGCTTCACCAGCACCATTTTGAGCGTCTTCAATACTTTTTACCATTTTTTTAGCATGAATACGACGCATCTTTTCCTTTTTTTGTTTAATTCTTAGATTGTCCATTGCTTTATTTTTAAGCACGATTCCTTCATCATTTTTAACCATGTGGTAAATCGATATCAATATCATGATACATACGAACATTAATGGAAATCCAGCAATCGCACAGAATGTCTGGATGGTGCTAAATCCTCCGACAACTACTAGTCCAAACGAGAATAAGACAAAGACAACAACCCATGTCATTCGGTTAAACTGGGTTGGTTCCTGTCCCTCCTTTAATCCTAAACTTGTAAATGAAGAAACAATGAAAGCTGAGGACGAGATGGTCGTCGCCAGAAAGATAAAACACGAAATACAGTAAACGACAAAAACAATTACCTTAAAGGGCAAACTGGATAATACAGCAGTAATGACAGCAGCCTGCCCCTGCGTATTCAAAATATGAACCAAGTTAATCTGTCCGGTCCTTTGTAACCATAATGAATAGCCACCAAGAATTGCATAAAAACTTAAACATCCTACTGAACCGTAACCAAGCATTCCAATCAAAGTGGAACGAATGGTTCGTCCTTTAGAAATACGAGCAATAAACAGTCCCATGACCGGCATGTATGACAGCCACCAGCCCCAGTAGAAAATCGTTTCCAGTTTGGCAACGTCCGCAGTTCCATTGGGAATGGTATTAGTCGACATGGAAACAAACTTATCAGCCAAGAGTCCCAAACTGTTGGTCTCTGAACTTAAGATATAAATAGTTGGCCCAACTAACAGGACAAAGGCTAAGAAAATAATGGCTGTCCAAATATGAGCATCACTCAAACGATCAATTCCACCATTTAATCCCTTATAAACGGTCCAGGCAAAGATCACAAATAGCACCGCAAAGAGCGCAGTTTTAAGTTCCAAATTATCTGGAATCCCTAATAAACGACTTAAAACGTTAGAAATAATGGGAATTTCCATTCCAACCGATGATCCAACACCACCCATAATTCCAAAGACAACCAGAAAATCAACTAACTGTCTGGTGTAATACTTCCACCTAGCCTCACCTTGAATAAAATCAATGGCAGAGCTAAGGCGTTGTACCTTGCCGTGTTTAACAAATAGAATATAAGCAATGGCAATCGTGGCCGGAGCAAACATCATCCATGCCATTGGTCCCCAGTTAAACTGACCAAACATGTGCGCATAATTATAAGCACTCTGTGAAAATGGTTTAGCCCCAAAGGGAGGATGCTGCAAGTATCGAAGCGGATCCACCATACTCAACATTAAAATGCTGGCATCAATTGCGGTCGCAAAGACCATGCTGCCCCACTGCAAATCACTATACTCTGGTTTGGAGTGGGGCTCACCCAAGCGGATAGCACCATACTTTGAAAAGATTAACCACATAAAAAATAAGAAGTTAATTATGTAAACCACCATATAGGCCCATCCCATTTGATTAGTGATCCAATTTAAGGCTACCGCTAGTACCCCTTGCAACTTGGAACCACCAATAATCAGAATGATTGAACCAATTCCAAAAATTAATAAGGTTGGAATAAAGACGAATTTATCAATATTAAATTTTTTAAAAATAAAGAAATCCCTCCAAACGCTTTTTTCACAACAAAAAACGCCATGTATGGTGCTCATAGAGCCACTTGCATAGCGTTGTAAAGGTCACACAAATGATAATTACTTATCTTTCACTATCATTATACACAACTAAGATAATAAGTAAAATTCACTAATTATTGTCAATCTTTTTTAATACTTGAGCTGGATTGCCGACTAAAACCACATCGTCTCCAAACGATTTGGTGACAACAGCTCCAGCACCAACCACCACATTGTTTCCAAGGGTCACGCCGGGAACAATGGTTACATGACCACCAAACCAGGCATTATCACCAATTGTAATTGGGGCCGCCATTTCAACATCTGCAACCCGTTCCTTAGCATTCAAAGGATGGACGTTTGTATAAAGTCCACAATTAGGACCTATGTAACAATTTTTACCAAATGTGATTGGAGCCGTATCAAGCAGCGTTAATCCGTAGTTAGCGTAAAAGTTGTCCTCGATGTAAATATTAAAGCCATAATCAAACTCCATCCCAGTCTCAACAAAGAATCTTGGTCCGCTCTTTTTTAACAATGATTGAATTAGTTGGTTCCGCCTCTCATTATTAGGGGTATTATTAGCCTCCTGCAACTGCTTTCGACAAAGGATCCTTCGACTAATCAGTTCTTTATCAAATTGATTATAAGATTCTCCCTTAGTCATTTTTTCTCTTTCACTCGTCATTGAATCACTCCTTTTAGGTCTTAACCTTATTATTAGGAAAATTTACATTTTGTCCATAGTCTGATTCAATTTCTCGTCCACGAAGACGTTTCCTTTATTTGTGGCGTGACCCTTCGTCCAACCAAATTGGATGTTAGGAAACTGATTCAATAAATCATCCAATTGTTGCCAGAGTTCCTTATTTTTAAGTTCTCCGCCACTACGTTTCCATCCGCGCTTTTTCCACCCGTCAATCCAGTGTTTAGTAATGGCGTTTAAAACGTATCTTGAATCGCTGACAACCCCAACACTCTGGTCGTTAAGCTGATGATCAAACAACCATTTCAAAGCTTTCACGAGTGCCATAATCTCCATTCTATTATTAGTCACCCCATACTCACCGCCTGAATCAACGTGCTGACCGGTCGGAGCATCAATTAGGTATGCCCACGCCGCCTTATCGTTTGATTTGACGTGACCACCAGCAACATTACCGTGATTTCTGGAACCACCATCGGTAAATACAATGATGGTTGGGCGTTTACCTACTTTACTTTCCACCGGATGGTTTTCAAATTGAACCCCATATAAGTACGCACCAGCTTCTCTTTTAGTTGCAAAACTTTTATACTCAGCTCCCGAAAATCCATCAACTTGCTTTTTAGTGAGTTCCCACGTTGGATAAATTCCAGGGTGTCTCCCCTGCTTTACCGCGTAATACTTCTTATTCTTTGCCATTTTAGCTCCATTTGAATTAAAATCTTAATTAATTATTACATTTAATCATATCGTTTTGCATTTTGTAATATTTATGCGAAAATAACATACAGGAGGGGATTCATACAATGGCTGACATAGCTGCAAAATTAATTACAGTTGATCAAGCGTTAGCAATGCTCAAGGACCGTCATGCTCAAAAAAATGAACGTTTTCCCAAGTTAATGACTCCCGGTAAGTACATTCTACCAGATTACTTCTTAACTAGAAAAAGGGAAGCGTTTAAGATTAGAAAGCATACTTTCTTAAAGCGGCGCTCCCGCTCATACGTTGCTTTCGATTCAGAGAATGGTCAGACGCTTTGGTTGCACAATTTCCCTAGTCTATCAGAAGCATTATTCTGGTTAGATACCGGCCTTAAACCAGCCGATTCTGATTCAGGATCTTCATTCAAAGAATGGAAACAAGAGCATGCAAAAGAAATTGAAGGCATGAAAGACCAGCTTAGACAAATGCCAAAACCTAAAAAAAGTAAACCAAAAAAAGCTAAAAAGGGTAAAAAGCATTAATATCAAAAGTCCCGAGTTGAATTTGGGTTTTTGATTAACTAATTTCACAAAAAAGCACCGCTCAATCAAATGAGGGGTGCTTTTTTGTAGCTGCTGTGGCTGGGATCGAACCAGCGACATCTTCATTAACAGTGAAGCGTTTCTACCAACTGAACTACACAGCAATAATGAATTACTTAATTTGTTGTTCACAAGTATACACAGTTATTAATTAACTGTCTACTGTTTTATCAAATTATTTTAAATAAAAAAAGTTCTGCGCTAAAGAAACGCAGAACTCAAGTTTAATCTATTTTCGCAGCTGCTCGTTTGGGTAAATGATAACCTTCAAAGAGTTCGATTTATCCGTTCTTGATTTTTCAAGAGCCGCTTTCGTTTCATCTAGTGGATAAAAGTTAGTTAATAGATTATCAACCTTATCAGTGTTTTTAGCTAAAATCTTTAATCCAGTCTTGTAGTTGTTACAGTATCTAAAGATCCCCATAATGGTGGTTTCATGGTCAGTCATGAACGGAACATCCAGTGGCGTTTGGTCGGTTGTTGGGACACCAATGTAGGCGACTTTGCCACCCCGCTTCAGCGCGTGAAGTGAAGTTTGTTCACCTGGAACTGATCCTGAAGCGTCAATGGCGTAATCAACGCCCGTTCCATTTGTGATGGTCTTAACTTCGTCTAAAACATCCGCATTTTTAATGTTAATTGCATGAGTAGCTCCCAGCTTCTTGGCGGTATCAAGTCGGAGTTGCTCGGTATCACTAACAATGATGGTGTCAGCACCATGGGCCTTTGCGGCTAAGATCGCAAGCAATCCAACTGGTCCCATCCCTGAAATCAAAATAGTAGATCCCACGTCAACTCCCAATTTCTGAGTGGCATGAACGCCAACTGATAGTGGCTCATTTAGAGTCGCCTCTTCATAAGAAACGTTTTCAGGAATGTGATAAACAAAGTCTTGTGGATAAACGATGAATTGAGTTAAATCACCATCAACTGGCGGGGTCGCCATGAATTGCATGTTAGGACAGAGGTTATAATGACCGGTTCGACAAGCCTCACAATGACCACAGGGAACGCCCGGTTCCATTGCGACTCGATCACCACGTTTAAAGTCGGTTACTTGATCACCCACTGCTACAATCACACCAGAACTTTCATGTCCTAAGATTAAGGGTTTTTTAACCACAAAATCACCAATATGTCCTTGGTCATAGTAGTGAACATCTGAACCACAGATTCCAACTGCCACAACTTTAATCAAAACATCGGTTGGACCCATTTTCTTTAACTTAGTGTCCTTCATATCAATATCAAACATTTTTTCTAAGACCGCACTTTTAGTGGTCTTAGGCATATTATTTTTGTCATAGTCGGGAATTTTTACATCAGTCATGATTTTCAGTCTCCTTTATTAAGAACTCATTTACAAAAATCATTTTAGGTTAGAAACCTACAACTCCCATTTTTATCATCCCATTCCCATAATTTTCACCATCATTATCACACCTTGCTCAGTGGTTATCAATAAAAAAGCACAAAAAAATAGACCACTAATTATCAAAATAAATCAATAATCAGACGTCTAGTAAAAGTTAATTAGTTCAATTATTTAGCAGGTTTTTGTTTCAAAAACTTTTGTAAGTCTGCTACTTCTTTTTGTTTTGCTTTACGTTTTTTAGTGTCGATCGGACGACGACCTTGGACACCATTTGGATGACAAATTCTCATGATGAAAAACTCCTTCCAATTAAGTCTAATTCCTTAAATACATCAGCTCTTAGTATTATAATACATGGAACAGGTAAAAATCAAATCAAACTAGAATGGAGACGCAAAAAATGGCTAAAGATTATCCACAAGCAGTAACGATTGCTGGAAGCGATAGCGACGGTAGTGCTGGCGTCCAAGCTGATTTAAACACTTTCTTTGCCCGTCGGGTCTATGGGGCATCGATTATCACAGCATGTGTATCGGGTAATTCATATGGGATTCACGATAGTGTTAACATGCCGACTAGTTTTATTGACCAGGAATTTAAAGACCTCGGTGATGATTTTCACATCTTGGCTGCTAAAACTGGCATGTTATCAGACGCTAACATCATTAATACAGTCGTAAAAGATTATCAGCTCTATGACTTTGGCCCCCTCGTGGTTGATCCAGTAATCACCACCAAATTTGGTACCATGCTTTTAGAAGCGGATGCTTTTGACGCCATGAAAAACCAACTGGTTCCCATGGCAACCGTCCTCACGCCGAACTTTTTTGAAGCGCAAAAGTTGACTGGTTTAGACGTTGACGATCCCAACTTTATGGCAAAGTCAGCTCAAGCCATGCAGGACATGGGTGCTAGTAACGTAATTGTCAAGGGACGTCATGATGACCCTAGTCAGACCAAGGTTTCTGACTACGTTTTACTTGAAGACGGCAAACATTTTAATATCGACGGCCCTTATTTTACCACCGACCGTAAAAATGGAACTGGTGATACTCTTTCAGCTGGCATTACCGCTGAACTGGCAAAGGGACACACCGTTTCCGATTCCATTAAGATTGCCAAACAATACGTTGATGGCGCAATCGAAGACGAGATCCAAGTTGGTCATAAATATGGTCCAATCAATCATTGGGCAAGATAATTTAGGAATTAATATTTGTAAGACGCAAATTCATTACTTAAGGGATGAGTTTGGGTCTTTTTTTGGATTGAGCTCAATTTTCATTTGAGGCAAATTAATCATAATGTGGTATGTTCTAATTATCCAAGCTTAAATAATTTTGATTATTAATTTATTGATCAAAAAGGAAAGGAATCTTATGTTTCATGAAAGCAAACAAACCAATAAAATTATTTTTAGACATGGATAACGTGTTAGTTAATACCATCCCTGTTCTAAACCAACGGGCGAAATCATTACCAACCGGAGCTCGTCCTGATCGGATCCCCGGCATCTTTAAGGATCTTGATCCGACCGAAAATGCGATTGAAAGTGTTAATCAATTAAAAAAATATTATGATTTGTACATCCTCACTACTGCTCCGTGGAGCAATCCAAGTGCTTGGCAGGATAAGGTAGCGTGGATTCAACGCTACTTTGGTCAAGAAAAAGGAAGCCCCTTTTACAAAAAAATCACAATGACTCACGATAAGAGTCTCGTTCACTACGTTGGTGGAATTCTGATCGATGATCGTCCGTATCATGGTGCCAGTGCTTGGAACGACACCAAAACCAACAGTGTGTGGATCCAATACGGATTTGATAAACGATTGACTTGGAAAGATGATCTAGTTCCATTCTTGATTAAAATTGCCCAATATGGCAATCAAACTAACCAGTTGATTGATGTCGTCAATCAGGCTAATGATCAAAATCCAAAATACGTCGTCCACGGAAATGTAAGTACGTTTCAAAAAGAAAATTGGGAATAAGGGAGAAAATAAAATGATTACAAACAGTACTGAAATGTTAGATAAAGCTCGAAAAGAACACTATGCCGTTCCGGCATTCAACGTCAACAACCTCGAATGGGCGAAAGCCATCTTAGAAGCATGTGAAGAAGCCAAGTCACCGGTCATTATGCAGGTTACTTCTGGTGCGGCCAACTACATGGGCAGTTTTAGATTAGCCTATGATTTGATCGTGGATATGCACAATGCACTAAACATCACCGTACCGGTCTCAATCCATCTCGATCACGGAAACTACTACGACTCCATTAAAACCCTTGGAATCAAGTTCACTTCAATCATGTTTGACGGGTCTGCCCTCCCGTTAGACGAAAACCTTGAAAAAACCAAGACCCTAATTAAGTTATCACACGCAGAAGACGTTAGTGTCGAAGCTGAAGTCGGAACCATTGGTGGTGAAGAGGACGGAGTAATTGCTGATGGTGAAATTGCACCAGTTGATTCAGCCGTCAAAATGGCCGAGACTGGCGTAGACATGCTGGCAGTTGGCATCGGTAATATCCACGGTAAGTATCCAAAGGATTGGAAGGGTCTCAACTTTGCTCATCTAAAAAAGATCGACCAAGCCCTTTATGATAATACGGGAAAGCAAATCCCATTGGTTCTCCATGGCGGCTCTGGAATTCCTGATGACCAAATCAAAAAGGCTATTCAATTAGGAATCTCTAAGATCAACGTCAATACTGAGGGACAATTAGCTTTCCACCAAGCAATGCGTGACTATGTCCACTCTGATAAAGACCTCGAAGGAAAAAATTATGACCCCCGAATCTTCTTAAAGGCTGGAACCAACGCGCTTAAAAACATGTGCCTAGACCGGATTAGAGTCTTTGGATCAGAAAACAAAGCCTAATTCATACCCGTTATCAAAATAATTAATCCATCTGGATTCACATTTATCTAAAAATGTGAATCCTTTTTTTATTCCATCAGTTCATTCATCAACTACATATAATAAAATGAATAAAGTTTAACGAACGTTAACCCACGTGATTACTCATTTTCCTACTCAAAGCCGGATATTATCCAGGATGTTTTTATTGTGAAATTTGATATTGGTAGTATACTAACCGTTAAAGAAAACGTTTTCTTTAGTTTATGAATGCTGTCATCAAGCGAATCCTAGGAAAATGGCGCATTTAATAATTATGTGAAATATGGTTTATTTGTGAAAGTAAGAAGTGATAGACAAAATGAAAAAATATATTTTAGTAATTGACGAAGGAACCACCAGTGTTCGCGCTATCATTTACGATAAAAACGCAAACGTGGTATCTAGCGATCAAAAAGAATTAACCATGTATTTCCCGGAACCCGGTTGGGTGGAACAGGATGCTAACGAAATTTGGTTAACCGCCCAAGCCGTGATGGCAACCGCCATTATCAAGGGCCGGATTAATCCGAATGAGATCGCTAGTATCGGAATTACTAATCAACGAGAAACCACCGTAATTTGGGACAAAGAAAGTGGATTGCCCATTTCTAAGGCCATTGTGTGGCAATCACGTCAAACTGCCCCAATAGCCAAAACAATGATTGATGCCGGGTATAAAAGCATGGTGCAAAAGAAAACCGGCTTAATTATCGATGCGTATTTTTCTGCCACTAAAATCAGATACATCTTGGATCAAGTCTCTGGTGCCCAGGAACGAGCCGAAAATGGTGAACTTCTGTTTGGTACGATCGACAGTTGGTTACTTTGGAAACTAACGGGCGGTGAAGTTCATGCGACCGATTATTCGAACGTTTCTCGAACCATGCTATATAACATCGAAAATCTCGACTGGGATCCTGAATTACTGAACATTCTCAATATTCCTAAAGTCATGCTTCCAGAAGTCAAGGACTCATCGGGAGTCTTTGGTAAGAGTCTGCCGGAAAACTTTTTTGGTGCTTCGGTTCCCATCTCTGGAATCGCAGGTGATCAACAGGCCGCTCTGTTTGGTCACTTAGCGGTTAATTCCGGTGATGTTAAAAACACATATGGCACCGGTTCCTTTATTGTGATGAATACGGGAAAAAAGCCCAAATACTCACACAACGGCTTATTAACCACGATTGGTTATGGAATTGGTGGTCAAATTACCTACGCTTTGGAGGGATCCGTGTTTATTGCTGGTTCCGCCATCCAGTGGCTAAGGGATCGCATGCAGTTAGTTAAAACGGCTCCCGATACCGAAAATCTAGCCAACAAGTCTAATAATCACAACGAGGTTTATGTCGTCCCAGCATTCACTGGATTAGGTGCTCCGTACTGGAATCCAGACGCGCGTGGTGCGGTCTTCGGTTTATCACGTGGAACCACCAAAAATGACTTTGTTAAGGCAACGTTACAGTCCATTGCCTATCAAAGTCGGGACGTTGTTGGTGCCATGGTAAATGATACTAATATGCCAGTCACCAACCTCCATGTTGATGGGGGAGCCTCGTTAAATAACTATTTAATGCAATTTCAATCCGATCTCTTAGAGACCTCAGTCGTGCGATCAAAAGACATTGAAATGACAGGACGTGGTGCCGCCTATTTAGCGGGACTAGCCATTGGATTCTGGAAGAATATTGATGAACTAAAAAAACTTCAGCCTGAGCCAACCATCTTCAATCCCAACATGGAAAAAGACGAAGCAGAAAGCTTATATTTGGGCTGGAAACAAGCAGTTAAGGCAACTGAATCATTTAAGCCTCAGGAGAATGAAAATGAATAACTTTTCGTATAAAAACCGAAATCAAGATATTGATCAACTTAAAAATGATGATTTTGACGTCACAATCATTGGCGGTGGCATCACTGGAGCAGGCATTGCCGTTCAGGCCGCTGCTTCGGGTCTCAAAACCGCTTTAATTGATATGCAGGATTTTGCTGAAGGAACCAGTAGTCGTTCGACCAAACTCGTTCATGGTGGAATTCGATACCTCAAGACTTTTGATATTGACGTCGTAAACGACACCGTCAAGGAACGAGCCATTGTACAACACATTGCTCCACACATCCCTCGTCCTTCTAAAATGCTACTGCCACTTTACGATAATAAGGATGACACCTTCACCCCGTTAAGCGCAGAAGTCGCCATGGCCATTTACGATCGTTTAGCCAACGTTTCAAAAGACAGTCCCTTTGCACACCAAACACTGTCAAAAGCGGATGCAGAGAAAAAATTACCCAACCTAAACCACAATCATTTAGTTGGGATGGGAGTCTATCTTGATTACAAAAATAACGATGCGCGCCTCACAATCGAAAACATTAAACAAGCAGTCAGTGATGGTGCCGTTGCCGTTAGTCACGTTAAAGCAGTCAACATCGAAAACGATCACAATCAAAAGATTGTAAACGTGATTGATAGAGAAGATAACACCGAATTTCCAATTAAATCCAAAATCGTCATCAATGCGGCAGGCCCTTGGTACGATGGCATTGTTAAAATGTTTGATTACGATCATAAGCAAAAAATCAGACCTACCAAGGGAGTTCACTTAGTAGTTGATCAAAGCAAACTTAAGGTGCCCCTCCCCGTTTACTTAGACTCTGGGTTAGACGACGGTCGGATGATTTTTATCATCCCAAGATTTGGAAAAACTTACTTTGGAACGACGGACACGGATTACGATGATGATTACAGCAACCCAACCGTTAATCAAAAAGATGTTGACTATCTCTTAAAGGCCGTTAACCAACACTTCCCAAACGCTAACTTAACGACTAACGATATAGAAGCAAGCTGGGCTGGCATTCGTCCTTTGATTGAATCCGGTGATTATAACGGGAATACCACGCACAAAAACTTAAATGACGACGATCTGCACCACTTAGACACTAAAATCAATCAATACTTTAACCAACAGATTGACCACAACGACGTTAACAATTACGTTCATTCGGTAGTTTCAAACGACCAAAGTGCTTCAAGTGTTTCACGTGGATTTGAAATCAAACTGGTCGACGGTGTCATCAACGTCTCTGGCGGTAAATTAACTGATTACCGGCTAATGGGCGAAGACACGATGAAACTCGTCAAAAAAGAACTGGAACAAAAATTTGATCAACCTGTTTCATTAATTGACTCTAAAAATTACCAAATCTCTGGTGGCCACTTCGATTCAAACGACGTTAACGGCAACATTAAAAGTTATGCTGCCACCTTAGTCAACCGCGGCTTAAGCACCAAGGAAGCCATGGCGATTGCCAACCTGTTTGGATCAAACACTCCCTTAATCGCTAACTACGTTGCCAGTGGCGTCACTGCGCCAGGTTTAACCTTGGCAGAAACAAGTGTTCTTCACTACTCAATCGATCACGAAATGATCAGTCGCCCGATCGACTTCTTACTTAGAAGAACGAACTACCTCCTATTTGATTCTGAGAAAACCGATCAAATCGAGAGGCCGGTCATCGATGAAATGAGCCGCCAATTAGGCTGGGATCGAGCAACTAAAGAAAACATGACCAGGGAATACTTTAAGATCCGCCATCAGTCTCAATTAAAGAAACTAAAGGAGGCTAGTCTCAATGAGTAATCGAATTCCACTTATTTTAGCAAATTGGAAAATGAACAAAACCAGCAAAGATATTGAGGACTTCTTAAAATCATTAGAAGGTAAGTTGCCTGATAAAAACCTCGTTCAAGTTGGCATTGCGGCTCAAAACGTCTACCTTTATAAAATGGTTCAGTTCATTCAATCCCAAAAAGAGCCCATCGAAGTTTTTGCCGAAAATTTGCACTGGGCCGACGAAGGTCCGTACACCGGAGAAACGTCCCCGGTTGCATTATCAGACCTTGGAATCAATGGTTCTATAATTGGTCACTATGAACGCCGCAAGATGTTTAAAGAAACGAACGGTACAATTGGATTAAAAATCATGGGCAGCTTTCGCAATCACCTCACTCCGGTAGTGGCAATCTCAGAAGATACCTCAACCTATAATCCTGATGATCTGGAGATGTCACCCTTAACCGAAATTGCCGTTTCATTTGCTGGCATCAACAAAAAGGATGCTGAACATTTAGTCATTGCATACGAACCATCGTGGTCCATCGGTGCTGCTAAAACAGCCTCATTAGCGGAGATTGAACATGCAGCACGGGTGATTCGCACCTCCCTTAAGATTATTTTCGGAAATGACACTGCCGAAAAGATCAGGATTCAATACGGTGGAGCAGTCACCCCAGAAAATGCCAAAGCCATTTTTTCATTACCAAATATCGACGGACTGCTGATTGGAAGAGCCTCATTATCTTCAGATACCTTTCTTAAAATCATCAATGACGTGGCCGAAGTTCAAAGAGGAACCTAATAATGAAATTAAAAATCTTTGGTGAACTGGTTGGGACTGCCTTATTAATCTATTTAGGAACAGGCCTCATCATTTTCAGCGGACCGTACGCTGACCAGTTAGGTCCGTCGGTTGGGTGGGGTCTCACCTTATCCATTCTGGTTTATGCCACTGGACCACTTTCAGGAGCTCATCTAAATCCAGCCGTAACTCTTACCATGTATTTAACTAAAAGAATGCCCGGAAAAGAGGCGATTATTTATGTAATTAGTCAACTAGTCGGCGGTCTCTTAGGTGAAATTTGTGTCGTTTTAACCTACGTCTCACTGCTTAACAAGACTGGTGAAAGTTGGAACAAGGAAGTTAGTACTAATTATTTAGGTGGAACGGTCTTCCCCCACATCTCCGCTCCAATTGCTTTCTTCACCGAAGTTCTACTGACCACCACTTTGTTAATTGTGATCCTAGTTTTAAACCATTCTAGGACGAACATGTATGCCATTCAGTCACCAATTGCCGTCGGCTTTACCATCTTTGTTCTGGTAATTGTTGGTGGGAAGTTAACCGGCGCTTCAATGAATCCCGTCCGGTCGTTGTTCCCCGCTATTTTTGCTGGTGGATTAGCATTGAAGTCACTGTGGCTTTATCTAACAGCACCGCTTGTCGGTTCGGTTCTGGCAGCCTTAATAAACCAATACATTATTTCAGACCGAAGCGAACGAATTTAGTATTATAAATAAAAAAGCTCCCAAACCGGAGCTTTTAAATCAAACACTACCCACAGGGGCTCGTCTTTAACGACGGGTCCCCTTTTGTTGTCAATACCATCAAAGTAAAGAGTTCTTACCATTTTTCGGGACTCCAACTTCTCCCATCAATCTCATTTTCAGCCTGCTCATTTCTTTTGGCCTGTTCTTTAACTAACTGTTTACATCCATATAACAGTGAACGATTAATAAATGACGTCTGGGTCTTAATTAATTCATCAATCTTATTAGTCGTCCATTCTTCGTTATCATCCATATTAGTCTTCCTCCTGATTCCGAATTAGGTTAATTTGTTCCTTTAAGTCATTTAAATTATCTTGACTGGTTTCCACTTCTTTAATAATTAAATCCAGATCCTGCTTATGTGATTTCATACTTCCAGTTGCCAATTTCTTTAGTTGAAAAGCCATCCACGTCTCACGTTCGTTAAAGTTAAAGGGATACTTAGCTGTCAAATACATCTGGTAGTCAACAAGCAACTTTTTTTTCTCATCATCCGACATGTACCCGAATTGCGAAATCACAAGTGGTTTCATAAACTTCATACCCGCTTGTCTAGCAAGGGCTTCGTATGGTGTCATAATTTGAGAAATACTAAAGGATTGACTAGCACCCACCGCAAACGATGATTTAGGGTAGCCCACACTCGTCACGATTCCGAGTTTCTTGCCCTTTAAACGGCCATCTTCATTAGCGTACGTGTAGGCCCGACTTAAGACCTCATCCTCCCAAACTTTAAGCGATGAGGGGGCACTATACCAATAAAGTGGAAACTGAAAAATGATCCGATCAGCCTTATTTAAGAGGTCACGCTCAGCTTGCACGTCAATTGGATCACTTCCATATATTTCATCTAAACAGTGCCATGTAACATCGGCTAAATCAGCTTGACTGGTTCTTAGAAATTCCTGGGTAATTGAGTCCTGAAACTTGGGGTGTGAAACGATTATTAATGTTTTCATGCCTTCATCTTCTTTTAATTGATTAATATAAGTCTATCATATTGACATCAGTAGAATTTATGTTATATTTAAATAGATGTGTGAATGGTTTCGAGTTTCTAAGGTTTCTTGTTTTGTATTATTATGAAATGACTTCCTTTTAAGATTCAAACTAAGCAACACTGAAAAATTTATTGCGCTATGCGCTAGGAGGTTTCATATTATGAAACAAGGTACTGTTAAATGGTTTAACGCTGACAAGGGTTATGGTTTTATTACTACTGATGATGGTGATGTATTCGTACATTACTCAGCTATCAACAAGGATGGCTTCAAGACCCTTGACGAAGGCGAAAAGGTTACTTTGGACGTTGAAGAAGGAGACCGTGGTCCCCAAGCTGCTAACGTTACTCCAATGGACTAATTTTAGCCAAACAAAAAGAGTTCTGCGATCGCAGAGCTCTTTTTTTATACATATTTTTAAATTAAAAAATTAGTTAACCTTAAAGTTCATGTACTTCGATGCAAAGATGACCAATTCTTCAACGGGCTCTTCCATCCCGTCTTCTGTCCACGTTAGTAAAACTTCAGTTAAACCACCTGAAATCAACGCAATTAGCATTTTCGATGAATTGGCGCGCAACTCTAATATATCGTCGTCAACCAAATTCGTAATGTATTTTTTTAAGATTTTAAGTAACAAATAAGACAGATCATTATCAACGATTACATCCATCATCCGCTTATTCTCTTTAATAATCGTAAAGAAAGTCGTTGCTAGGCCGTTAAAATTAGAGACCTTTTGCGCTAATAAACGATTAATAAAGGTTGAAAAGGTCTCCTGAAATTGACCAACGATGACGTCTTCCTTGGTATGGAAGTTACGATAAAACGTCATCCGGGAAACCCCAACATGTTTGGAAATGTCTTTCACCGTAATTTCTTGATAAGACTTAGTTTGGAGCATCTCAAACGTTCCTTCAATTATTCTCTTTTTGGCTGTTTCTTTTTTTGCCATATTTTCACCATTCGACCATAAACACGAGAGATTAACTTGGCAAATAAATAAGCGTGAAGAATGTTCTCCTCACACTTATTTATTTTTTAACGAGTCAAGTTGCGTTTGCAATTCATGATACTGATTTGATAATTCCATATATTCAGTACTCATTTTATTATATTTATTTTCATACTGAGTAGCTCGATCTAGAGCATTTTTTAATTCGTCTTGAAACTGGACCACCTGTGACTTCAAATCACTAGTGCTCTTATCTGAAATGTCAGTACCACTTGTCAAAGCTTGAATTTTACTTTTAAGCTCTTTATTACGAGCCAATAAATCTTTGACCTGTTGTTTCAAATCTGAATCAACCATTATACTCACTTCCTAGACAATTGCATTTTAGTTGAAACCGCAGCACCTTGCAATTAAATTACTAAAATTTACTAAGTTAACGGTTTCAAGATGGGTGCAATCATTGCTCTGGCTGATTTACTCAATTGAAGTTTCTTATTGTGCATTAGCTGATGAACTCGAAAAAGGTTATTTTCACGCTGTTGCCAGTCTTTGACTGGTAGAGCGCCTTGCTTGTTTAATACTTTAATATTCATAAGCAATCCCTCCAAATACAAAATCAACTTAAATGATTAGTTCAAGTTAACAAGAATTATAATACATATTTCAAAATTAGTCATCTCTTGTAATTTATTGCCCGTATCAATACGTTTGTGCCGCCCAGCCCTTACAATCCTGTATGCAATAAGTTATAATACAAATATCAAATTAAGAAGGAAGTCTATTCAATGAGTAATTCTACCCAATCAGGCAATACTGCCGCACCACAAATGACTTGGTACGGTAAAACATTTAATATATTACTTAAAGTTTTAATGTCGTTTGTTGGTATCACCATGTTATCACTTGGTGCCACGTTACTTCGATCAAGCAAGATTTTAGGTCTTGATCCTTTTACTGCCGTTAATATTGGTATGTCAAACCATCTGCACATGTCACTTGGTTTGTATCAGTTGCTGGCTAACCTGGTAATCTTCGTGTTTGTCTTGTTCCTTGACCGTCACATGATCGGAATTGGAACCATCATGAACATGGTGTTAGTTGGATTTGAGATTCAAATTTTCACTCAATTTTACCAACAAATCTTCCCGTCGGGGATTAACTTCTTCGTAATCGTTGCTAATGCCTTCTTGGGACTAATCCTATTTACGGCTGGTAGTTCAATCTACATGGCTCCTAATCTGGGTGTTGCCCCCTATGATGCCATTGCTCCAATCGTATCATCACGACTACACATCAAGTACAAGACGGCTCGTGTGATCCAAGATATCCTCTTCTTGATTGCCGCTGTCCTTGCTGGTGGCCCCGTTGGATTTGCATCAATCATCGTTGCCTTCTTTGCCGGTCCACTAATTTCCTACTGGAACAAACACATTAGTGACCCCATTGTTAACGGAATTGACGACTTCAGTGAACAGCCAACGGTTAAACACGCCGCTAGCACGATTTCTAAGGCGACGTTATCTGGGTACCATTATCTAACCCATGCTTATAACGCCACTTTAAACGTTCAGATGAACTTATCCGGGTACACTAATCAACAGTTAGGGACTCGTCTTCACGACGCCCAAACGAACATGGAAGACTCACAGAAGGCTTACAATGCTTACCGGACCCAGTACAGAATGTTGATGGCAGAAATGATGAAACGAAGCAAAAACGGTAACGTTAATCCACAATCAACTGGTAGTCCTGCTGATGGTGCTCCTCAAGATTCAAAAGATTCTGATGCCAATAACTCCAATGATTCCAAAAAGTAATTAAATAAAAAAGGTCCAGCAATAACGGAGACGTTAGTTGCTGGACCTTTTTTATTTATAATCTTGATCATTGTTCGCGCTTATAATTAGTCATTTTTAATGGCTCAACCCATTTATCAAAGTTATCACCAGTGACGTATCCTGAATCAATGGCCGCCTGTCTAAGATTCGTCTTTCCCTTTAAAGCGGCATTGGCAATTTCAGCTGCTCGATGATAGCCAATGTGTGGCGACAATGCCGTCACCGTCATCAAAGAATTATGGACCAACTCCTCCATGCGATCTTGGTTGACTTCAATCCCTTTGACCATCAAGTCCGTAAAGTGGCTTAAGATGCCTGTCAGTGACTGAACGGAATCAAGAAAACAGGATATGATAATTGGCTTATAGACATTCATTTCAAAGTTTCCCTGGGTGTTAGCAACTTCGATGGTCGTATCATTTCCCATGATGCGCGCTACTACCATATCCATGGCTTCACCCTGAGTCGGGTTCACCTTGCCAGGCATAATCGATGACCCAGGTTCATTAGCGGGAATTTTAATCTCACCGTAACCAGCTCTAGGACCACTCGCTAGAAATTTAATGTCATTGGCAATTTTCATCAGATCAGTTGCAAGCGTCCGCACAGCCCCATGCGTCATGGTAATGGCCGAATGGGAAGCTAATCCATAAAATTTATTTTCAACTTCAAACGGCTCATGATACTTATTACCCAGGGTTTGAACCATTTCCTTATCAAAGTCTTCCGTCGTATTAAGGCCGGTTCCTACTGCGGTTCCACCAATTGGTAGACCCAGTAGTGACTTCGAATTGTCCCTCACAAAATCAAGGTCGTGTTGAATGGTGCTAGCCCATCCCGACACTTCCTGTCCAAACGTCATTGGAGTGGCGTCCTGTAAATGAGTGCGCCCAATCTTAACCACATCCCAATACTTTTTCTGTAAGTGATGCATAACATCAATTAAGTGCCCCAACTCTGGTAACAGCTGATTGATGGCAACCAGACTTGCAATGTTCATTGCCGTTGGAAACGTATCATTTGAACTCTGGGAATGATTAACATCATCATTTGGTAAAACATTAATCTTTGGATTAATCTGATTAGCAACGTGGGCAATCACCTCGTTCACGTTCATGTTAGTCTGAGTTCCCGATCCAGTTTGGTAAATGTGTAACGGGAAGTTTTGCATTAATTGATTATCGGAAAGACTCAATAGTTTTTGGGCACCCTGCTCAATCAACTCACCCTTTTTTCGATCGATGGTGTCTTGTTTGATGCTCACCTCGGCGGCACTGGCTTTAATGTTTATGAGAGCGCGAATTACCAATACTGGTAACTTGGGACCGACAGGAAAATTATGCCGGCTCCGCTCGGTTTGAGCACCCCACAAAGCATCCTTTGGCACCTTGACGTCTCCAAGCGTGTCACTTTCAATTCGATAATCAGACATTTTGTCATCCCCTAATTAAATATTGGGTACGACTTATCTGCTTAAGACCTGACTTTTTTCTAGTAAACGACTGATGAAATAAGTCAGCACTCCACTGAATAAGAAGACCGATACAAGCCGGGTTAGAAACAGTAGGAGTAAAAATCCAAAATGATAATTTGCGTATCCACTTTTGATCATATCCCAAGCAAACGTAATTACCGTGGTGGTAATCGTCGTACTTATGATTCCTAACCAATCATAATGCTTATATCCCAATACGGCAAATCCTAACTCAGACGATAGTCCTTGAATTAAGCCGGATAACAAATCAGCAATTCCCCACTGACTGCCAAGGATCATCTCGACGAAGGCTCCCAGTAACTCACCAAGGGTAGCGGAAAATGGGATGCGAATGATAAACGCTGCTAACGGTCCAGCAAGCGTCCATAATCCAAAGGTGGCTTCGTTTGCAAACGGCTGCAATCCAAATGGTGTCAGTGCCGCAGCTAAGATATTATAGAGAAATGAAGTTCCCCAAAAAATCACTCCACAAAAAGCACCAATCAATGTAACTAAAATAATGTCCTTTAAATGCCATTCTCTCAAAATTTTCATGTGATCTCCTCCAATAAAAAAAGTTCCTGGATCTACCCCGGGAACTTCAACACATGATTAAAAATGACACTTGTAGTGTAGTCGGATCCCTTCGCAGGTCTTAACCTGATCAGGTTCAATGGGTATTATCTCAGCCTTTCGGCACCCCAGAATCATATAATTCACTTTAATAATATACTGATTGAATGGTAAAAGCAATCAAAATCAAAATGGAGATGCATTAATGCAACTCCATTTAACCTATTCTAATCCGACCCGTTTGAAAATATCATCAACGTGTCTAAGGTGGTAATGATAATCAAACGCATCGTTAATCTCTTGGTCAGACAACCGTTCATTAATCTGATCGTTAGCTTTAACTAACTTTTCAAATGACTCGTGGTTCTCCCATGACTGAGCCGTCAGTGGTTGAACTAAGTCGTAAGCCGCTTCCCGACTCATCCCTTTATCAATTAATTTCAGCATTACTCGTTGACTGTAAATTAGGCCATAAGTTAGATTCATATTTTCCTTCATTCGTTTCGGGAAAACATCTAAGTTTGAAAGAATATTATTGAAACGATGAAGCATGTAATCTAAGAGCGTGGTACTCTCTGGTAGAATAATTCGCTCAGCCGAAGAATGGGAAATATCACGTTCATGCCACAAAGAAACGTTCTCGTAGGCAGTGGTGATTAGTCCACGCATGGTTCTGGCCAATCCACAAATGTTTTCTGATCCAATTGGGTTCCGCTTATGTGGCATTGCCGAAGAACCCTTTTGACCAGGATTAAAATGCTCTTCTACTTCATGAATCTCAGAACGTTGCAAACCACGAATCTCCGTTGCAAAATTTTCAAGACTAGTGGCAATCAATGCCAAAGTGGCGATATATTCGGCATGTAAATCACGAGGTAAGACTTGACTAGTGATTTCTTGGGCACGTAGCCCTAACTTATCGCATACGTAAGCCTCTACCTGAGGGTCAATGTTAGCAAATGTCCCAACGGCTCCAGAAATTTTCCCGGCTTCCACTTCGGCAGCTGCTTCGTTAAATCGTTTTAGGTTTCGTTTCATTTCTGAATACCAACGTGCCATCTTCAAGCCAAAAGTCATTGGTTCCGCCTGAACCCCATGGGTTCTTCCGATTTCAACCGTATCCTTATATTTTAAGGCTTTCTGCTTAATGGTATCCATTAAAGTTAAAATATCCTGACGAAGAATCTCGTCAGCCTGCTTTAGTCTAAGTCCCTGAGCGGTATCGACAACATCAGTACTAGTAACGCCGTAATGGATCCACTTTTTTTCGGGGCCAAGCGACTCCGAAACATCGCGAGTAAAAGCCACCACATCATGGTGAGTTTCCGATTCAATCTGTGCAATGCGGTCCACGTCAAAGGTCGCGTTTCTTTTAATGGCAATAATGTCAGCATCTGGAATCTTACCTAACTTATTCCATGCTTCATCAATCGCAATCTCAACTTCAAGCCATGTCTGATACTGATTCTGCTTACTCCAAATTCGCTTCATTGGTGCTCTTGTATAACGCTCAATCATTTCATTCACCTCATTATAATTACAGGATAATCTTACATAATGTTTTCTTTTCAGTCAAATCAACGCCACTACTACTTTATTATAATTCTAATATTCAATAAAACACGAACATTATTTTTAACAATATTTTGAACGTTCTTGATTTTTCCATATGTGATTGGTAAACTGTTCTTGGTCAAAAAATTCATTTACGAGGTGCTATTTATGTCTGTAACAGTTGTTGTTGGTAGTCAATGGGGCGATGAGGGCAAAGGAAAGATTGTCGATACCCTAAGTGCTGACGCAGATATCATTGCTAGATATCAGGGCGGTGACAATGCTGGTCACACCATTGTGTATCACAATCAAAATTTTCACGTTCAACTTGTTCCGTCCGGAATTTTCTATTCTGACAAGTTGGCAGTAATTGGAAACGGCGTTGTTTTGAACCCCAAGTCACTATTTAAAGAAGTCGACTATCTAAACGAACATGGTGTTTCTACCGACAACCTCCGTGTATCATCTCGTGCTCAAGTCATCATGCCATACCATCCTCTTTTTGATAAGCTTCAAGAGGAACACAAACATCATAAGATCGGGACGACTCAAAAGGGAATTGGGCCTGCTTACATGGACAAGGTTGCTAGGGTCGGAATTCGGGTGGCCGATTTAATTGATCCAGTAACTTTCAATAAGCGTTTGAAAGACGTCTTGGCTGAAAAGAACGAAATTTTGGTTAAACTATACGACCATGAGCCCCTTAATTTTGAAGAAATCTATAATGAATACGTCCAGTTAGGGAAACGATTAAAACCATACGTAACCGAAACCTCCGTTCTTTTAAACAATGAAATCGATCATAACAAAAACGTCCTGTTTGAAGGTGCTCAGGGCATTATGTTAGACGTTGACCATGGAACCTATCCTTACGTCACTTCCTCGAACCCCGTTGCCGGCGGCGCTGCCGTTGGTGCGGGAATTGGACCCAGCAAGATTGATCGGGTCATTGGAACTTGTAAAGCCTATACTTCACGTGTCGGTGAGGGACCATTTCCAACGGAACTACTAGACGAGACCGGTAACTACATCAGAGAAACCGCCCATGAGTACGGGGTTGTGACCAAGCGTCCCAGACGAATCGGTTGGTTTGACAGCGTTGCCTTAAGACACGCTCGTCGTGTTTCTGGTCTAACCCACCTAGCCTTAAACTGTCTGGATGTTTTAGACGGATTAAAAGAAATTAAGATTTGTACCGCATATGAACTAGATGGTAAGAAAATCACTTATTACCCCGCTAACTTGGATATCTTGGACAAGTGCAAACCGGTCTACGAAACGCTCCAGGGATGGAACGAGGATATCACTAATTGTGATACCTACGACAAGCTTCCTAAAAACGCCCAAAAGTTTCTTGACCGGGTTTCAGAACTTGTAGGTATCCCGTTAGTCACTTTCTCAACTGGTCCCAAGCGAGAACAGACCCATCAAATGTAAAAAATAAGACCCTGGATAAAATCCCGGGTCTTTTTATGTCAACTCTTATACATAGCGTAATTCTTTGGATGTGTGAGTAAATGGTTCATTTCCATCCTTGGTTAGGTGAATGCAATCTTCAATTCGAACTCCGGCTATTCCAGGAATGTAGATACCAGGTTCAATTGAAAAGCACATGCCTTCCTTTAAAATCATCTTATTGCCCTCCATGATTGAAGGGAATTCATGCTCACCCATCCCCATACCGTGGCCTAAACGGTGGATGAAGTATTTACCATAACCAGCCTTGTCAATGATATCTCTTGCAACCGCATCCAGGTCTTCGGCCCGAATACCTGGTTTAGCGGCAGATTGGGCAGCTAACTGAGCTTCCAAACAAACGTCATAAATCTCTTTTTGTTTGGCCGGAATTTTATCACCAACAGCGACCGTCCGGGAAGCATCAGAGATGTAGCCATTATGAACCGTTCCTAAATCAAATAATAACAGGTTATCGTTCTTAATCTTGTTCATGTCAGTAGCACCATGTGGTTCCGCCGCGTGAGGTCCAGTCTGAACCAGAGTATCAAAACTCATGTTCATAACCCCTCTGATTTTTTCCTGGTACTCAATCTCAGCAGCCACTTCTGCCTCCGTTTTACCGGCTTTAGCGGTCTCAAAACCAACTTGAAAAGCAAAGTCGGCTTCTTTTCCAGCAGCGTCTAACTGTTCAATCTCATATGGCGTCTTAATTACCCGCAGTTCACTAACTTCTGGAGCCACGTTAGTGCTAAAGTCAGCCTTCGGAAATTCAGCTTGAAGCTGTTGATAACGACTAATGACCAAGTTGTCGTCTTCAATCCCAAATCGCTTGGGATCAGGAGTTACATCACGAATGTGCTTGGCGATCAGTTTAAAGGGATCTTCATGGTCTAAGTAACCATAAACGGGATACTTCCATCCTGACTCCTTTATGGCTTCCACTTCGAGTTCTGGTGCAAACAGAAATGGTTCCGCATCAGGAAAAATAAAAAGTGCCAACACCCGTTCAACGGGATCACTACCAAAACCAGTAAAGTACTTAATATCCTCAAAATTACTGATGTAAGCAACATCAAGCTTCTTTTGGTTAACGTAGTCTCTCATTTCATTTAATTTAACCATAATAAGACCTCCTGAATTTGTTGCTAATTTTAGCATACAATTAAATTTAATCAACACAAAAAGAGAAACCTAACATCAATCGTCAGATTTCATCTTCCTAATATGTCTGGTCACATTCGGATCCAGGTTTAACGTTTGCTGGTCCCGTGTCTTTAACAAAAGGTGCCCACGTTCGTCGATTCCTGCTAATTTCCCAGTGATTTCATTATCATGATTGATCAGGGAAACTTGTTCGTTAAGCCACAGCAGCCGCTTAGTATATTGATTAATAATCCGATCATCGTCCCACTCGCGATAGACCTCGTACAAATGGTCATAAACCGAAGCAATTAACTGGTTCCTTTTAAGTGGTGGTACCACGTTTAAACTCCCCACCATTTGGTCACCATTACGTGAAAACGGCATGATCCCAATATCGAGGCCAATGCCCATGATAAAGTTCTCGGGCTCGTTATCTTCGTTACTCTGAATTTCAGTTAAAATCCCACAGACCTTACTGTCATCGTGATACACGTCATTCACCCATTTTAATTGAGTATCGATGTTGTAGACCAGTTTAATAGCGTCCGTAACGGCAATGCCAATTCCAAGCGTTAAGATACCTGGATTATCAAGATACCTTGGTTGGGCCTGAAACACCACCGTAAAATAAACGCCGTTGTTTGCAGGAGAATAAAAATGATGGCCATTTTGGCCTTTCCCCTTCGTCTGTTCGTTAGCAATGATCATGCCAGGACGATGCCAAACCTCCACTTGAGCCTCTTCGTTAGTCGACGGCAATTGGTCATAAACCTCGATTTGATCAATGGGATTACTAATTAAGCTATGAATTACGCGTGCATTTAAAATATCGTTCATGATTTATTCACTCACCTGGGTAGCAAGTGTCCCAATGTACTTCCATCCCACGTCCAAAAAGTTAATCTGGTACAAATCATCGTTTCTTCTAGCACTTTCCATGTGAGGTAATGAAACCTCAACGGACTTGGGTTTTCCGATCAATCCGACTCCTTGAAGTTTTAAGACCGCTTCCTTGATGGTCCATAATCTTAAGGCTTGTTCACCTTGCCGTTCGCCCTTTAAATTCTTTAAGTAATTAAGTTCCGCTGGGGTGAAAGCCTTGGTAATCCTGGTGTAGTCATAAGGACGAATCTGTTCTAAGTCAACTCCAATTGGTTGATCAGAAATTACCACCAAAACCGCGTCATGAGAGTGAGCAATGTTAAAATGATAGCCATTTGGTACAAAATAGGGTTTCCCGTAATGTCCAAAATCAATGTCAACGTTTTTAATG
>NZ_JBWXVG010000039.1:0-729 GCF_059901005.1 Fructilactobacillus sp. X7R9C1 | reverse complement strand
AACTCGCCGGTTCATTCTACAAGAGGCACGCTATCACCCTTAAACGGGCTCTAACTGCTTGTAGGCACATGGTTGCAGGAACTATTTCACTCCCCTTCCGGGGTGCTTTTCACCTTTCCCTCACGGTACTGGTTCACTATCGGTCACTAGGTAGTATTTAGCCTTGGGAGATGGTCCTCCCGGCTTCCGACGACGTTTCACGTGTGTCGCCGTACTCAGGATCCTGAACTGAGGGAACCTGATTTCGTCTACTGGGCTATCACCATCTATGGCTCAGCTTCCCAACTGATTCGACTATCAGATTCTTTTGTAACTCAAATGTTCAGTCCTACAACCCCGACCAGTAAACTGATCGGTTTGGGCTGTTCCCCGTTCGCTCGCCGCTACTGAGGGAATCGAAATTTTTTTCTACTCCTGCGGGTACTTAGATGTTTCAGTTCCCCGCGTCTACCGCACGGCAGCTATGAATTCACTGTCGTGCAATCATCGACTAAGATGATTGGGTTTCCCCATTCGGAAATCTCCGGATCAAAGCTTACGTACAGCTCCCCGAAGCATATCGGTGTTAGTTCCGTCCTTCATCGGCTCCTAGTACCAAGGCATTCACCATGCGCCCTTAATAACTTAACCTGCATCACTTCGTGATGTAAGTTATTGAGTATTTGCGATTTAAACTATTTTAAAAAACTCAAATAACGTAGTGGTTATTTCTCGGTTAAAATTATAATT
>NZ_JBWXVG010000038.1:0-866 GCF_059901005.1 Fructilactobacillus sp. X7R9C1 | reverse complement strand
TAGCAGATGGTGCATAGTGAACGTTGATTGGCTGATTACCATTGGTAAACGTTGCGTTTTCTGAATGGAAACCAGACCTAGTTTCGCGTGGTCTTTGAACCGGTTTGTTTTGACGTTGAGGTTGTGGTGCTGGCGTGTAAGTTGGAGTACTTACATTGCCAACGCCATATTTAACGTCGTGAGCAAATTGAGCTGGTGTGATGCCCATTTGTGACAGGTACCCATAAGGGTCAGTGTGGTCACCCCAAACATGGTTGCTAATCCAGTTATGTGATTTTACACCAACGTATCCAGCAGAATCAGTATCTAATGGGATGCCATACTTTTGTGCACTTTCTCGAAGTAAATTAATGTAAGTGGCATAGTTTACTTTGAAGTCTTGTGCATTGTAAGTTCTAGCTAATTCAATTTGAACTGGTGCATTGGCATTAGCCCATGAGCCAGCTCCCCAAGCTTGGTATCCTGGTTGGCCAATTTGATAAATGTTACCAGGTTGACCAGCATTGTTGTTACCAACGATATATTGAACATAAGCGCCATTTGAATACCATGTTCTCTTTTCAAAAGCGGCATTGTTTTGTGCAGTAGCTTCACCACCGGTTTCGTGAGCAACAATAATCTTGTTGTTAGTACGATAAGGTGAACCTTCATTCCCAGTTAATTGATATTGATAATTAACGTTAGCTGCGTGAGTTTGTGGAGCACTTACGCCAAATAAAAAAGCTGCTGATAATGCAGCAACTCCTAATCCAATAACTTTGGTCTTATTTTTTCTCTTCATTATTATCATTCTCCTTTTCATCTTTCTTAGCGATTCCGTCTTTAGGATCCTCTGGGACATCGGTTTGGTCGTCAATAATTCCAAG
>NZ_JBWXVG010000037.1:0-952 GCF_059901005.1 Fructilactobacillus sp. X7R9C1 | reverse complement strand
TATCCGACGGATACCCTGCGGATGGCTTTACCTTTAATACTGATGGCCCAACCTTCACGGTTGTGCTCAAACACAAGACTAAGGAAGTTACGCCAGACAATCCAGGAACTCCAGGTCAACCAGTGGATCCAAACAACCCAACTGGACCGAAGTATCCTGATGGAACTAGTAAGACTGATCTCACTAAGAACGTTACTAGAACCATTCACTACGTTGATAAGAATGGGAACAAGCTAGCTGATGATGTGGTTCAATCAACGACCTTTACTAGAACGGCAACGTTTGATCAAGTTACTGGTCAGGTAACTTACAGTGCATGGACGACTAAGAGTGACGTCTTGAGTGGGGTTAACTCGCCAGTTATCAATGGTTACTATACCAACACTGCTTCAGTTGGACAAGCAACGGTTAACGCTGATTCCAACGACTCCGAAGTAACGGTCGTTTACTACGCCTTAGGTCACTTAGTTCCTGATGTTCCGGGCAGTAACCCGATCGTTTATCCAAATGATCCCAACAACCCAAGTGATGCTGGTAACCCACTTATCCCTGACATTCCTGGATACACTCCAGTTGATAAGAACGGGAACAAGTTGGTCCCTGGCACACCATATCCGATTGATCACAATGATTTAGGAAAAGATACCCCAATTCATTATGTGAAGAATGCTGAACCATCAACTCCGGTAGTTCCAAACAAACCAGAAAAGCCTTCAGTACAACCGGAGCCAACTAAGCCAAGTGCACCAAAGGAAGTTCCGGCCGCACAACCGGAAGCTCCGAAGGCTAAGCAGGCTCCACAAACTCCTGCTAAAGCACCGGCTCAACCAGCTAAACCACAAGCAAAGCAAGTTCCAACAGCTAAGCCAGCTAAAAAGTCTGAAAAGAAGACGACGTTACCACAAACTGGTCAAAGTTCTGATAGCTTCTTAAGCCTGATCGGAACCATGCT
>NZ_JBWXVG010000036.1:0-987 GCF_059901005.1 Fructilactobacillus sp. X7R9C1 | reverse complement strand
CTTTTTGAGCTTTGGTAATAAGTCCAGATTCATCAATCGTAATGTAAAAATTCATGTTTAAGCCTCCTTTTTATAGTGATAAGAGCGTCCCAGAAACATCTATTTGTATTTTTTGAGGATAGCCACTTGTATCATTCGCTATTGCTCCTAAAAATCCATCAAAATAAATTCCCCCAAATGCTTCAGTAAAAGCCAAAGTATTAGACCATTCTTGTCCAGAAAGTCTTCCAGTGATTGGATTCCAATGTTGAGGTTCAATTCCCTTAGGAAAATAGAACAAAATTCTAGAAGCACTTCCCCAATTTGATGGCCCATCTGTTAGCAACTTCTTATCAATAGTGAACGTACCAGCGAAACAATAAATCAATAGTCCGTTAATATTAATTGTTTTAGATGTAAAACTAACAACTGATTGAACTTCCGGACCTAACACAGGCGGTTCCGTTGAGCTAGTAACATTCACGTCATCACTAGTAATTAAATCAGGTAAATCCATTAAATTCTTATAACTCGTTTGAGGATAAATCGCATCCCCAGTATTCTTATTTCGTAAAATGACATTATTGATTGCCATGTTTATCCTCCTTTAAAATGGGAAATATTGTGCTTTGGTTGTAGCCATTCTGTAGTACCTTTTATCACCGGAATAAATTATTTGATAATCCTTATCTCCGATAACTGTGACACCATGAGCACCCTTGAAAATCCAATTATCTGAATCATTATTTAAACCAGCTCCACTACTAATGGCAATATAAGGTGTATCTATACTCCACAAAACATTAAAGTTGGTAATTCCAACAAATAGTCTCAGACTGTTATTAGGATAATGGATATTTGACATACAATCATTTGTGTACTGCTTAGCAGTAGCTAACGAATTATCAACGTCTTTCTTAGTGGCTAAGTTATCTAAGTCTTTTTTGTGTGCAATATCATCGTATTTATTTTTATCAATACTCTTCCCAGTAATATTTTCAATAGCGC
>NZ_JBWXVG010000035.1:0-1316 GCF_059901005.1 Fructilactobacillus sp. X7R9C1 | reverse complement strand
TCACCTCCTTGATTACAAATACTATTCTACTATCGATAGTAGAATAAGTCAACACTTTTAGCAAATTAATTTAAAAATATTTTATAGCAAAACAAAAAAGCCCACTTCATTTAAGAAGTGAGCTCTTTTATGCTTATGATACTAGGCCATATTTCCATAAACAAAAGAATTCAATCATTATGCTTTCATTATAAATATTTTCTTCGCTTATTCTTTTAAAGGTTTACTTTCTTACAAAATAACAATATTTTATTAATTATCTTTAGAATTATTGTTTAACGGCTTAAAATTAATGTTTTTATTTTTCTCTAATAACTCAACAAAATTCATAGTAGGCAAAATATATGCTGGAAATTGATTTGTTTTTAAAGTTATATCAGACACCAACGATCTTACATAAGGAAATAAAATTGCATTACCATTTAAAGCTAACATATTTTTCATTTCTTTAATAATTTTATCCCTAGAAGTATCCAAATTTTCATTTAATTCAAATCTAAATATTCCACTTAGTTCAACTTCCAAAAAAAAGGGTGAATCGATTTCTCTTGTGTTGCCTAAAATCATTTTAATACTGACAATTCCATCATAACCATCTTTTGGATAACGAATAGTTGAAAAACATTTTATCGGAGTATTTAACTTGTGGTTTTTATTGGGAACAAATTTTTCATTTTTTAAATACTTTATATCATTAACAACATAATTTTTAAACTGCATTGATTTAATAACCCTCAACTAAGCAACCTCCTTGTTTAAAGCAGAATCATCATAAAATGTATTTTCTGAATAAATATTACTATATGATTCCTGTATGATGGGATTATTTGAAGAATTTATATAATCATCTACGTAACCAATATCTACTTTTTCGTAAGACAAGATATGATGTTGATATTTAATAGCCTTGTCAACGTCAAAACCATATTTTTTCATGCTATTTTTGAATCTTTTCTTTGATTCATTACTCTCTATGATTTTATTAAATTCATCAATTGACATATTAATTTTCATACCAAGTCATCTCCCTTTGCTAATTTAATTGTATCATAATCAATTATCTTATTGCTTTTTATGCATAATTCAATGGAGTTGGGCATACCTGTGTTTTTAATTTTAGCTTGTCCAAGCCGATTTCTTGTAGGACATTTAACACCTAAAATACTTATACCGCTATGCCTCATTTCATTTATAAATGTATCAATAACAGCACCATCTAATTTTTTGGAGTATCCATCAATTCCATTTCTATGTTTCAAAGATAAGGCATCTATTTCGTTTTTATGAGATTCAATGTAATTATGAAGAAACTCAAT
>NZ_JBWXVG010000034.1:0-1319 GCF_059901005.1 Fructilactobacillus sp. X7R9C1 | reverse complement strand
TTGCTTACTCATTTCTTCAATTTCGTCTTTCACTTCATCAACGGTCCATCGTTTACCAGGTGAATTAAGTAATTTCATACCTTCTTCCTTAATATCGATATGATCACCAGCGTGAGCACAATCAAAACCAATCACTAAGTTATCGCCTTTCCATTCAATGCAAGTAACACCGCCGTGAACATACATTTCTTGTTCCAGCTTTTGCGCGAATTGTGCTTTATTTAAGACGTTTTCAGTTGCCACAAAGATATAGCCGCAATACCAACAATTTTCAGGTTTTCTAACAATACCAAGATATCCTTGCTTAGTTCGAAATTCTTCAACCACAAAAGTTTTCATAAACTCTGGAATTTCTATTTCACACATTGCTTTTCCTTTCTAATCTTGTGTTTAACCACTCGACCATTTTTAAATCTGCCATCACGTTTATTAATAACGTCTGACCAGTACATCTTGTTATACGATGCCAAATGATGAATCTCTGTTTTCTCTGCTAAATCACTTAAGGTTGAAGCGGTAAATAGTTTATTTCCACTACGATCGAAAACGTCGTAAGTAAACTTTTTAAAATTACCATTCTCACGTTGATTAACTTTTGAGTTACATAGTTTCATGCTTCGAACTGCTTTTAAATCTGGATCGTCTTCCGGACACTTAGAAACACTGCCATACTTATCCTCAATACTATGGACGTGTTTTAGAATTCGTTCACTCTTATTCATTATTTTCACTTCCTACATAGTCAATTAATCGATTTAAATAATCACGGGCTTTTTTCAAGTCTTGAAGCGGTGTGCTTTTATCCTCGAAGCGCACAACATACTTCATGACGTTACCTACCATGAATCCGATAAACTTATCTCTCGGCAAGATATCGACCATATGCGTGATTAAATCATGCTTACCGTGCTTGTATCTATTCATGATATCTACCAGCTAGCAAATCCATTAACTCTTTTATAGAATCCATTGTTTCATCAGAGCAACTATAATAAATCATTGGTTCTTTGCAACCTTTAATCGTAATTCGTATTTTTTTCTCACTTTCGCTATCATAACCAGTCCAAATCTCTTCAATATCAGATGTTTTGATTACTATCCTGGGAAGTCTCCAATACTTTGGTACTACTTTTTTATTACTCAATCTGCTTGCCACCCTTATGTTCTTCGAAATATTCTTTACGTGTCTTGCCATTCATTTCATCTTCAAAAATTAATCCATCGTAGTGAATCACAATTTTCATGCTGAACTTCTTGCCATTCATTAATTTTTTAACGATAACGTGAATCTCATCTAATAGTTTTTCGATTATGTTCAT
>NZ_JBWXVG010000033.1:0-1354 GCF_059901005.1 Fructilactobacillus sp. X7R9C1 | reverse complement strand
TTCTCCTTTTCATCTTTCTTAGCGATTCCGTCTTTAGGATCCTCTGGGACATCGGTTTGGTCGTCAATAATTCCAAGTGTTGCACCAATAGCGAATACGGTAGTTATTAACTTAGCTAAATCGTCCCAATGAATCGGGTTAGTGATTCCTAACATCGTACAAATAATCGCCACAGTGACATAAACACCACAAATAAAAGTGACACAGGACCGCATATTAAAGTGGTTATCATTATTCATTAACTTGGTCTTCTTTAAGACCTCACAAACACTTTTCCAAATATTTTTTAATTTATCTGACATTGTTCTTTCCTTTCATTGCGTCTTCCATCGTGACTTTGTTGGTTAAATTATTAATCTTGGTATTCAAGCGCTTAATTTCTTGGCTTTGCTCGGTAATAATCCGTGACTGTTCTTGAATTTTAGAAACCAAGTCATCAACTTTATCGCGAAGGTCGTCTCGCTCTTTCGTAATTTTATTTAACTGTTCCCAAAATTCGGGCATGTGTTGCGTATAAGCTAATTCGATATCAGCTTTGGTCTTATTGGAATTATCTTTGTGGCTGTACTTAGCTCCCAGAAAACTAGCCAGGAACGTAAACAGACCCGTGACTACGGCTACAATTATTTCTGTGTTCAACGTCGATCACCGCCAAACAATTCAGCGACAATGTTGATAATCAAGAACGCCATCAACACACTAGATAAATGAATCGGTAGTCCTGGACTATAAAAGTCATGCCAAACAAAGATAATGAAGTAACATACCCAGACACCTAACATTGCTGAGAGCGCTAGATTATGTGCATTGAACTTTCTAATGCCAAAAATGCCCACAAAAAAAGCAGCAATACCGATAATAATCAGTAATACTGCTAGTGCAGGGTCTTGCGTGTGTGAGATTAAATGAGCTAGTCGATCATGTTCTTCAAAGAAAAGCCGTTTATAAATTAATAAATAAATTCCTAAGGCAACGGTTTCAAGTCCAATGAGAGTAACAACGCGATTGTGTTTAAAGTTTTTCCATAACTTTTTCCACATCTCATTACCACCTTTCTTTATGCTACATAATCTTGCCCCGTAATATCTTTATAATCGGATGGTGTAATCTGTCCTGTTTTAATAAAGCCTGCAACGTCCTTTTGATCATAAATTTTATCGTTGTAAAAATCTTGAATAAATGATTTCCATGTCATGTTTATTTACCTCCATTAATTTGAGTGGCCAAAAAGGCAACCTTTTGCTCTAATTCTTCATTGGACTTAACTACGTCAGCAGTTTGTTGCATCGAGAAGCCTAGAGTGGTTTGCAGTTTAACAACTTTCTCTTCGGTGTTGTCACCGGATTCGTTTAAA
>NZ_JBWXVG010000032.1:0-1382 GCF_059901005.1 Fructilactobacillus sp. X7R9C1 | reverse complement strand
CCAGGACAACCAATTGATCCAAATAACCCAACGGGACCAAAATATCCTGATGGAACTAGTAAAGATAACTTAACCAAGTCAATTACGAGAACTATCCACTACGTTTACGCTGATGGTAGTAAAGCCGCAGATGACAAAGTAGAAACCGTTACTTTCAACAGAACGGCCACCTTTGACGAAGTAACTGGCAAGTTAACTTACAGTAACTGGACTTCAACGAACGCTGTCTTTGGACAAGTTGATTCTCCAGCAATCACGGGCTACACCCCTGATAAGACTAGTGTTAGTTCTGAAACTGCCACAGCTGACACACCTGACGGAAGTGTTACCGTTACGTACAATGCAAACGAACAAAAAGCCGTAGTTAACTATGTTGACGAAGATAACGGTGATGCCGTTCTTCATACTGATGACTTAACTGGTAAGTTTGGTAGTAAATCTGGTTACTCAACCAAAAATGAAATTGCCACTTTAGAAGCTAAGGGCTACGAGTTGGTATCCGACGGATACCCTGCTGATGGCTTTACTTTCAACACTGACAATCCAACCTTTACCGTTGTTTTGAAACACAAGATGAAGACGGTTACGCCAGATAATCCGGGACAACCAGGTCAACCAGTTGATCCAAATAACCCAACTGGACCAAAGTATCCTGATGGAACTGGCGTAAATGACTTGACTAAGAACATTACAAGAACCGTTCACTATGTTTATGCCGATGGCAGTAAAGCCGCTGATGATCAAGTAGAAACCGTTACTTTCACCAGAACGGCCACCTTTGACGAAGTAACTGGCAAGTTAACGTACAGTGCCTGGACTTCAACGAACGCTGTCTTTAGCTCAATTGATTCTCCAGCAATCACGGGCTACACTCCAGATAAAGCAAGTGTTGGTTCCGAAACTGCCACAGCCGACACGCCAGACGGATCTGTAACCGTTACCTACAATGCCAATGAAGAACAGGCTCGTGTTCAATACATTGACCAAGACGACGGCAACCGAGTTATTAAAACTGATAGCTTAAACGGTAAGTTTGGTTCTAAGTCGGATTACTCTACTAAAGCTGAAATTGCTGATTTAGAAAGTCAGGGTTACGAGTTAGTCACTGACGGTTATCCAAATGGGTATGAATTTAATACCGACAACCCAACTTTCAAAGTTATCTTTAAACATAAGACAAAGACGGTTACGCCGGACAACCCTGGCAACCCAGGACAATCAGTGGATCCAAATAATCCAGATGGACCTCATTATCCTAATGGAACTGGTGTAAATGACCTGACTAAGAACATTACCAGAACGATTCACTACGTCTATGCTGATGGCAGCAAAGCTTCCGATGACAAAGTTGAAACGGTTACGTTTACAAGAACGGCAACCTT
>NZ_JBWXVG010000031.1:0-1547 GCF_059901005.1 Fructilactobacillus sp. X7R9C1 | reverse complement strand
CTCTACGTTGTTATTGTAGATATTTTTTATTCCAACTTCTGTTACTCCATTCATTAAAACAATTCTTCCAAGTGCCATTCCTTTATGCTTGGACACACCATTTATTTGTGAAATAGGAATATCTGAAGTTTGACTTCCAATAAGTAAATTCTTATTTATAAAGATAATACGTTGATCAGTCAGAACCATCAGTACCGTTTGAGAATCCTTTTCAGTAAAACCAGAAGTAGCATATTTAATGGTTTCATCATCATTTAAGACTTCTGGTAACATCTTGAGTTCACGTTTAGTACCAAACGTATCAGTTAATCCAGCTTCATCTAATTGTTGCTTAATTTGTTCGAATCTTTCTGAATTTTGCGATGATCCATTTGGTTGTTTACTTGCTTTTTCTTCGCGTTTCTTTTGTTTGGCTTCGTCTTTTAATTTCAGTGGGTCTATTGTAGCTCCGTTTGCAATGGCATTTTTTACCATATCCACAGTTACAAAGTTTTGAGCAGCCATGCTCGTTACAATTCCGACTTTTTTAGCATTTATTCCGATCTTTTTACAACATTTATCACAAATATCGCCGTCTTTTACCGGCATATTAAATTGCAATAAAGTTATTTTGTTATTACATATTGGGCAAACACGCATAGTATTATCCTCCAAAAAATGAACAGCTTTTTAAGTCAATCAGGCTTTGGACTTAACTAATTTTAATTTTGCACTGCTTTTTTGAGTTCGTAATAGCAAGTATCCGCTAAAGAACTTGGAATCGAAAACATCTTCATAAACTCATCTAAGTTGATTTGTTCAATTTCTTTATCATCTATGTAATACGGTATGAGTAAATCTATTGCACCCGTATTTGCTTCGCGTTCGTATTTGTCTTTCATCCCAGTAGAGAAACTTAAAATAGCATCATCTTTAGAACACGTTAAAATGTGGATAATCTCATGAGCAACCACAAATGGTAATTGTCGTTGGTTATACCAATTTGCATTAATTATTATTGATCTTGATTCTGTATCAGCTAACGATTCGGTATGCGAACTAACTGTTCTTGTTATTGCATAATTTATACCTTTATTTTTTGCATATTCTAATAAACTATTTATGATTTCTTGCATCTCTCAAGCTCCTCAAAATACCTAAAATAGTTTCTTTATCTTGCTCTGGAATAGGCTTACCTCCAAATCTCATAACGGTTGATAAATCATCTAAATTAACTGATTTTTTATCTTCTTCTGACATTCCTAATAAGTATTCAATTGGAACATTTAAGTATCGAGATACTTGTTTTAGTTTTTCAGTATTTACCGAATCTTTCCATTTTCTAATGCTTCCATTTGAATATCCTAAATCCATTTCCATTCTTGAAATTGCAATATGCTTCGAATCTGCAATTTGTTTAATGCGTTGATAGACAGTCATCTGTTCACCTTTATTCATATTTAGTAAAATAATCTAATAAAAGTAGTTGACAATTCGACCAGTTGTCTATATAGTTAAGGATGTAATAAAGATTGTTTAGCGGCGATTTTAATTACATTATTGATTAT
>NZ_JBWXVG010000030.1:0-1738 GCF_059901005.1 Fructilactobacillus sp. X7R9C1 | reverse complement strand
CCTGCAGCCGGCATATCAAGCTTTTTAAATAAGTTTGATTGCGTTTAAATGCGTTGATATATCAACAAACGGCATAGCAAACAAACGCAAAGAAACGCAATAAAAAGAATAAAATGTGTACAAAATGTGTACAAATTAAAAAGAGTTACCTTAGTTGGTAGCTCTTTTTTTATTGGTTATTTTATTCAATGACATTTCAATTTGATCATTTGTATGTTTTCTATATTCATCCATCATGTATGAATAAACTTTTGTAGTTGTAGAAATATCAGAGTGTCCAAGCCTTTTACTAATAACATAAATATCAATCCCACTAGATAGTAAATAAGCTACGTGAGTGTGTCTTAGAGAGTGAAAATGAAAACCCTTTAAAACTATACCTAACTCATTTAAACACGTCTTGAGTGTTGTATTGACCGCCTTGGACGTTGGAATAGTCTTATACTGATTAACAAATACTTTTTCGCTATTTCCTTTTAGTTCCTTTAATATATCCAAAACATCTGAGTTTACTCGAATAATTCTGTTTGAACTCTTGTTTTTAGTTGATTTATCCACTTTATCTTTTGAGTTCCACGATTTATTAATATTAATGGTTTTAAAGTTAAAGTTAATATCTCTCCATGATAATGCCTGAATTTCGCCTAAACGCATTCCTGAATAAATTGCTAACAATATCATATACTTGCTCGTAAAATGCTTATTTCTGGTATCAATTACATGGTTCGCTAATTTATCCATGTCATCAGCATTTAAGTATTCAATTTGTCGGTTTTTTGATTGGTCATAAACAATATTGGTACGTTGTACAAAGTCCTTATTAAAGTCTCCATCATACATTCCGTCTTTAATACAGGCGTGAACATGTGTATTTATTTTGCTAACCGTTTCCTTAGCATGGTTTTTACCATAGTTATCAAGAAAACTTTGATAAACACGACGATCCATATCATCAACATAAATACCTGGTAAATATTCTTTTAGTATATTGTAAGTGTGATGGTAAGCGTTTTTAGTTTGGTATGAAAGAGTGTTTTCTTTATATGTCTTATACCAATTCCAAAAATATTCATAAAATAATTTGGGACGATTGCTTTCTAACTTATAACTATTGCCATTTAATTGCATTTTTGATGCATATAATTGTGCATCTTTTTTGGTTTTAAAACCTGACTTAGATTTAGAATGCCACTTACCATCAGGACCTTTGAACTTAAAACGAGCTTGCCACGCTTTTCCACGCTTGCGAAAATCTGCCATGTTATGTACCTCCGTTGTAAACCCTAAGAATAGAGTCGAACTATTCTTTACTACCGAGTAGGGCGCGATGATTTAATTCTTCTTAGCTTTTCTATTAACTAACCAATGCCAGATTAAAAATACTAAGCCAATAATAAGTGCTATCCATCCCCATACCATTAGATCAGAATAACTTCCAGCGTTGGCACTAGATAATAACCAGCCTAAAGCAAGTAGAACTGCACAGATAATATCAGCAATTAACTTTTTTTGCTTTTTAGTTGATAAATAAACAATTCCAGCAATTAAGTAGATAATAGCCATAAAGAATCCTGCTGTACCTGATACCTCGCCGTTGTTACTAAATGAGTTACCAAGACCAGCTACCATTGATTGAAAAGCAATAATAACTGCTAACACAATCATTAAAATGCCTACAACTAATTTAGTTGTTTTCATATTTCTCACCACCTTATGTAGTACACCTTTTAACGTCGAT
>NZ_JBWXVG010000002.1:0-212454 GCF_059901005.1 Fructilactobacillus sp. X7R9C1 | reverse complement strand
TTGGTTAAGTTATCTTTACTAGTTCCATCAGGATATTTTGGTCCCGTTGGGTTATTTGGATCAATTGGTTGTCCTGGTTGTCCCGGGTTATCTGGCGTAACCGTCTTGGTTTTGTGCTTAAAAACAACTTTGAAAGTTGGGTTGTCGGTATTAAATTCATAACCATTTGGATAGCCATCAGTGACTAATTCGTAACCTTGGGCCTCTAAGCTGGCAATTTCGTTCTTGGTTGAGTAATCAGACTTAGAACCAAACTTACCAGTTAGATTGTCAGTTGTAATAACTCGGTTGTTGTCATCTTGGTCAATGTACTGAACGTGAGCTTGCTCATCGTTAGCAGTGTATGTGACTTTAACGTCTGAATTTTTCGTATCAGCAGTGGCAGTTTCGGAACCAACGGTCGCTTGATCAGGAGTGTAGCCCGTAATGGCTGGTGAATCAACCGAACTAAAGACATCGTTGTCAGATGTCCAAGCACCATAAGTTATTTCACCAGTTACTTCATCAAAGGTGGCGGTTCTGTTAAACGTAACCGTTTCTACTTGGTCATCTGCGGCTTTACTGCCATCGGCGTAAACGTAGTGGATGGTTCTCGTAATGGACTTAGTCAAGTTGTCCTTGCTAGTGCCATCAGGATACTTCGGTCCCGTTGGGTTGTTGGGATCAACTGGTTGACCTGGGTTTCCAGGGTTATCTGGCGTAACTTCCTTGGTCTTGTGCTTTAAGACAACTTGGAAGGTGGGATTATTGTCGCCAAACTTGTAACCACTTGGGTATCCGTCGGATACCAATTCGTAGCCTTGAGCTTCGTAACTAGCAATCCGATCCGCAGTACTGTAATCAGATTGACTACCGAACTTCCCGTTTAAGTTATCAGTTACTAGAACTTTATTGCCATTATCTTGGTCAATGTATTCAACGTGAGCCTGTTCTTCATTGGCGGTGTAGACAACGGTATGAACATCATCTTTTCCTTCAGCAGCATCACCCGTTACACTAGCTTGACTTGGTGTGTAACCAGTAATTTTGGGAGAATTAATAACTGGGTTAGCGTTATCGGCTGGCTTCCAGTCACCCCAAGTAATTGAACCAGTCTTTTCGTTCTTAGTCCCCGTTCTAGTAAATGGAACGGTAACAACTTGATCCTTTGCCATGGTCTTGCCGTTAACATCAACATAGTGAACGGTCACGGTTCCTTTACCACTATTATCAGTTACTGTTGTTAGGGTGTCACTGTAGATAACGGTATGAACATCATCTTTACCTTCAGTGGCATTTCCAGTAACCGTTGGCTGATTAGGAGTCATATTAGGAACCTCTGGTGAAGTGATTACTTGATTAGCATTGCCAACTGGTTCCCAGTCGCCCCAAGTAATGTTACCAGTCTCATTATCTCTAGTACCAGTTCTCGTAAATGGAACGCTGACTTGCTTATCTGGTGAAACGGTGTTTCCGTTAGCATCCTTGTAGTGAACGGTAATGGTACCGTGACCACTATTATCAGTCACTTGACTGGTAGCGGGGCCATAAGGGACCTTGGTATCTGAACCTGGATCCGTAATTGGGTATGGATAAGTTCCATCTGGACCTGGTTTTAATGGTTGACTTGGATCATGGGGATCCATTGGAATCATGCCAGGAATATTGGGTAATTGAGGTTGTTGTGCTTTAGTAGGATCGTCTGGTTGCGTTTCGTATGGAACATCATGGGATCCATTGTCAATCGGATTGCCATTGGAATCAACTGGAACTAATTTTCCCAGTTGAGCAACTTGATAATCGATCTTACGGGTTTGTGGAACATAAATTGGGGTAAGAACCACAACTCCATATCCAGGAATATCCCATGAATACTGTTTAGTTGTTGGGTCATAGTTATAACTAGCATCAATATGGTAGGTTGTCTGACCATCACTACCGGGAACAAGGTTTCCGTCTTTATCCGTTAATTGAACACTCATTCCACCATGATCATCAGTTTCAGTATAGGTTACCTCGTAACCTTGTTTCAGATGTGAAACCCACTTAGTCCCAACCACACCAAAACTTGAAATGGTTCCTGTAGCATTTGATGGCTCGGTAGAAATGTAATAAGTGGTGGGAATTTCAGGGGGCATGCCAGTAATATCATATGACTGACCCGCCATTCCAGTGAAATGATGGGTAGCCATGACTTCGCCAGTGTCCTTATTCGTCCACGTAACTGTCGAAGTAACTTTATCTGGAGTATAGGAATTCATAGCTCCAAGATTGGCATCCACTCCGGCTGGGTTATTATAGAACCAGTTTTTTCTGAAAACATACTGTTCAGGATTATCGCCTTCAAATCCCATCGAACTATAGTTATTGCTCCATCTTTTATACTGTATTCCATTAATATAATCGGAGTTAACTACTTCGCCGTCTTGATTAAGAACATAGGTTTTAAGAAGGTTACCGTCAGCATCAATTTCATTTACATAGACAACTCCGTCACCAGTACGATCAGTTGACCAAACAATCCATTTTACTTTGTTAGTATTGGCAGCATTTTTCACAGTGACAAAACCATACGTAAAGTGATCGGAGTTTGGATCAACCCAAGGAACACCATAAGACTTGTAGTCTGGATCACTAACAGTGATCTTAAATGGTTCAGCAGCAAGATCAGTAGTGGCATTCTTTAGCTGATTCTGGGGATCATTGGTGGCTAAGGCTGCCGCAGTTTGCTTCATGGCTGTTGCTTGATCATCAGTCTTTTGGTTGGCAGCTACCACAGCGTCTTGCTTATTTGCTGTGTTATCACTTGTAGCTGCCTCCTGGTCAGACTTTTGATCAGCTGATGGGTCTTTTAAGGCATCAGCTTCCTTGTTTGCCACATCATCATTTTTAATGGCATCAGCTTTTTTATCAGAAGACTGGTCCTGTGATGCATCATTCTTCTGACTTGAAGCATCGTCACTCTTATTGGAGTCTTGGTCAGTTGCTTGGTCTTTTGCTGAGTCAGCCTTTTGATTGGTAGTGTTGTCATTTTTAGTGGCATCAGCGTCAGCTTGCTTGTCTGGTGTGGTGTCATTGTTTTTTGTTATGTTTTGATCAGAGTTTGTTGAATCGGTTTTTTGACTGGTTGTGTCATCACTTTTAGTGGTGCTTTGATCGGTTGTCTGATTTTGTGATGAATCGGTTTGCTTAGCTGAAGCGTCATCATTCTTAGTTGTATCTTGAGCAGCAGTAACATTTTGGTTACTTGCTGTGTCATCACTCTTGGTGACGTTCTGTTCAGTTGCCGGATCATTGGTAGTCTGATTTTGCGGTACTGTTACTTGTTTATCAGACGAATCACTATTTTGTGAATTCATCTGAGCGTTGTTAGTAACGTCCGCTTTCACATTATGTTGGTTAGACATAAGGATTCCGCCTGAAATCCCGGCTGAAAACATCGTGACTGTAATGGCACTGAACAGCCATCGTTTACCAGCCTTATACATCTTATAATGTGTTTTGCTATCACGATTAAACATATAAGTAAAAAACCTGCCCTTCTAATTTCAAATTAATCTATACTTACCGGCTAACTAAGCCTGAAGCAATTATTGCACAAATCGAAATTGAATTGAACACAATTGTATTTTACACAACGTGTGTAAAATACTGTCATAATAAGCTTTTATTTAGTCTAACGTCATGTGTCTGGTCCCACATAATACTCATTATGTGTAAATAATCACCAAAAAATGTAATATTTTTGTAACATTAATACTATATATTTAAAAGCAGTAACAAAACTCACTTTCAATCTAAGAAGTAAGTTAAAAAGTACATAAGTACTTTTGTTTCATGGAAATCACAACTAGCACCCACGTAACTAGTAGATCAGCTAATCAAATTAATTCCACCAGAACAAGTATGTGAAACCTTTAAAAAAATTTAATTTGTTATGTACGATCGAGTCCAAAAATAAGAATACTTCTTGTGATGTACATAAAAACTGGTTTATAAAGTTTACATCGGTACTCATGCAGGAAACTATAAAGGATATCATATTATAATTGCTATAATACAATTCACATTCAATGGTCGCTTAATGTGTAAAAAGCCTTAATTATCCAAAAGAGTTAAAACAACTCTCGCTAGTGAGTAACTCTCTTAGAATGATTTATATCAAAATTCTGGAGAAAAATATGGCAACCAATGTAACCAAGGACTTAATCGCAAACGAATTTCTAATTCAAGCTAGTCACAAAAGCATCTTTGATATCAACGTGAAATCACTAACAGACTCGGCTGGCGTATCAAGAAAGTCCTTTTATAATAATTTCGAAAGCATTGATGATTTAATCACTTACATTCAAACCACATTATGCAATCAAATTGACGAAGAATTTAATAAGGAAAGTGATCCAGACGACACCTACGTCAATAATTTGATTAATTGCCTACCGGAGCTTGTGTATAAGTATCGCGATCAGATTCGTGTCCTACTCAAACCAAGCCTCAAGGGGATTTTCATGGCTTTTTTACTGAAAAAGTATAAAAGTAACATTATGAACAACTCACCCAACTTTCACGTTAAACAAAAGATTCCCAAAAATATGATTATGAATCTGCAGGCTCAGGCCTTTTTCTTTATTTTGGAGATGTGGATTACCAGTCCAGTCCCAGAGGCACCCCAATCTTTTGAAAAGAAACTTCGCGAGTATTTTCAAGACAACTGATATTATCAACTCACGACACAAAAATACCGTGTCGTTATTAGATTAATAACGACACGGTATTTTATTTTGAACTATTTAATTAATTTACCGGACACAATCAACCGTTTGGTTTCACCCGGATTTCCAGAAGCACACGTGACTAGCGTGATTTCTTTTTGGTTGCCATTATCATTAATCACCGAGATGTCATCTTCAGAGACAATCTTTTTACTGGTAATCTTGTAGGTATACTTCTTACTAGGATTGGAAAGGTAGATTTTCTGTCCGACCTTTGCTTTTGATAGCGGCGAAAACAACACGTTTGGGTCCTTCATGTGATGACCCGCCAGGACGTAGTTTTTCTCCCCCATCTTTTCGTCCATCTTCATCGTTCCGGCTCCAATCGTTAAATCATCGTCGTTTAGCCCCTTAAAGATGGGTAAATCAATGTTTAAGTCTGGAATCTTGATGCGGCCAATTGCGGGCGACTGCTTGGCCTTTTGACTCTTCATAATGGCGTTCTCGTCGACCGCCTTCACGTTACTAAAATCATAATCACCCTTACGTTGATTTCCGCGCTTAGCCTCCTGCTTGGTGATACTGTTAGCCTTCTGTCCGCCTTGGTATCCAACCCACCATGAAGTAATCTGAGAATTAAAGACCAGACCAAGCCCGACAACGACCAGGACCACAATTAGAAGGTTCCAAAAAAATTTTTTCATTTTCCTACCGCCATTTCGTAAACGTACTCCACTACTACATACGCTTATTCTACCTTATTTCTATTTAAAATCTAAAGTTTCGAACTGGCTTTGATAATTCTTATAATATTCTCGGTGGTACGTTCGATGTTTTCGGGTCCCCTTTTAAGGGCCTCTTCCATTGACGTCACTCCGTCTAAGATGTCAATCACCGACGACACTCCAGCATCGTACAGATCACTAATTCCTTCACCGATGTGACCCGTCTCAACAAAGACCGGTTTATGGTATTTCTTGGCCAACTTGGCGACTCCAAAGGGCACCTTACCGAACTTGGTCTGGGAGTCAATACTGCCCTCACCAGTGAAAACGCAGTCGGCATGTTTAATCTTTTCTTCTAGTCCGACCGTCTGTTCCACAATCTCAATGCCGGGACGCAACTTGGCCTTTAAAAAGACCATCAGTCCGGCACCAACACCACCAGCGGCACCGCTGCCAGGAACGCTTGTAACGTCCATCCCTAATTTATCGTTAATCACGTGCGCATAACTTCTTAAATTATTGTCCAGTTGCACGACCTGACTGGAATTGGCACCTTTTTGGGGACCGAACACCGGCGCCGCTCCGTTCTTTCCGACCAGTGGATTAGTCACGTCTGAAGCAACCACGAATTCGGTCTCGGCGATCCGATGATCGAGTCCCGCCACCGAAATGTCGGAGATGCGACCGATTGAGGATCCGTTTGGAATAATGACCTTTCCGTTTTCGTCCATGAACTTGACGCCAAGGGCCGTTGCCATCCCGGTTCCACCGTCAACAGTCGCACTGCCACCGATTCCGATGATGATTTTTTGGGCGCCAAAATCCAAGGCAGCTCTAATCAACTCACCAGTCCCAAGCGTGGTTGTGACCATTGGATTACGACGGTTTTCAGGAATTAACTCCAGTCCACTGGCCTTCGCCATCTCGATGACCGCGGTCTTGCCGTCACCGAGCATTCCAAAGAATGAATCCACCTTCTGACCAGGAATCGGACCATCAACCGTGACGTCAATCTTCCTTCCATGAGTGGCGTCAACCAGCGTGTCAACGGTCCCTTCGCCACCATCAGCCATCGGAACTTTATCAATGTGGGACGACGGATCAACGTTGATAATGCCCGCCGCCATTGCGCCTGCCACTTGTTTGGCTGACATACTGTCCTTAAATGAATCTGGCGCTAAAACAAACCGTAAACTCATGCTCTTCCTCCTTTCGAACTTGTTCATCCATTAAACCGATTATAACGCACAAAAAAAGCACTTCATATATAATGAAGCGCTTTAAATTAATTAACTTGGTAGTGATACTGCTTTTTAAAATTGGCCCCGGTAACCACCGTCATCGTCTTTTGGGAATTATTGTAAAGAACGGTCCACTGGGTTGGACTATCGTCTTGATACGGCATGTGAGGTCCATCGTGCACGTCATCTAACAGTTGCATCCCTTGCTTCTCGGTCTCAATTCCGTGATTCTGATCCAGTTTACCGTTAGCCACGTTGTACCGATCAAAACCAATTCCCTTATGATACTTACTTCCCGGAGTTTGATAGAAGTTAGTCAAGACCTGGTGATTTCCGGTCTGTGGAATTACCGACATCTTGTTATTTTCGTACTCAACCACCGCGCTATTACCCTTAGCGTCGTTGAGCTGGAAGTGGTAACAGCCATCCGCCGACGCATGCATGTCGTACTTTTTAAGGAGACTAATGGCCTGATTCGTGTCTTTAGCGTGGTCCAAAATCATCCGAATGGCTATACTGGTCGTGATGTCCGGCTTACTGGTTTGTTGATTGGTGACCTTGTCAGGGACCCACAACACGGCCGCACTCACACCTTTTTCGTTAATTCCGTCAAACGGAATGTACGGGGCCGCTAGAGAAATTACCTTGTCGGAAAACTTACTCATTGACTGCCGATCCAGTCCCAAAAACTTTAAATCAACCATTGAGATACTCTTGTAGCCGTCTTTCGGTGCCGTCTTAACCACCATTGACGGTGAATACTGCAGGTCAAAATTTCTGCCAAACAGGTGTTGACCGTTGGGTGTCGTGGCCGAAAACGTCGTGCAGGACACCTTAGGAATGTCAATCTTAAGTGGCAGTCCCTTTAAAAGTTGATTGGACGCAAACTGAACCAACTCCTGGTCGTTTGAAGCCCCCTGTTTTAACAATTTATCTAGTCCATAGTCATTTTTGTACGTCATCTTGTACATAGGATAGTTGTTGACCTTTTTCACGGAGTTCAAGGTCGATAATTCGTCGTGAAACATGAAAAAGAGTCCCAACCCGATTACGACCAGCACCGCAATGATTCCGAGTAATCCATATTTAATGATTTTCTTCATTACTTTCGCTCCTCACATGATATTTACCCTATCAAAACGAGTGGCCTTTTAGTTACCGAAATTTTCAGCCCCAATTAAAAACCTGTAAGCACGCCATTTCGGAAAATGAACCCCTGTGACGTAATTCAAACAATGTCGCAAACAAAAAAGCACTCCATCACAGATGAAGTGCTTTTCCTAAATCCGATATTTACTTAACAGCTGGGACTACCGGTGCCTGATAGATCGGGTATTTCTTAATTTCCACGTAACGGGCACAAACCGGTGTGCTGTACAAGTTCACGCCGTCCTTTTGAAACATCTCGAGTTTGGCAATCCGGTCCATGGCGTTCTTGACCACTTCTTCACCCAGAGTGCTTGAAGCGTAGCTCAACTTAATGGTTTTAACCTTGTTTTGATCTGATTTAAAAACTAATTCTAAATTTCTCATGTTCATCCTCCTAATTATTCAGCATCCAAAGTATCAGTGGAACTCAACGTTGCCTTCTTAAATGAGTCACCGGATAATTCCGCTAAAATCACACCGAACTGCTTGATTTGGTCCTCTGAAACGTTCTGCACCAGGTTGTTAAAGGTGTGTTTGGCGTCAGCGTGACCCTCTCCTGCAAGTGTGTATGTTGCGCTAGTCTTCATCCAATTTCTTTTCATTTTTTCCATCCTCTTCAGTTTATTTTGTTAAGGCAGTTGGCCAACCCCTTACATCTACTAGAAACGAATCAGTTGATAAATGTGTTACCCCAATTGACCTTTTTGATAATGTTCTTTTTCCACTGGTAGAGGGTCTTCCGTGAAACGTGAAGTTCTTTCGCAATTGTTGTCATCGACTGGCCGTGGTACAACCGTATCACCAGCTGGCGCTCCCTTTCGTTTAATCGGTTCAGAACTTCTTCAAATACGATGCGCGTTTCAACATCTTCGCCACCATCGGAAATAACATCTAGGTCGGTACTATTTTCAACGTCAATTCTGGAACTCTGCCTAGTTTCCTTCTTTAATAGATCCAAAAGGTGCCAGTAAACTCCCTGATAGATGAAATTTAATCGACTTTTATCATCGGTGGGATCACCCGGATAGCGTTGATACGCACTCACAAATGCCAGGCGTCCCTCTGACACCAGGTCCTGATATTGGTCGTAAAATGGTCTAATTCCCAAACGTTTCAGTACGCCAAAAATCACAACCTCGTGGTCGCCTGCCATTAAAAAACGAAACGCTGCTTGCTTGTTATTCATAAAACTGAATCTCCCTAAAGTAGTTTGATCCAAAGGCCTTTGTATCAAGAACTAGCATAAGGTGGAACAAGAATCAGTGCCATCCCGGCAAATGGCGGAATTTTGCCGTCAAAAAAGACGCTAGCAAGGCTAACGTCAAGACATCAAATTTAAAGGTGGAATCCATTTTCCAACTCATAGAGATTAATTTAAAAAAAAGCCATTAATAACTGGCAGAACGCTGCCAAAATCAGCGCTAGTAAAATCGCAAAACTACTCTTGACGGAAAGAATGAACGTCCGTTTTTTGTCCTGAACATGGATAAATTTACGCACATGCTGATAAATTACTGGAATCGTGAACAATACCAGTAACGTACTAACCGGAAGTAGCCGCAACCAGACGGTTACAATTACCATGATGTAAGTCACAACATAATTGCCAGTAAAAACCACTAACGACCACTTTTTTCCGATGAAAGACGCTAGGGTATGACGGTTTAACTGGATGTCTTCCTTTACGTCACAGAGGTTATTGGCAAGCATGATACTAGCAAGCGGAAACAGAGCGAGTGTGGACACCAAAAGGCCATTTAAAAACAGTTGCCAACTAAATTGTGATACCGGCACGTTTACCATGATGACGGTGTAAGTAATCCCCACTCCCATCGTTAGCGAACATGCCATTTCACCAAAGGGCGTGTGAGAGATTGGCAGTGGTCCGCTAGCATACAAATAACTAATAATAAAGCCAATTACACCAATCACTAGTAACCACATCGTGGTCGCAATGAGCAAATAAATGCCCAAGATGGCAGTTAAAAACGCAAAGATTATGGTCGTAATCACTGCCGCCTTAAATGAAATCTTGTTGACCCCTAGTGAATTGGTCTGCTCCCGAAACTTCCTGGCTGCCTTTTTCGAAGTCTTAAAGGCGGAGTGATAATCAGCCAGATTATCCAATGAGTTGGCCATCAGCTGGATTAAAAGACACGCTAGTAACAAAATAATAGAATTAAAAATGTCGACTTCCCCGTAATCATAACTGACAAACATTAATCCCAATAAAAAGGGAATCACGGTTGACACGAGCGAACTCGGTTCCGTTAGGGCCACTAATTTATGAATGTTCATTTTAACCTCCGGCTGGATTCGTTAAAGAATCCCGCAAAAATTAATTGGTTGAGAAAAGATGTAATATAGTGAATTTAGTAACAAATGTTAACTATCTAATAAAAATAGCTTTTGTTTTGTCAAATCATCTTTTCTAATAAATACTATTATAATAGCACTTTATCATCATATTTACATAAAACATTTCAGCTCCACTTCATGTTAATTTATAAACAATATGTTAGACTTTCACGGTCTAATCCTGCTATATTGAGTGGCACAGAAAGGAGGAATACCATGAAACTAAACGAACTTCGAGACGCCCAGTACGTGATCGATCTCGTCCTGATGTATCAGGATGCCTATATCAAGAAGCAACAAAAAGAAAGCCTGTACTCATCGCTTCCAGTATGCGAACTTAACGATCATGAAATCATCCGCTTAAATCCATACAACGTTACCCCAAACTTCAAAGACAAACGCTCAATTTGGGACTTTGTGCCAAATCACAGTCAACTAAACAAAACAGATGATAACTTCCAGGTCCAAACCGACCAAGTCAAAGACCGTGATGAGGCCAACCGACTAGGATTTATCCGCAACCAATTCTTTAAACAGAAGTGCTACAACGGAGTCAACACCATCGGTGACGAGTTTTCAGGAAACATCACCACGGTCTCAGACGACGAGAGCCAGTTCCACGACCTAATTGACAACCCAATCATGTTAGTAGAGTATGCGCTTAGTTTTATCTCCGCACTTAATCTTTCCAAACTTGAAAACGCCATTGACGACAACGTTGCCTATCACGTCGAACACTACGATTTAGGTCAGGTCTTTAACTTTGAGATTTTTGCCGATGACGACGATTTTAAAATCATCAGTTTTCAATAATTTAATTTTGTAATCACAATTTAATTTCCAGAGACTAGCGCCTACAGACGGGCACTAGTCTTTTTCTTACGGTTCATAGTACCTCATTATGAACTAAAAGTACGTTTAATTTTCTTTTAAAATAATGTATTATTTTTACATATGATCTCAATTAATAATTGGTTCCTGTTAGTATCTTAGATGAATAAATTATTGCGGAGTCTGGTAACTTTTAACAACGGGAGTTCGATTCTTCCCTCTGCACTTAACTACTTATTATGTTTAAATTTTAAAAGTTTAATTACGATCTTTAATATATATGATTTGTACATTCCTCTGGCGGGGCTTTTATAAATAGAAATCATACATAGGTAGTTAATTCCAAAGAGAACTAATCGGAAAGGGACCTTTGATTAATACTTACTTATTAATCAAACCAATTTTCTTATTTTTTCTCTTACCTTAGTCATGGTAGGTCAGCGATGGCTTCGATAATCTGGGTTCGATTCCCAGACTGACCATATTTAACAAAACAATTATCTTAAAAGGAGTATACTTAGAATGTTCTAAAAATTTAGGAGTAGGACCTTGCGCGTTAAGTGTCGGCGGAACGGAATGTGAACGCTGAACGAAAAACTAACAGTTTGCGGTGCTTGGTCCGCATTCGCCACTTTAATTTATGCCAATTTTGGTGGCAGCTCCACTAAGGAGATGTCAGTATGAAGAAAGAATTAGAACATTGGGGGATGCTCCCCCTAAGCACTAAGGGATTAACCTATCTAGCGGTTTTGATGGCCATCAAGATTGTGCTAGGTAAGATTCAGTTTCAGACTAGTTATCTAGAGATTGGATTTGGCTTTATTGCCGCCGTATTTATCGCATGGTGGTTTGGTCCGTTCTGGGCCTCCATCTCGGCAGTGATTTTAGATATTCTGCAATCCTTTATTAATGGGTACGGCTTTTTTATCGGTTACACTTTTACCGCCGTGTTAGCCGCCCTGATATATAGTTTTGCTTTTTATCACCACCAAAAAATTGGTTGGGTGCGCTTGACGATCACGATGGTAATTATCACGTTAGTGATTAACGTCTTTTTCAACACCCTTTGGATCTCAATCATGTCCAACACGTCGTTTTTCTATTACCTGCCAATCCGGATTGTCAAAAACATCATCGCAACTCCGATTCAAATCGTAATCCTGTACGTGTTAATGAATAATAGAGTCATTCAGCATATGAAACCAAACGTTTTCAAAAGTAAATAATTATAAAAGGTCCTTGAAGTTAAAAACTTCAGGGACCCTTTTTTAGTCTTCTTACATACACAAAAAGCGACCAAATTCATTTCGAATTTGATCGCTTAATGTTAACAGATACTAAAATCTTTTTTATTTATGGTTTTAATATCTAGTTAAATTGCTTATTGGTTCTTCTTGCGTCTCTTAAGTCCATTAAGAATTCCCCAAAGTCCAACCATTGCGAGTTCAATAACACCTGCAGCAGTTACTAGATCATTGTTACTTTGTCCGGTTTGAGGTAATTTGTCTGCTTTATTATTCTTCTTCGCAGTATTTTCACCCTTGTTACCGTGATTATTAGTAGCATTACCGTTGTCTTCTAAGGTATTCGTTGAATGGTTGTCACTCATCGAAGTGCTGGTTGAACCGTTAGTGTTTATAGACAGACTATCGCTCGTCGATTCACTGCCACTTAATGAGGAACTGGCACTTGTACTTGCTGAGTTAACATCACTCATTGAGGTACTAGTTGATTCACTGGCGCTGGTACTTGCCGAATGATTTGCACTCATTGAAGTGCTCATCGAACCACTCGCACTAGTAGATAAGCTGTCACTGGTGGATTGACTGCTACTCAATGAAGCACTAGCACTCGTACTTGCCGAATGATTGTCATTCATTGAAGTACTGATTGAGCCACTTGTACTGGTACTTAGTGAGTCACTGGCACTAGTAGAAATACTATCACTAGTACTGGTTGAGCCACTTACACTTGTGGAATTGCTTAAGCTACCACTTGTGGAAGCACTGCCACTTACCGAAGAACTAGCACTCGTACTTGTAGAATGGTTGTCGCTCATCGAAGTACTCATCGAACCACTTGCACTGGTTGATAAGCTATCACTGGTTGATTGAGAACGGCTCATTGATGCACTGGCACTCGTACTTTCGGAATGATTTGTACTCATCGAAGTACTGGTTGAGTCGCTGGCACTTGTCGATAGGCTATCACTGGTTGATTGAGAACCGCTCATTGAAGCACTCGCACTGGTACTTTCTGAATGATTTGTGCTCATCGAAGTACTAGTTGAGCCACTTGCACTTGTTGATAAGCTATCACTGGTTGATTGAGAACCGTTCATTGAAGCACTCGCACTGGTGCTTGCGGAGTGGTTTGTGCTCATTGAAGTACTAGTTGAACCACTGGCACTTGTCGATAGGCTATCACTGGTTGATTGAGAACCGCTCATTGAAGCACTCGCACTGGTGCTTGCGGAGTGGTTTGTGCTCATTGAAGTACTAGTTGAGCCACTTGCACTTGTTGATAAGCTATCACTCATTGATCCACTTGTACTCATGGAATTTCTCAGGCTATCACTGGTAGATGCACTACCACTTACTGAGGAACTATCGCTAGTTGAAATGCTTTGACTGTCACTTGTGCTCAATGAAGCACTGGCGCTATTGCTTGTGGAGATACTTTGACTATTGCTGGTACTCAATGATGCGCTATCGCTATTGCTATTAGAAATGCTTTGGCTGTCACTAGTACTTACAGATGCACTATCGCTGTTGCTTGTTGAGATACTTTGGCTATCGCTCGTACTCAATGATGCACTACCACTGTTGCTAGTTGAAACGCTCTGACTACCACTGGTACTTAATGATGCGCTGGCGCTATCGCTTGTTGAAATGCTTTGACTGTCACTCGTACTTACCGAAGCACTCCCACTATTGCTAGTGGAAATGCTTTGACTGTCACTCGTACTTAGTGAGGCACTCCCACTATTGCTTGTTGAAGTACTCTGACTGTCATTTGTACTTACAGATGCACTATCGCTGTTGCTTATTGAGATACTTTGGCTATCACTGGTACTTAGTGAGGCACTCCCACTATTGCTTGTTGAAATACTCTGACTATCACTTGTACTCAACGAAGCACTGGTACTATTGCTCGTAGAAATGCTCTGACTACCACTCGTACTTACAGAAGCACTATCGCTAATACTATTTGAAGTACTGTTACTTATTGAAGTACTAGTGGATTCACTACCACTCAACGAATCACTGGTACTATCACTTGTGGAAGTACTTTGACTGCCACTTGTACTCAACGAAGCACTTGTACTCATCGAGTTTCTCAGGCTATCACTGGTAGATGAACTTCCACTTACTGAGGAACTATTGCTAGTAGAGATACTTTGACTATTGCTGGTACTCAATGATGCGCTATTGCTATTGCTAGTTGAGATACTTTGGCTTTCACTGGTACTTAATGATGCGCTGTTGCTGTCGCTAGTTGAAACGCTTTGACTGTCACTCGTACTCAATGAAGCACTGATACTATCACTTGTAGAAGTACTTAAGCTATCACTAGTGCTCAACGAAGCACTGGTACTGTTGCTAGTTGAAATACTTTGGCTATCACTAGTACTCAACGATGCGCTGTCGCTATCACTAGTTGAGACGCTTTGACTATTGCTAGTACTTAATGAGGCACTACCACTATTGCTTGTGGAGATACTTTGACTATTGCTGGTACTCAATGATGTGCTGGCGCTATCGCTCGTGGAAATACTCTGACTATCACTAGTACTTACAGAAGCACTATCACTGTTGCTAGTGGAGATACTTTGACTGTCACTCGTACTCAATGATGTGCTGGCGCTATCGCTAATTGAAATACTCTGACTATCACTGGTACTCAATGATGCGCTGTTGCTGTCGCTAGTGGAGACGCTTTGGCTATCACTGGTACTCAATGATGTGCTGTTGCTGTCACTAGTTGAAATACTTTGACTATTGCTAGTACTTACAGATGCACTATCGCTAATACTATTTGCAGTACTGTTACTCATCGAAGTACTAGTGGATTCACTACCACTCAACGAAGCGCTTGTACTCATCGAGTTTCTCAGGCTATCACTGGTTGATTCACTACCACTTACTGAGGAACTATTGCTAGTAGAAGTACTTTGACTGTCGCTTGTACTCAATGATGCACTACCACTGTTGCTAGTTGAAACGCTCTGACTGTCACTTGTACTTACAGATGCGCTATTACTATTGCTAGTAGAGATACTCTGGCTATCACTAGTACTCAATGATGCACTGCCACTATTGCTAGTGGAGATGCTTTGGCTGTCACTAGTACTTACAGAAGCACTGTCGCTATTGCTAGTGGAGATGCTTTGGCTGTCACTAGTACTCAATGAAGCACTATCACTGTTACTTGTTGAAACGCTTTGACTGCCACTGGTACTCAATGAGGCACTACCACTCATAGAGTTTCTCAGGCTATCACTGGTAGAAGTACTACCACTTACTGAGGAACTATCACTGGTACTTACTGATTCACTCTTGGTTGAGTTACTTTCACTAATTGAGGTGCTAGTTGATCCACTGTCACTTAATGAAGTGCTGCCACTCTTACTTGTTGAGTTACTCAAACTATCACTAGTGCTGATGGAGTCGCTCTTAGTCGACTCACTTTCACTCATCGAAGTACTGGTTGACTTGCTACCACTTAAGGAAGTGCTCCCGCTCTGACTAGTAGATTGACTTAAGCTGTCACTCTTACTTGTCGAGTTACTCAAACTATCACTAGTGCTTATAGAATCACTCTTGGTGGAGTCACTTTCACTCACTGAAGTACTAGTAGATTCACTGCCACTCAATGAAGTACTGCCACTCTTGCTTGTGGATTCGCTTAGGCTGTCGCTGGTACTTGCAGAATCGCTCTTGGTTGAGTTACTTTCACTCATTGAAGTACTTACTGACTCACTCTTGGCAGAATTGCTTTCACTAATTGAAGTGCTATTTGACTCACTACCACTCAATGAGGTACTGCCGCTCGTACTTGTAGAATTACTTAAGCTGTCACTAGTACTTACGGAATCACTCTTGCTCATTGAAGTACTAGTTGATTCACTGTCACTTAAGGAAGTGCTGCCACTCTTACTTGTTGAGTTACTCAAACTATCACTAGTGCTGATGGAGTCACTCTTGGTGGAGTTACTTTCGCTCATTGAGGTGCTAGTAGACTCACTTTCGCTTAAGGAAGTACTGCCACTCTTACTAGTTGAAGCACTTAAGCTGTCGCTTGTACTTAATGAGTCACTCTTGCTTGTGGATGTGCTTAAACTGTCACTAGTACTTACAGATCCACTCTTACTAGTTGATTCGCTTAAGCTCTCACTTGTGCTCAATGAATCACTCTTGGTTGAGTTGCTTTCGCTCACTGAAGTACTAGTTGATTCACTATCACTTAATGAAGTGCTGCCACTCTTGCTAGTTGAAGTGCTCTGGCTGTCGCTAGTACTTAACGAATCACTCTTAGTGGAATCACTTTCACTAATTGAAGTGCTGGTCGATTCACTATCACTCAATGAAACAGAGTCGCTCTTACTTGTAGATTCACTCAAACTATCGCTCGTGCTTAATGAATCACTCTTAGTTGAGTTACTTTCACTCATTGAAGTGCTATTTGATTCACTGCCACTCAATGAAGTACTGGTGCTCTTGCTAGTTGAGATACTTTGGCTACCACTCGTACTTATGGAGTCACTCTTAGTAGAATCGCTTTCGCTCATTGAGGTGCTATTTGATTCACTGTCACTTAATGAAGTACTGCCGCTCTTACTAGTTGAAGCACTTAAGCTGTCGCTTGTACTTAATGAATCGCTCTTGGTGGAGTTACTTTCGCTCATTGAAGTGCTATTTGATTCGCTACCGCTTAATGAAGTACTGCCACTCTTGCTAGTAGATTCGCTTAAGCTATCACTAGTGCTGATGGAGTCACTCTTGGCTGAATTGCTTTCACTCATTGAAGTGCTATTTGATTCACTGCCACTCAATGAAGTACTGGTGCTCTTGCTAGTTGAGATACTTTGACTATCACTAGTACTTACAGATCCGCTCTTGCTAGTAGAAGTGCTCTGGCTGTCACTAGTACTTACGGAATCACTCTTACTTGTAGATTCGCTTAAACTATCACTGGTACTTACGGAACCGCTCGAACTTGTAGAGTTTTCATCGCTAGTACTAGTGGATTTGCTTTCGCTTATCGAGTTACTCAAGCTATCACTTGTGCTAATGGAGTCACTCTTAGTGGAGTCACTTTCACTGATTGAAGTGCTTGCTGATTCACTGTCACTTAGTGAAGCAGAGTCACTCTTACTAGTTGATTCACTCAAGCTATCGCTTGTACTTAATGAATCACTCTTAGTTGAGTTACTTTCACTCATTGAAGTGCTGGTTGATTCACTGCCACTCAATGAAGTGCTGTCGCTCTTGCTAGTCGAAGTGCTTGTGGATTCACTATCACTCAATGAAACAGAATCACTCTTGCTAGTAGATTCGCTTAAGCTATCACTTGTGCTTACAGATTCACTCTTAGTTGAGTTGCTTTCACTCATTGAGGTACTAGCTGACTCACTGCCACTTAATGAAGTACTGGTGCTCTTGCTAGTAGAAATGCTATTACTCATTGAAGTGCTAGTTGATTCGCTACCGCTTAATGAGGTACTGCCACTCTTGCTAGTAGATGCACTTAAGCTATCACTAGTACTTACAGATTCGCTCTTAGTGGAATTACTTTCACTCATTGAGGTACTGGTTGATTCACTACCACTCAATGAAGTGCTGTCACTCTTGCTAGTAGATTCGCTTAATCTATCACTTGTACTTACGGAACCACTCTTGCTTGTCGAGTTACTTTCACTGATTGAGGTACTAGTGGATTCACTATCACTTAAGGAAGTGCTGCCACTCTTGCTAGTAGAAGCACTTTGACTATCGCTCAATGAAACAGAATCGCTCTTGCTAGTTGATTCACTTAAACTATCACTGGTACTTACGGAACCGCTCGTACTTGTTGAGTTTTGATCGCTAGTACTAGTAGATTGACTGTCGCTCATTGAAGTGCTGGCGGATTCGCTGTTACTCAATGAAGTACTACCGCTCTTACTTGTTGATTCACTCAAGCTATTGCTTGTACTTATAGATTCACTCTTGCTGGTAGACTCACTCAAACTGTCAATTGTTGAGTCGCTTTCACTTACTGAAGTACTGTCACTTTTACTAGTAGAATCACTTAAACTGTCACTGTTACTAGCAATCTTACTCAAGCTATCACTAGTTGAGTCGCTCAAACTATCTACTTGACTTGTAGAAGCACTTTCACTTTCACTGTGACTATCAATTGTACTGGTTGATTGACTATTAGAAGTACTGTGACTATTACTCGTAGCTGTGTTACCAGATCCAAATTGAAGGTAATTTGGCTGATTTTGACCGTTTAATACGGCCTCAATTCTTTCTTCTTCATCAAAATTAAAATTGTATAACACAACTTTCCCAATTTTACCATCTGTACCAATTTCGAAGTTCAAATAACTCGTTGGGTCTGGGAATGATTCATTCCCAATTATCATTGATACATTTTTAACACTAAAGACAGTCCGATTGCTGGCAATTAAACTCTGTGTATTAGTATTTTGGGTTAAATCAAACACAACGTTTTCAGGATCAGTAATGGTAATCGTGCCAGCAGATCCGCCATTATTTACTAGAATAACTCGTTGGTTTCCCGTTGCCTTCAATGACATCTTTCCCGTATCTTCAACGGTGATGTATCCACCATTATTTAAGTAAATTAAACTTTGTGGGTAACTAGTCGTCTTTCCAGATTGATTGTAGGTAACGTTAAGATTACCGCCACTGTTAACCAAGACACTAGAAGAATCGCCAAGGTAAATCAAACCTGGTTGAGAAGAATTTCCAGGATTAATATTTCCATTAGCAATAATATTCATGGAGCCATTAACAGTAATGGCGGTATTACCAAAGGAATAGATGGCTCCGGCCAGGGAACTAGTTGTACTGCTATTATTATTATTCAAAATAATATTTAAAGTAGCACCTGTTTCAACATTAATATTGCCACCCTTGGTGGTAATCCCATAAACAGTACCGTTTCTACTGTTTTCATTAGAACCACCATTATTGTTAGGAATTAGGGTAACGGTAGCACCATGTTCTAACGTAACGTCGCCATTAACGTTGCCACCCTTACTTAATTCGATAACATTATCACTGTAACTAGTCCCAGTGAAATTGGAGTTAGCGCCAAAGGTAATTGAACCGGCTTCAATTACTTGTTGACTGCCAGATTCAGTTTGAATTGGTTTACTAGAAAACTTATTCGTGTAGGAAGGAACTGACTGTGCGGTAACGTTACCGTAGATCGTAACGTCAGTAGGTCCACCAGAACCATTTTTTCCGTAAATAAACTGAGCACCAGTGTAATTGACATTATTAACAATGTACGTGGTTGATTGACTCATAAAACCGTAGAAACATTGACCATAAATGTCTAAATTGTCATATTCAACGGTAGTATTGTTAACGTTACCGCCCCAATCATTAAAGGTATAACCCCTTAAATCGATCGTGTAATGGTGCCCGGCAGCTGAACCAATCTTTAAATTCCGTGGGTTCTTAACGTCTTTAACAACTTCTTGCCCACTATTAAAGTTCTTTAAATCAGCAAAGTTAATGTCATCATCAATGATGATGTTATTAGCGGTTCCGTTCACGATTTCATCGTATAATTGGTCCGCAGTTGAAACATGAACCGTTGAAGTATCTTGTTGAGATGCTAGTACCACGTTCGGATTAGCGACTGGTTGCTTTTCATTGGTTGAATTTTGGGCACTAGTAGATTGTTGCTCATTTTGACTAGTTAAAGCACTGTTGCTTTCTGACGTTGATGTCGAAACGTTTTGGCTAGTCGATTCACTGTTGTTAGCCAAGACGTTTTCACTGTCAGACAGAACGTTATCAGCCAAAGTTGAAGTACTGTTAGCATCGCTATTCTTATTGCCACTTAAGTCCTTAATGTTAATGGACATGTTGTTGTTTTCACCAATGGTACTTAGGGCTGCCAAAGTACTATTATTAGGTGTCAAACCGTTGGCTAAACCAACACTAATGACTTGGTTTTGTGAATCAACGGTAACGGTAGCGTCGTTTGGCACAACGGCCTTAACTTGGTTATAAACATCTTGGTTAGTTGTCTCACTTGCTTTAGCGGAATCGTTTATCCCACTAATGCTACTGCTGTCGCTGTTAAGCTGTGGCGCAGCCGTGATTGACTGACTGTTGTCTAAGGCCTTGTTAATAGTGGACTCACTATTAAGCTGTGAACCTGATTGTAAGACTGATGGCTTAACTTGATCACTAATCGATTGACTAGCAGCTGAAGTTGAATCAACTGAGCTAGTAGAACCTGTCGTCTTACCATTCGTATCAGCCTTAATGGCCTCACTGTCAGAGTTAGGCACAGCCTTAGTCGTGTTAGAATTTTGTTCGGATTGATTCTCAGTCTTAGTCTGATTACTCTTAGCCTGACTATTGGCCGTCGTCGAACCAGAATCGGAACTAACCTTGTTTTCACTAGTGGAATTAGCAGCGGCCATGGAAGCTGACGTAGACGTTGACAAAGCTTCACTCATACTAGTGGAGATTTGGTCAATCTTAGCTTGCGAATCCACCTGACTCCCGGCTGCAGAAGACGTGGTTTGTGACGTTGATGAAATTGTTGCGGAGTTTTTATTCGGTAAAACATCCGCATCCTTATTTTCTTTACTAGTATTATTGCCACTTGTTGAAACTGAATTAGCTGAAACAGAAGCAATTCCAATGTTAGCACCCAGTAATCCACCAATTAGTGAAATTCCGGCAACCATCCATTGTTTACCAGCTTTATACATTTTGTAATGCGTTCTAGCATCATCTCTTAATGCTAGACGAATGTTTTGCTTTTTATTTCCTTTCCCTCTCATAAGATCTTTCCCCCTTAAATTTGTGAATAATCTAAATTGAGATGGTCTTACTATATATCCAAATGAAATTATTTAGCCCATATTCCCAATAATGGGACGATTTTTTCACTAAATAACCAAATTTTATTTAAATAAACAAAAACAGCTGAATTTGCCGTCAATCCAGTCGTTTTCGTCTCACTTAATATTCACTTTTAATGAACTTTTGGATTCCTTTCCAATAGTCATTTTCATAATTAAAAACGGACTTACTTTGTAAAATTTGTTGTGAAAATTCTGGACAAGTAACTTGATTGGTTATTAAACTATAAGTTTGCTCATAACAGTTATACAGATGACCATCCATGGAACCAGATCCACTTGTATTAATTGCTTGATAAACCTGCTTTAAAAATTTAATTGCTTGATCTGATTGTCGGTTAAGGCAAAAGTTAATCACAAAATCAATCGCAAAGCCCCAGTAAACGTATATTCGGTCTAAATCAGTGCTCTTTAATCCGCTTAAGACCTTCTGTAATACCAGAAAGTCACTATCAATTTTTTTCTTTGGAAATAGGGAGCGCTTCAAATTCAGGTCCAAAACGTTTAAATAAATATCAAAATCAGTTAGGTCATCACAATCTTTAAAGTACTTCTCGTTACTTTTAAAGAACGTGGACACATCCGGCTTTTGTCGCTCCGCAATTTGACTAATGATCTTAGTGTACGTATAGACCTTAAAAAAGGGCGATGCTAGCTGTAACCGGTACTTATCGAGATTATTTAAAATCACTTGAAGTTTACTAGGACTGTAGTCATAAGTATCATAAAAAGAAGCGAGGGCCAGTGTATCGATTAATTCATCCGTTGATGGAGTTAATAATGCCAGAAATTCTTCGTCAGAAATCCCCAATAATTTTTTAATTCCAAAAATATATTCAAATGGGATATCAATCTCATAATTAATCCAACGATAGTAACGTGAAGTACTTAAACCCACTCGATCTAAAAATGAACTTATTTTCACTTTATGTTGCTGAATCAATTCAGCAATTTTTCCCCGGTCCATACTAACGGCAGCGACACTATTTTGTGGAATTTCTTTATTTCGACAATGCAGATCGACATAATATGCGACTCCTAATGAAGGAAGATTCATTTTTATTACCCCGCTAAAGCTATAAAACTATAGACCAGACTAAGGATCACCACGAATACCATAATCACTGAAACAATAATCATAATTACTTTCCCGGTACTTTTAGTATCCGAAGCATCAACAACGTATTTTTTCTCTTCATCAAAACGTAACCTAATATCCTGCTGCAACTCTTTCAATTTAATTTTTGGCATTTTATCACCTGCTTTAAAAACTAATCCACTACTACTTTTTTCGTCGGAACACCCTTTTCCTTTAATTCCTCTAAGAATTTCTTATTCATATGCACGTCTTGGATATAGGAAATTTCATCCGTCAAAATATCCAACAAATTTTGCTTTACGTTGCCGTCATCATTAAGGGGCGATTCGTCCAAATAGAGGGTGTTATGCGATTTAGACTGCGATAACGCCCACAATTCCACTCCCATGTAACTAATGCCGACTGAATCCTTCGACGTTAAGTATTTTCCAACCGTATCGGCATAAAATTCATCCAAATTTCTAAACTGTTTTTGGGTCTTTAACGAACCAAAATCTTCAACGGTCACCCAATTTAGCTGCTTTTTGTAAAAATAGAAACACAACGCTGGGACGCCGGCATCATTATAAAAATCGATCCGTTGGGGCTGTCCTTTGGTGTAGATGATGTTGCTGAACTTCTTGCCGTCACTAGCGAATTCTTCGATGTAGTCTAATTCGTCATTTGGAAAAACATAATCAACCTCTTTAACGTGGCGCCGCGTGTTCGGCCACAAAATGACGTGTCCAATTGGATTACCATTTACGATGATATTAATCGTGAAATCAGCGTTCATATAGATTTCGGCCCCGTCAACCGTGGGCACCCGGTTAAAAAACAAAAACGCTTTGGGATCCATATCTAATGTTCGACCAGCAATATAATCGACAACGTTAAAACCACTGATCTGATTTGTTAGTAGGGAATCACGAAAATTAGAGGCTGGCGCTAGCGTAATCACCTGACCTTTCCTCTTTTGAATTCGGTCTCGTTGGTGTTGCCAAACTGGATTTTGGTCGTTTATTTTATTGGTTAGTTCGTAATGCATCAACAAACTCCTTCCATTTATTCGCAATGACATGATTTTGAAAGGGAGCCATCGAACTGACGGTGGCCCTTTGGACTTTTCCATAATCGGACTTTAATAACCGGTTAATCCCCTTCGCCAAACTATTCACATCAAAATCCACGTTTTTATCGCCCCGTTTGAAATCTTGTAAAAATCCATTGACGCCATCTTTTATCATTTCCATCGCACCAAAACGGGCTTTGTAGGCAATTACTGGTAATCCGGCACTTAACGCTTCCACTGTGGTTAACCCAAATCCTTCTGAAAATGATGCTGAGACAAAGGCATCATATTTGGGATAAATATCATCTAAATGATGGGACAACCCCTTTAATTTAATGTAGTCTCCCGCATTTTCTTTCTTGATGGTTTTCTCAATTAAACCCTTTTCACCACCGGCACCGTAGATATCTAGAGAAACTGCAGTCCCTTGTTTATGTACCTTAGCAACTGCAAGTACTAACATATCAATGTGTTTTTCCCCAGCTAATCGCGAAGCAGTAATTAATTTTAGCGAACGCAATTTTTTGGTTAGCTGTTTTGGTCTGGTTTTACCAGTCCCCTTATCATCAACGCCACCAACCGGGATGGTAGTAAATTTATCTTTTTGATTCGGAAAATCCTTCACTAGATCATCAGTTTGCATTTTGGTGGCACTGATAATGCTGTCGATATTATCAAGGTGCGTTAACGAATATTCGTAATAGTTATTCCACAGTGGATAACGGGGATCGTTGCGATCGGACAAATGATCCGCATGGACCACTTCCACCACTTTACTTTGGGGCATCTTGGGATACAGTAAGGCCGCTTCACTCTCTTCGCCACGATCCAAAAACCAATTGTTATTGTGGTTGTAGGCCCGATCCACTTGTTCAAAAAAGTAGCGCTGCAATTGAACTTCATTTGCAAAATAGAACTGCTTGCCATCCTGATTGAAGAGATGAATATTTTTGATCAGAGTCTCTTTATGACCGTTATCATAAAAGTCAAACGTGACCTTTTTCTCGCCCGTCTTACTGGAGTAAATTTCAATCTTAGACAGACTCATAATTAACAAGTCATGTTTTTTATTAGGAAACTTCACCATGGTTTCAATAATCTTCATCCCCGAAGTCGTCTGGATTTTAAGCATGCGGGTGGTGTTGGTACCATCAATCACCGTTTCGTGTTGATATGGATAGAACTTTTTGACCCCATGCCGTAAATAATCATTTCCTAGCACAAAATATTCGTACATATTGATGACTTGGTCATTTCTTAGATTCCAGGTATCCATGGCCTCGTGTAAATTGTTAATTAATTGCACAAAAATATACCGATATGGCAGTTCCATTTCATCAAAACGGCGTGCTCGATAAAACTGCGCATGTTCCACTCCAGAATTACCAATTCCCATGGCACGATTAATAAAAAAATTCATTGGTTGTTTCCTTTTTACTTGTTCTTTCATCATTTCATTCCTTTACTTGGTTAATTTTAGAAAGAGGATATCCGTATGGTCTGACCTCGGTTGCCATTTTTTTCAGCTGCTCATCTTGATTAATGGCCTTAAACAACTTCTTCATCGCGGCATCAGCTTTATCTTGATCATTAATTTCACCAGTAGAAAGCCGACAAAAGATCTGGGCTCGATTCGTTTTAACGGGAACCGTCCAACTCCCGGAATCACGGCGTCCAAGGTAGATATCGAGCTTCTTAGCGTTCGGATATATAAACTTGGTTAACTTCAAATTGGGGCTCACCTTAAAATTCAGATCCTTAAAATTATCGGCTTCGCCTAATATGAGGTATCTAAACGTGATTGACTGATTTGCTTTCACCACCAACGAGATTTTGTACTCGGAAGCGTGCTCTGGATACTCAAAGTCGCCCTCATGTCCGTTGATAATAATTTCCTTCATAAAATCATGGGATTGATCGTAGATTGTGACTTTAAAATAAACCGAGTCATCTGGTTTCGCCGTATAATCACTAACGATGTGATATTTGTGATTCCCCAGTAAGATTGGCAACTCGCCCTGCATTCGCACGTCCTGAAAATTCAATTGTGAGTTCCAGGTATAAATGCTAGTGCCCGGGGACAACAAGGGAGATGAATAGGTAACCTTGGTTTTTGAGTACGTTACCTGAGCCCCGTAGCGCTCCATTGAATTAAGGTACTTTCCCCACGTTAAAACGGTCATTGCTTCCAATTTCTTAACTCCTATCAAACTTTTCCTGCATCAGATTATGGTATTGTCTGACAAACCAATTCACGATCCCATTGGTGTCATCATTATGGCGCCCGATTAACCCCTTACTGATCACCTTTACGGCTTGCTCCTGTTGCTTAAAATAATTAAACAGCTCACCGTAGGCCTCTTTGTCGTAATCATCCTGTTTCATATAGGCGATGGCAAAAATGGTTTTGAAAAAGTCACCGGTCTTAAAATGATTCCAAAAGTATTGATTAAAATGCTTTTGGGCCGTTTCATCGGTCTTGCCTTCGTGCGTTAGCAACAAATCCAGCGAGGTCAAAAAATCAAAGGGGCGGTGCAAGCAGGAGTTTTTAGCGATTGTCCCCAAATTTACGAGGGGTTTTCCCACAATCACGGCGGCAGGCTTTAGGTCAGTTGCGTAGTATAAAGCTGCCGTCGTCCCCATTGAGATTCCCGATAAAACCAGGTCATCGCTAGAAAAATGTAACTTTTCCAGGCACTTTTTAATTGTTATAATTAGTTGTTGTTCCAGTTCTTTACTGCCAATGTAGAAGGAACCACCCTCCATCCGCTCATCGGCAATCAACAAATAGGGCGAGGAGCTAATGTTACTCATCATCCGACCTCCTTCAAATCCCTCAGCGGTTCGGTATCCACTGAAGTAGACGTTTAGGGGCGGTTTTAAATCACCGGGATTAAAATAGGCGGCAATCTCGCCCTTATAATTCTGCTGGTCAGTCAACGTTTTTGAGCCCACCATGTAAGTTCCCAGATTTCGCCGGCGTCTTCTGACGTGAATTCTCCTTAGCGTAAACGACTCAATTGCACCCTTTAAAAACACCGAAACGTACAAATTAGAACGTTGTTTAGGCGTCTGATAGGTAAAGGGTTGGTCTAGGTCGGATCCGGAAACGGTGTACTGTTTAATAACGTTGTCGGTTCGAGCGTCTAAAAAATATAATTTAAACGTCACCTTCCCTGACCCTTGTAGTTTATATTCGGGCCAAAACTCCATTAAGGTGTTGGTATCTTGTTCGAGGGTCATTTGAAAATTAATGGCTTGAACCTGATGCGACAACGTCAAGTGGTCAAAACTGACCTGACCCGAACCGGTTTGGGTGGTGTGAGGCAGTAATTCGGACATAATCTCAACCTTGTCCTTATTCAATCGACTACCAAACTGACCACCAAAATAGACTTGTTCAATTAATTTAGTTACTTCATCAGAATCAGTTAAATTGACACTTTGTGCATTTTTATAGTTGAGGGTCTTCTCAATTTCATCAGAAAAATTATCGCCCTGCTGGTAAATAATGTTATTAGCGGGAAGCACCTCAATTAGCTTCGGCATGATATAAACCATCGACTGTTTGCCTAGGATAAAAAGCGTATTGCTGTACTTGGGATTCAGCTTTTCATCATCCAGGATGGTTTGTTGCATATAAAAGACATCCTTGGGATCGTCCAATGAAAAATACTGATACTTAAAGTTGTCATCTAATGTTTTATTTAAAGCTAACTCTTGACCACCTAGTTGGATGAGTCCTTTTTTAGCCATGAACTTCACCTCATTTCTTTAAAAATGGCATCAATTCTGGCGACAATCTCCTCGCTAGAAAACCTTTCGATTTTGCTAATATTGGCAACCAATGACTGGTTCCAACGGTCCAAATTATCCAAAAAGTAATTAACCGCCTTTACGAGGTGCAAATCATCTTTGATGATGATTCCATTTTCGTTATCAGTTACATAACCAGTTTGAACCACGTTGATCTGGGGAATGCCGGCGCTAATCGCATTAATCTGCAGATAGGGACTTGGTAACCGATCCAAATCAACCAGAATACGGGCCTTGTGAATATTTTGCTGATAGAAGGCTGGATCGTGATTAGAGTAAACTTGAATTCGGTCTAAAGTCTCACTAGCGCCAACTAATTTGTCCCAATTAGCCTGTTGCTCCTTTGCCTTCGCCTTTTTTCGTAGCTTGGGCGTTAATTCATGCTCTTTTTTTAGCTTCAGGTACTTTCTGACCCACAAAAACTCGGCTGATTTTAAGGAAACCCCAAAATACGTTTCAATTTCCGTCGTTATTTCTTGTTCGAGGGTTTCACGCATGTGTTCGTCATTCACGTCAAAAACAATGGCCTTGTCCTTACCTTCACTAACCACGCGCAACAGCTTATTTGCTAAACGTCTTACGGTCCTTTCGGGCATCTCGCTAATTTTCCAAAAAATAATTTGTTGCGCCATGCTGTTACTAATCCCCAAGTTGAGGTGAGCAGCGTATGGGGAAACGACCCTTACATTTAAAGGATGCTCCTGATCCTGCCAAGTGCGCTTGATTTTATCGGCAATTAGTTGATTAGGTACCAAGATGGCACTGTTCTTGTCAGCTAACTGGGATAGAGCTGACTGATTAATCAAGGTTTGATCGGTTAAAAAACTACCAACTTGATACTCACTTTGTAACTGGTGAGTCAGCGTCAGACTATCCTTAGTTGGATTGTCAATGATTTGAATCCCATCATCGGTTTGGACCTGATTGAAATAGTTTTGTGAAACTTCGCTGATTAAGTCCGTTAAATTGGGATAATGCGAGTGCGCAAAGTGCTTTTGAAAGTCCTCCTCAATCTGGACGTGATCACCATGATTGTGATCAATGGTTAAGACCACCTCCGAAAGCGGATTGTACAATTGAGTTTCCCTTAGAACTCCCTGACCGTATATCCCTCTTCGAGATAGAAAACCGCGCGAATCAAAATAGTCCACCGCAGTCAACTGGCCATCCTGATAATATTCAATGGTACTTAAGACTTTCTCAGCAAAATAGTTCGCCTTGCCATATAATTGATCGTCTCTTAAAAACTGAATTCCGCGTGGTGAATAGACCCGTTCTAAATCACTTGGCAGCGGAATGTCTTCAATCGCGAGCGGCTTACCAATCTTGATGTGCACATCCTGAATTTCATCCAACGCCTGCCAATACGGAGTGTTCAGCAGTCCGTACTCATTTAATTGGTACGTCAACATGGGCAAAAAACTGTTGGTAACTAACGTACAGTCTTCGTCATTATCCTGAAAAATGGCCAGTTGACTAATAATCGTGTTGTAACCCAGCTGCAGCGTGTAGGGATGCCAATTAGGGATAAAATAAACCATATAGCCTCCTCATAATTAAAAAATGCGATAACGATACTTATAGATTAGGGCCCGAACTTCTTGGGAAATGCTGTCTAAAATGGTAATTAAAATAAACAACGACCCAAACAAAAAAGAGAAGTTAGTCACAATCGGAAAATACAAACCGATTACTAGTGGCACTAAGGCAATCAGCAGCACGTAAATGGTCCCTAAAAAAGACATAATGTTAACCTGTCCGGTCAGATACCGCTCCGTCTCTTTGCCGGGAGCCAGGTTAAAAATATAGTCGCCACTCTCTTTTAATGATTTGGCAATGATGTTGGGTTGAAAATTCACAAACGCAAATAGATAACTTAAGACCACGATGATGAGCCCGTAAGAAACGATTCCCTGCCACGTATGATAGGAAAATAAAAGTGAAATTATCTTACTAATTTGAGCGTTGACCCTTAAATTCGACACCACTAACAGCGGAATCGAAAATAATGATAAGGCAAACATGAATGGCATGGCGCCGGAGACCAAGACCTTAATCGGAATGTATGAATCGGTCAGAAAACTGTTTACCCCAATTCTTTCAACGGGGATCCGGTATTCGGCCTCATTGACAAAGACGGTGACGTAAACAAATCCGATAACAATGATGGCGATGACGATCCATCCAAGAATGGAAAAGTTCAGCGGCTTTTTTAACCCCGAATCTAAAACCGTGGGGAGATTTTTGACCAGTCCCGGAATGATAAAGATACTGACGCCACCAATTCCAAGATCTTTATTGACGTCCGCCAGCCAGACAATCAGCATTGATCCGGCGAGTAGGACGGTGAAAATAAACCAGAAGAAGGCTTCATCGTTAAATCCCAGAGTCTCTGGGTGATAACGGAGAAATAACTTGGCCATCGCTAACGACTGAAGTGCCGCCAGCACAAAGGTGATTCCCTTTTGCCAGTATCCCGTCGCCTTTTGTGACATCCGACTCGTGGTCTTGTCATCAACGGTGGTAACAACTTGCCACACGATTAGCGCCGTCATGTACGGTCCTAACCCTAAGGCAAACAAACTGGGAACGGTAATTTGACTACCAAAGTTACTAGAAATTAAATTGATATAGGCATTTTGATCTAACGCGCTAGCATAATTTTTTAATTGAAACCCCGGAATTAGGATTAATCCACCTAGTTCAAACAAAGCCAACAAAAAGATTGTAAATGATCCCCGTTTTAACAATTGCCTCACTAAAAAATCTCCTTTTAAACTTATACAAAAATCAAATCAATGGTTCCGTCGTCTTTTTGCACAATTTCCGATAATAATATGTTTCTGAGTACTAATAGATAGATTCGTTCGCGCATATTGTGAAAGGCCCGGCGCGCTTCGGTTTGATATTCATAAATGGAATTATGTTGACCCCAGTTCCGGCTGCTAACCGCTAACTTCAACTGTTCCAACGCATCCACCTGGTCGATCCACATCGTATCGATTGATTTTAATAACACTAGTCGTTTGTACTCTAATAACTGATCATCATTTTTAAATTGCTGATAAACCTGCCGTTTTTTGTCACCAATCATCTTTAACAACTGGGCTTTTAAACGCTTTTTGTTTTGCCATTGATTCTTTAATTCGTTTTTATTCGGTAAAAACGAATAATCGATATTGTTATAAATGAAGTTGGTGATATCAAAGTAGTTTTTCCACTGCGGCAAATAATGATCGATGCACGAATTAATCGCCGTATCAATATAAGGATCCAAATCATTCGTTCGCATGGCTGCGTTCCGGGTCTTATAGAGACAATTGCGTTGGGCTTTGACCACTTCGTCAAATTTCAAAATGTTTTGGCGGTCGGAAATTTCACTATTCTTCTGGGTCCCCTGCGATTGATTAATGATGTTCTTAATCCGAGGCTTCTTTAAAGCGCTCGTAACGTGATGTTTCACTAATTTTTCCCGGTACTTTTTGACCCACTTGGGAGCATTTTCGGTCACGATTTTATCCTCTAGTGAGACGTAAAACTTCGTATCACCAGGTTCACCCTGCCGACCGGCACGACCACGCAACTGGTTGTCAATTCGTAAAGAAGACATTCGTTCAGTGCCGAGCACAAATAAACCACCATTTTTAATGGCCTGATCCGAGAGCTTAATGTCAGTTCCCCGACCTGCCATTGAAGTCGCTACGGTAATCGAGTCCGTCTTACCGGCAGCGGCAATGATCCGACTCTCCTTAGGAGCACTATTGGCGTTTAACACGTTGTGTGGAATTCCTAGTGACAATAAGATGTGTGAATATAACTTTGACATTGAGACCGACCCCGTCTCAATCAGGATGGGTCGATGCAACGCCCGCATCTTCTGGACCTCTTTTAGTGAAGCAGTGATCTTATCCTCGTTGGTCGCATAAATCTGATCTGGGTGATCGTTTCGCATGATTTTCTCATTAGTCGGAATGACAAACGTATTTAACCGATAAGTTTCACGAAATTCGTCAGCGTCGGTCTTGGCCGTTCCGGTCATCCCAGAAAGTCGGGTAAATAGCCGAAATAAGTTTTGGTAGGTAATACTAGCTAAGGCGCGACTATCATCACTGATTTTAACGTGTTCTTTCGCTTCCAAAGCCTGGTGAAGGCCGGATTGTAGTTTGGTGCCGTACAATTTTCGTCCGTTCATCTTATCCAGTAGAACAATCTCGTTGTTTTCCACTACATAGTTACGATTTCTGACAAACAGGCACTTCGCTTTCAGCGCCAAATTCAGGTGCTGGTATAATTCATGGGCTTTGGGTGCGAGTAAATCGGAAACTCCGGCGTACTCCTCTAAGTTATCGATCCCCGTTTCAGTGAGCCAGACCTTTTTACCATCCTCTGATTTTTGAAAGTCAACGTCTTCTTCGAGCTGCTGAATCATGTTTTCACACAGCTGATACAAATTCGATTGCACGTTGGGTGCCCCAGAGACAATCAGCGGCGTCTGCGCTTGGTCCAATAAAATGGAGTCAATCTCATCAATTAAGGCAAATTCCAGGTGCTTAATGTGCTGGTTTTCGGGCTTAATCGCTAAATTGTCAAACAAGTAATCAAATCCCAGACTACTGTGGGTGGTGTAGACGATGTCTGAACTGTAGATCTTTTTTAAATTCCGACTGGCATCGTCACCATCTTCTTCTGGCACTCCACTAGCAATCGTCAAACCCAGCCAACGGTAGACTTGACCGATTTCTTTCGCGTCACGTCTGGCTAAGTACGAATTCGCCGTGATTAAAAAGACTCCTTTGCCCTCTAACCCATGCAGATACATGGGCATCGTCGCGGTTAACGTTTTTCCTTCACCAGTTTGCATTTCGGCAATGTTGCCAAAGTTTAAAACGACGGCACCTAAAATTTGCGTATAATATGGCGCCAATCCTAAGACGCGGCGGTCCGCTTCACACACGGTCGCGTAGGCTTCCACAATCAGACTATCGAGCTTAGCGCCATTTTTTAATTGGGCCCTTAGGTACTTCGTCTGTTGTTTCAATCTCGCATCGGAAAAATACCTGAGTTCGTTGACACGCTTTTGCACCTTTAGAGCGATTTTTTTATATTTATGCATTAATTCTAGATGCGTACTCCCTTCGTCAAAAATCTTTTTCATTCATTAATAAAAAATTTCTATTTAACCCGATGTTTTAAATCACGAAGAGCCAAAGCTAAAGCAGAACCAATGAAGCCCAGTCCAACGAGCCCTAAGAAAGTAGAAGTCTCTTGCCCGGTTTGTGGCAAAACGTGCTTGTTTTTCTTAACGCTCTTTTGGTTGGATTGATTAGTTGCTTGAGGAGCTTGCTTACCTTGAGACTTCATAGTCATTTGGTGTCCAACATTAGTACTTGAAGTCTGGTTCTTACGGATTGTTGAAGTAGGAGTGGTGGTTTGCTTGCCACTGTTATTAGGCTCATTAGTGTTATTCATTGGTTGATTTGGTTGATTAGGAGCAGTCGGTCGCTGACCTTCGTTGCCAGGAACTGATGGAGTTTGATCCGAAGGCTTTGAAACGTTGTCACCATGATTGTCTGGAGTTACCGATGATCCACCGTTATTTGTTGGTTGATTGGGAGTAACTTGACTGCCACCGTTTCCATTTCCACCTTGGTTATTTGGCGTACTTGGGTTTTCCCCATTTCCACTGTTGTTTCCACCATTATTATCAGGATTTTCTGGATTAGATGGTTGGTTCTCGCCACCATTGTTTCCAGATTCGTCAGGGTTGGTAGCATTCTTAGCCAAAACCGTTACAGGTACGTAGAACGTCTTGCCGTTTGAGGAAGAAATCGCTACTTGATACTGACCTGGTACTTGGTTATTAACCTTGGAAGTATCAATCTTAGTAATCGTTGCCGGGGTTCCATCTTCATTCGTGGCAGTGGCACCATAAGCTGCGGCGTCAGTTGGAACACTGTCACCAGCGTAAATTGTGATGCCGTGGGCGGTAATGTTGGCCTGGTTAGCTAAAACTGTTACTGGTACGTAGAACGTCTTGCCGTTTGAGGAAGAAATCGCAACCTGATATTGACCTGGTACTTGGTTATTAACTTTTGATGTATCAATCTTAGTAATCGTTGCTTTAGTTCCGTCTTCGTTTGTGGCAGTAGCTCCATACGCTGCGGCGTCAGTTGGAACATTATCACCAGCATAAATTGTGATTCCATGAGCGGTGATGTTAGCTTGGTTGGCCAAAACAGTAACTGGTACGAAGAAAGTCTTGCCGTTTGATGCGGTAATGCCAACCTGATACTGTCCTGGTACCTGATTATTAACCTTGGAAGTATCAATCTTGGTAATCGTTGCCTTTGTTCCATCTTCGTTAGTTGCACTAGCACCGTAAGCTGCGGCGTCGGTTGGTACGTTGTCGCCAGCATAAATGGAGATGCCGTGAGCCGTAATGTTGGCTTGGTTAGCTAGAACAGTGACCGTAACCGTCATACTTTGACCATTGGAGGCCGTGATGGTTACTGGATACTGACCCGGTACTTGGTTATTAACTTTGGAAATATCGATTTTGGTAATGGATGCTTTTGTGCCATCTTCGTTGGTAGCTCCAGCGTTATAAGCCGCAGCGTCGGTTGGGACAGCATCACCGGCATAGATCGTAGTTCCTTGAGCATGAATTGAGGATTCATCTTTTACTGGATTTCCCCAAATCCATGTTCCGGGATGAGCTTCACCGTTGGTTAATTCATCTGAAGATAAGGCATTCTGACCAGGAATCACGTGGCCATTGGCGTCGACTTGAACCCAACCAGCGTATTGACTAGGAACCGCTTGCAAATGAGAATCCAACAAACCAGTTTCATTGCCTAACTTGAGCTCACTTAAACTTTGATCGTTTGCAAGCATGTCAGTCGTGTTAGTGGTTTGGGTATCAAAGTTGGAAAGGTCCAAACTTTTAAGGCCAGAGCAGTTGGCAAACATGTTACTCATCGACGTCACGTTACTAGTGTCCCAGTTGGTAATTCCACTTAGGTCCGTGATGCTTTGATCACCGTTAAACATGTAACTCATGTCAGTTGCTTTACTAGTATTTAAGTTTGAAAGACCTTTGATGTTGAAGCCGTCAGTTAAAACACCGGTTCCGCAGAACATGTAAGCCATATCAGTTACATGACTGGTATTAAAACTACTTACATCTAATCCTTCCAATCGATAAGTAGATTGGAACATGCTGTGCATTACTTGAGCACTATTAGTATTTAGCTTGTTTATACCGTAGATACGCTTCAAAAATTGATCATCTTTAAACATGTTATAGAATCTAGTTACCTTTGATGTATCAATGCCACCAAGGTTTACATATTCAAGTTTAGTTCCGGTCATTCCATCCAAACCAGCGTTGGTGTAAAACATAGCATCCATGTCGGTTACATTACTGGTATTCATTCCCGTCAAATCAACCGACTTAAGTGCATGGTTGTCTAAGAACATATTGGTCATTTTGGTACAGTTCGAGGTGTCAAGGTTGTACAAGTTTTGATAATCTTGAACACCACTCCAATAAGCGAAGAGACCGTTAGCGTCATCAACAATTACCTTGGAATTAAAGACAACGTGTTGAACTTGTTTATAATTTTCTTGCAACCAACTATCAAGTTGAAATTCATTGCCTAAATCTCCACCGTCATTAAAAGAGAGTGTTCTAGTTTGGGCATCATAAACGTACTTAGCAGAACCCCAGGTTCCCTGTTGCGTCTGGTCAGCCAACTGAACATTTTTGACTGGTTGAGCGTTAAATTGAACAGCTTGGTTATTTTGAACGTTGTTAGTAACTGAATTAGCCTGATCATCAGTCGTTTTGGTTGGGTCTTGCTTCGAAATCGTTGGAGCAACGGCCGTTTTATTTTGGTCAACCTGTGGTTGGTCAGTATTGACTGGATTAGTTTGCTTCTTCACACCCTGGTTATCAGCGTTTTGCTTGGTAGCTTTTTGATCAGTTACTTGTGATTTGTCAGGCTGAGCGTTTGAAGCATCAGTCGTTTGATTATTAATTTGGAGCTGGTTCTGTTTAGCAGGCTGAACAGTTGATTGACCATTATTTTGCTGGTCATTTGATTGAGCGACTGCCGGTTGATCATTACCGCTTTGGTCTTGCACTGATGAAATAACGGTGTTCTTCTGAGTCGTTTGTGATTCTGCTTGCGTATTATTTGTTGCAGGCTGACTTGATTGGTCATCCGACTTCTGTTCATTAGCAGTCGGTGCCTTATCAACCTGAGTTTGATTATTAGTTGTCGTTGGGGCAGCTTTAGTAGCATTTACAGAAACTTCGCTACCTGCAGCTTGTGCATCGGTTTTCACATTATTTGTAGCCGGTTGAGCGGTGGTATCAGCACTCGCTCCAACGGCTAAACCAGAAACGGTAGCAAAGGTCACCAGCCCGGCAACCATCCACCGCTTTCCAGCTTTATACATTTTGAAATGTTTCTTTGGATTACTTAACATAAAAACTCCTCCCGCTCCATTTAAAAACACACTTTGTGAAGTAATAATAATTACAATCACGGCAATTAAGGTCCATTACCAATCAAGCAATTAATTAATACTTCACAAGAATAACGTGGATTGAACAAAGTTAACGAAGTATTTTATGAATAATTTATCCAAAATTAAAATAATAAGTTAAGAAATACGTAGGATAGCACTAGTTTGCGTACATCATCACAATTTAAACGATTTTAAAATGTATGTTACATAACATAATATTTGTAACTTTTATCATTGATTATAGGTAATTTGTGAAAAATAACTATGTAATTTCAATAATAATTTAATAATCATTGTTCGCTTATAATCGCCGTCTTATGCGTGATTTCTCTGATTATAATTTTTATTCAATAATAAAAATTGATGTATCACAACATTATTAGCAATTCAAATATGAGAACAAAAACAAAAAGAGTTCACTATCATTTTTGGTAGTGAACCCTTTTGAAGTTGTTATAAACGATCCTAAGGACTGCTAAAATAAATATATACTATGTGATGGGTGATGTGAACGTGACTAAACCAATTATCAGAAATACCTACGATGCAATGATTATCTTGTTAGCAATAATTTCCATTGTGCTGACCGTTCTTCAGTTCTTAAATAAGCTTAATCTTGACGCTGAACCATACGTGGCTATTGACGATGCCATCTGGCTGATTTTCACCGTCGACTACTTCGGTGGTCTCTTGCTTGCCAAACCAAAATGGCGGTACATAAAAACTCATCTGTTTGATTTACTCGCAATCATTCCATTTGGGTACGGCTTATCCTTCTTCAAAATCTCTCGGGTAGCCCGATTAACCCGCATCTTCCGACTTTTCAGGGTCGCAGGCGTCCTTGGTAAATTCAAAGAACGAATCGAACGGTTTCTTAAAACCAACGGCTTCATTTACCTATTACTCATATGTACGATTATTATCTTGCTGTCAGCCGTCCTCTACTCCATCGTCGAAAACACGTCGCTCACTAACTCGATCTGGTGGGCCATCGCGACTACCACAACCGTTGGTTACGGTGATATTAGTCCTAAGACCGAAATTGGGAAGGGAATTGCCGTGGTTTTGATGTTAGTGGGCATTAGTTTTGTAGGGATGCTGACGAGTACCCTCACTACCTTCTTTTCCAAGGAAACAGACTACGGACCCGTTTCAGAGGCAGATGAAATCCGAAAGTTCAAAAAGTTAATGGACGATGACATTATTACTAGAGAAGAGTTTGAACGGAAAAAACGGGAATTGTTGAGAAAATAGAACATGATTAAGACTTAACGTTAATACTTGCGATTATCAAATATTCATAAACTATTACGACAATGTAAAGTAAAATATTGGTACAAGGAGGATATTCATTATGTCAACTCAAAGTTTTAAAACCAATTTAAATTTCACAACAAAGTCTGCTCTTTCACTATATGACGCAATAAACGAATCCAAAAGAGTAGATATTAAAGCGGAAAATCCCGTCAAAGAATTTAGCAGTAAAGATCCTAGTAGTTTACATCAAGAATTTGATTCATTATTTAGGAGAAAATAATTAAGAAGTTATTCCATATAAAACAGTAAACAAACAAAACCTAAAAATCATCAAATGTTTAATTAGATATTTATACCAATAAAGAAAATCATCCTCAAATAGTGATGATTTTCTTGCTTAACTTATACAATTCACATGAAGCTAAAGTAATACAATTAAAAATACATTCTCTAATCTAAGTCAAAACATTTAATGATTTATAGCTTAACTTTCTTTTTAAAAACAATTGCATTGAAATTAATCTCAGAGTATCATTCTAATCAATCAAGTGGAATTAGACACAAGAGGAGAGGAATTTATACTATGGAAAAATTTGACAAGCAGCACAACCAGATGGCACTTGCCACAGGTGAAAAGAAACAACGTAACAAACTCGTTAAATCTCACAAGGGTTGGCTAAAGGTTACTACCGGAACCATCTTTGCGGCTTCAGGTTTGTTCGTCATGGGATCATTAAATAACCAAGTTAATGCCTCTACTACCCCCCCACTCAGCAATCGAGTGCAACTAACGTTGCCTTAGCAGCTGATGCTACACCAAACACGGTTCAAAGTGATCAGGGTAAAGTAGATAATGCTAAGACTAGTGTTAATAATGCTCAAGCTGGAGTAGATAATGCACAAAAGAATGTTGATAATACTCAAAACAATGCCGACACAGCCCAGAAGAATGCTGACGCCAGTTCTCAAGCAGCTAGTGACCAACAAGGGGTCGTTAATAATGACCAAGGAGCTGTCGATAAAGCTCAAAAAGACGCTGATAACGCAACTCCAGACAACATTAAAAAGACCCAAGACGGAATTACCCAAGCAGGGAATGATGTTGCTAACGACCAAAAACAAGTAGATTCTGATCAACAGGGGGTTGACCAAGCTCAAAGCGACGTCAACAAAGCCCAAGGTACTGCTGACCAAGCTCAACAGGCACAAAATCAAGCCCAAGATGGGGTTAGTAATGCCCAAAAACAAGTTGATCAAGATTCTAGCAATGTAAACAAAGCACAAAGTGCTGTTGACCAAAATCAACAAAGCACCCAAGACGCCCAAAATAAGCAAAGCCAAGCAGAACAAGATAAGACTAAAGCACAAAGTGATTTGGATACTTTGAACCAAGGTCAAAGTGCCGCACAACAAAAACAAGATCAAGCTAAACAAGCGGTTTCTAATGACCAAAGCGCTATCAATCAAAAGAATTCTGATATTGCCAATGCTCAAAACCAAGTTAATAACGACCAGGACCAAATTAATCAAACAAATCAACAAATTGATGGTTTGAATCAATCTAAAAGTGCTTACAGTCAGGATATTCATATTCCGGCTGGTATGACATTGGATAATTTAAACCAATGGATTAAAGACCATCCGGGACAAGATGTTTCTGGTTGGTTTGCACAATTTGATCATGCGGGAATGACTGGTAACAGTTATCAATCAAACGACGCTGCTAAACAAGATAAGGTTAAAGTTGGTGTTGGAATGCCAGATGACACTAACTTTCCAAATCAGAAAGTTGCTTATCCTGAATTTACAGACAAACAATACCAAGAAATGCAAAATTACGTTGGTTGGTTAATTAATCAAGTACATCAAGAATTTGGCACACCAGAAATTCAAGTTGGTGGCGACGGTATGAAGAGCTTTATTGATGACTTATTAAGTGGTTACAACAATGATGGTTGGACCTTGAATAACAAGTATGACCATGATGATAACGCCATTAATAATGCCGCTGCCGCTAACGGTCTAGAGACTTATGAGGGCATGAATGGTTACGAAAATTTAGGCTCTGGTCAAATTAATTCAACTGAATTTAGTAACATGGATGATATTTACCGTGACTTGTTCAATCAAATTATGGATATGTTATTTAATGATTCTGCTTCTGACTATGGTCATGAAGAAAGTTTGGTTGGTGTAAACACTATCACTGGTACTGTAAGTAATGCTAAGTATATGGGCGTTGGTGTAGATAAAATGGATCAAATTCATATTGTCTTTGTTAGCCCCGACCAAATTAAAGATACTAATAAATTCAATCAGTCTGCTGCTTATGTAGCTAGTCCAGATACTCTGAATCAACAAATTAGTGACGCTCAAACAAAGCTAGCAAGTCAAAAGGATCAACTATCTAAAGATACGCAAGCTCTTCAAGGACTACAAAGTCAGCTCCAAGACTTACAGAAACAATTAGCCAATGACCAAAGTGACGTACAAAAGTTTGATCCTGCTAACTACCAAGACAGCATTAATAAGACCAAGGCTCAAATTAATGATCTTAATAATGAGATTAGCCAACAGAAACAAACGATCACTAATAATCAAGCTGCTCTACCGGGTCTTCAAGCTCAATTAACCCAAGCTAAGCAACAAACCGCTGGTGACGTTAATAAGTTAAACGACGCTAAAGATACCTTACAAAAGGCAACTACCACTAATCAACAAGCACAAAGTGCTTTAACTACGGCTAAACAAGATTTAGCTAATAAACAACAAGCACTCGTACAAGCCCAACAACAGCTAAAAGATGATCAAGCTAAGTTGGCTGCTTTAAAGCAACAATTAAGCGATTACCAAAATGCTGGTCCTAACTTAGCTGCCGCTAAAGATAAATTGGCAGAGGATCAAGCTAAATTAGCTGATTTGCAGAAACAAAGTGACGCTGACCAAGCTGCTTTACAACAAGCCCAAGACGCTTTGAACCAAGCTAAAGCTACTCTTGCTGACAAACAAGCTGATCTTTCAAAGGCACAAGCTGAATTAGCACAGGCAGAAAAAGCTGAAAACCAAGCTGAAGCTGACAAGGCAGCTAAAGAAGCCGCTAAGAAAGCACATGATCAAGCTATTAACCACGCAATTGATAACGCTCAACAAGGCACTCAACCACGGGCTGCTTACGGCAACCAACAAGGAACCGTTGCTACCGGTAACGTTATTCCTCAAACTTTCAAAGGTGTTAGTCAATTAAATAATGGCACTTACAGTTTTGATAACGGTAAGATTGTAGTTAATGCTAACGGTGACGTGATCAAACTTAATGGTCAAAACGTTTCTGGTTTGAAACTCTTGACTAACGGTGAAATTGTCAACGCCAATGGCAAGGTAGTTGCTACTATTGCCACTACCTCTTCCTCTAATTTTAAATTTTTAATTAATAATAAAAATTTACAAAAAAATCAAAGTATAAATAACAAAGTGTTACCACAAACTGGACAATCAGATACAACGTGGATGACAATTGTTGGATTACTAGCAACTATTATAGGAATATTTGGATTTGCAGATAACAGACGCAGATTTACAAAATAATAGCTAAATAATTATAATAAGTTTTATAATCATATTATAAATATATGGGTTCTAAATCAGTTAGTTGTGCCTAACTGTTTGGAACCCATTATTTTTGATAAAGTAAAGTTCTATTACTACTAAAAATTAATTTATCATTATACGCAATGGAATTAAAAAGGTGTTTTAACTGCTTCCATACTAGTGTATTGGAGTAAATGTAGTAAGGAGGTGATGACTATGGCCTCTAAAAACAACAAAAGACTTAGATTAACGGCATTTGAAATCAGCTTCAAATTGCCTTCTCTAAGTCTCACATTTGTCTTTAGTATTAAATAGTCAACCATAAGGAGCGATTTGCGCTCGCTCCTTACTACATTTTTAGTATAACACACTATCATCAATTACATATGGGAGGTATGACATGAAAACTAGAGAATGGAAAATTGGAAAGCACATAATCATCACGATGACACCACATCGGCCAACGTATAAAGACTGGCTCGGATTAGCCTTAATCGTCTTAATCATCGCTTTGATTATTTGGTGGCTCGTTTAACTTTAAACCAGCGCTTTACGCGCTGGTTTTTATTTATTGAAATAAGACCAACTCACATAATTATCATTTTTTACTTAAAACAATTGTATTATAAAAGTCCTTATAGTATTATCAATTATGTAAAATAATTTATAAGCAGAAAGGACTTATGTTATGAGTAAATTTATTAAGCATGATAATTGTAAGGTGTCAAAAGATGATAGTCATCAGTCGCACGTGAATCCAGTAAGGCTACATAAACGTTGGCTAAGGATTACTACTAGAAGCGCTTTAGTAGCGTCGGGAGTGTTTGCAGTGGGAGTATTCAACAATGCTGCTAGTGCAAACGTCCAGACGCAACCCACTAGTCAACAACAAAATGGCACGTCTAATGCCGTCTCAACTGATCAAAACCAGGTCAACCATGACAAGACGGCTGTAGACACCGACCAAAAGAACGTCGACTCCGACTCTCAAGCCATAAGTAATCAACAAGGCGTGGTGAATAAAGACCAAGCGGCCGTGGACAAGGCCCAAAAAGAAGCGGCCGATGCCACTCCCGAAAACATCAAAAAGACTCAGGACCAAATTAATCAGACCGATAACGACATTAAAAAGGATCAAAGTCAAGTTAATAACGATCAAAAAGCCGAAAATGACGCCCAGGCGACCGTGGAGAAAGATGAAAAGAACGCTGATAATACTCAACAGGATCAAAACCAAGCCCAAAATGACGTTAACAATGACCAGAATCAGTTAAACCACGATACTGACGCACAAAATCAGGCGCAAAGTGCCGTTGACAACAACGAACAGAGCACCAAGGATGCCCAACAAAAACAAGATCAGGCTAAGCAACAAAAAGCGGATACCCAAACCACGCTTGACAACTTAGATAAGTGGCAAGCTGCCACTAAGAAAAAGCATGACGAGGCCGAAAACAACGTTAAACACGACCAAGCTGCCGTCAACAAAACGAACCAAGCAATTAGTAACGCGCAAGATGACATTAGTTCGTGGAACTCAACTCTTAGTGACGCGCAAAGTACCTTAAACGACGAGAAACAGTCTGAGAGTGCCTTTGAGCAAAGCATTCACATTCCCGCTGGCATGACCTTACAGGGCTTTCAGCAATGGAAGCAACAACATCCAAACGAAAACGCATCCGACTGGTTCAACCAGTTTGATAATGCGGCAATGGCCGCCAACCACTACCAACCGAGTGACATTGCGAAACAGGATTATGTCCAGGTTGGGACTAACAGTAATGGCCAGGAAACCCCGCAATTCACCAATAATCAAAAACTCGAAATGGCAGAATACGTCCAATGGCTCATTAATCAAATCCACAAACAGTTTGGTACCACGGACATTGCAATCGGTGGTTATAGTATGGACTACTTTATTGACAACTTGATGAACGCTTATAACCAAGATGATTGGAACATTAGTAACAAAAATGGTTATGACGTCAACGCCATCAACAACTTGGCAGCCAAGTATGGGCTGAAAGTTTACCCCGGAGCGGACGGTTATGAAATCGTTACCCCTGGTGACATGACCTTTGACAATTACACCACCATGGATACCATCTACTCCAAACTTTACAGTATAATTATGAACTTGCTGTTTAATGACGGTAAGGCATCGGATGCCCACGAGATGAGTCTTTTAGGTCTCGACCCGCAGACCGGAAACGTCAATAATGACAAGTACCTTGGCATCGGCGTTGATAACTATGGTCAAGTTCACTTGGTCTTGATTAGCCCAAGTCAAATTCAGGATTCGACTAAGTTTAGTGTAACTGATACAGGCATCGTGACTCCCGAAACACTGGAACGCCAAATTGATGACACGCTCGAATTAATCTCAGATTGTAAAGGAGCAATCAAACGTGCCCAACAAACGCTAGAAAACTCACAAAACAAGCTGGGACGCCTGACCAACCAATTAGGTAACGATGAAAAGCAAGTTACCCAGTATAATCCAGATAAATGGTCCGCTAACATTCACAAAGCCAAGACCGAAATCAACGACTTAAACAAACAGATTGCCCAGCAGCAACAAATCATCGACCATAACAACGCTGCCCTTCCTGGCTTGCAGAACAAGTTAGCTCAGAACAAACAACGGGTCGCAAACGACGCCAACCAACTCCATAACGATCAAAACAAGTTACAAAAGGCAACTACCGCAAATGAACAGGCCCAAAATAATTTAGACAAGGCCACCCAAGACCTCATCAATAAGCAAAAAGCCCTTGAACAAGCAGAAAAGCAACTTCAAGATGACCAAGCTAAACTGGCCGCCTTACAAAAACAACTGATTAATTACCAAAATGAAGCCAATAACTTAGCTAACGCCAAGGCCAAACTTGCCAACGATCAGGCAAAGTTAGCCGACCTCGAAAAACAAGCGGCCGCCGAACAAGCCGCTCTGGACAAGGCAAAGAGTGACCTAGCAAAGGACCAAGCCGAATTGGCTCATGACGAGCAGGCTGCTAACCAAGCTCATGGTCAAAACACGACCAAAAAGGCGCACGCCCAAATCATCAACCATGCCATTGACCACGCGCAACGGACCACGAAACCACGGGCAGCTTACATCAACCGCTCGGAAACGGTTCGTCCTGAAAGCGTCCAGACGACCAATGAGTCCGGCGTAACTTCGTTAACCGAAGTTAAGTATCGCATCAGTAAACAAGCCGGTAATCATTTGACCACCTCACCGCTTGCTTATCGTCAATCTGTCAAGGTTGATAAGCTGACGAGTAAGAAGCAGGGAACTTCAAATGTGACCCTTCCTCAAACCGGTCAATCAAATACTAGTTGGTTGTCAATCGTTGGACTTCTTACAGCTCTGATGGGCATCTTTGGATTAGCTGATAAGCGCCGTAAATACCTCAAATAATCTTTCACACATTGATATCCTAATAAACCCTAGTGATCATCACTAGGGTTTATTTTTTAATCGTGCTAATTGGATTTTATTTTAAATAATCGAAATTCATGAAAAATTGCTCCCTAAAGTGCGTATCTAAATAATGAACAAACAAAAAAGGAGAGATATCATGGAACTAAATGAATTACCACTGAATCTATGTGAACCACTTAAGCGAAAGATGCGCAACGAATTCGCGGTCGACATCAACTCGATTTTACCGTCACAGGTGAACCGGAAACTAACCACCTACACCATCAATTGGAATTCGGTCCTGTTGCTCATCAATTTAAAGGACGCCCACAACCAATTTGATTCCCTCGTCGTCGACCGTGTCTCGGGTTTTACGCTCGTGAAGCAAACCACCAACGTCTTGATGAAGGAGCTGTGGCAAAAGAACCGCCTGTCCCTTGCGAAAATCAAAACGCTGGCGAGTCACTGTCAGATTAACAAGAACATCCCGTACGTCAGAAATGACGTCCAACTCCTGCGCTTAAAGCCCATTGACCACTGCAAGCGCAACACGTCGTGGATCGCCTATCACAACCTCAATCATGTGATTCGCAAGGGCGACGACCGCCTGGAACTATACTTCAACGACATCGTCACTCCGATCTATCTGGACGGCTCTTTTCCCTTTATCAAGAAACAGGAGGAGTATTCATACAAAATCAGAAGTTTGGAGGAAAAAATATCCAGACTGGTAAATAACTTGTTTGGCTGTCAAGATAAGGGAAATTCTAACTATCACGGTCCGATTTCAGGTGGATCCAGCTGGGAAGACTTAAGTAATCTATTGAAATAATTTAGTAGTCTTTAACGTATCGAAACTCACAATGATACTTGCGACCAGCTAACTTCTGTGCTAGTTGCTTATTGCGATAGAAATGACCACCCTCGTTCATGTTAACGATTGGGTTCACCCCGTTGTTCACGTACGTCAGCATGTCAACGTGGTAATCGTCGACTTTTTGGCGCCGCTCTTGGAGATAAATCCCGTCACCAGTGGATTGCGTCCAACCGTACAGATTAACGGTGGCCGCCTTTCCCTTTGGACCTGATTGCCACGGAATGTAACTCATGTTGCGTAATAACGACCAATTTTCGGTCTTTTTGATGTAACTGTTACTTAGTTTTGTGCGGTTGCCAATTTCCTTAAAATGGGGCTTATACTTGGTTTGATGGATCGTGACACGATATGTATCTGGTTTGGAATTGACATCGTAAATAGTCGCTGAACTCGTCCTTTTCGTGTTGCGGATGATGCTGTACCGATTGGTTTTAGTTGAATAGGAATACCAGTTCCCGCGGAACTTCGCTGGAAAACTAGCCATGCTCATGCCCTTACTGATCTGTTTCTTGTGATGATGGTGCAACGCAGCAAAACCCACTCCAGCTAAGACGATCACTAACAGTATTAATACTCCAGTAATGATGAAATAATTTTGCTTTTTCATGGTCCCCTCCTGATTAAAGTCAAGTAATTAATATCAAGGAATAATCATTATAGTTTAAGCATAGATCATTGCGTGGTAAGGTGCCAGATGAAATCGTTATTATCCAAATCCTTGAAGGAGGACTTATTAATGAAACTTAGAAAAGTTGGAAATAAAAGTGTAATTACGATTCCAAAACAATTTAACTATCCTGAAGGCACGGACTTTGACGTCAAAAAAGAAAGTGATGGGTCGTTAAAGTTAACACCTAAACATCGAAATCCATTTGAAGGAACATGGTATCTAGATGGACTAGATGAAAAGCAAAGGAAAGATTTTAGGCAAAAGGAAGAGTCGGGGAAAGTGATGGGAAGGGAGATAAACAATTAGGTAATATTATTACAGCAAAAAATAAATATAATTGTTGACAATGATTTCATTTATCGGATAATTTAGCTAGCAAAAATTACAAATGAATTCGAAAGATGCCCACAGTTAATTTGATTTCATCTTCGTCGATCGAATAACTGATTTTACAATCGTAAAGCAGACCAACAACATCATGATGAAAGAATTATGTAAAAAACAAATAGTTATTCCTTGCTAAACTAAAATCAAAATAAGAAGTTTGGCGTAAATGATATGCTGGCAAGTGAATAATTCGTTTGGGTATAAGAGAGACAATAGTGTTGACTATAAAACTGCAATTTCATATGGAAAAGACAAAATCTGTTACTACAGTAAACTGATTTTATCTTATGCTAATAAAAAGTCATGATATAAAAATATCATGACTTTTTAAATGGAAATTGATTATATATTTAGTAAAGTGCACCTTTAAAAGTAATAGTATCATCTCCATTAACCAAAAACTGAGAAAACTTTAATTCTTTCTTTTCCAGAAAACTGATGTTATACAACACATTATTAAAACAATCAGGGATGAAATTATACTTTCCCACTTTAATTAAATCTAGCAATTTTTCTGCAATGTCAAATTCATTAATAAAACCAATTGAATATTCTTGTTTAATTTTATCCATATTATTAACAATCGAATCAGTTTCTTCATTGTTCCAAATTAGTACATCAAGATGACCTTTAAAGTTACTAATGTCCATACCACATTTATTTTTTGGATCAAATTTATCAAGCACATCAGAAATAAATGATGAACTTTCTTTCAAAAAGCTTTCCCATCCCGATGTCTCTATATATGGATTACTTTCTTCTGAGTTTTTTTCATCCTCTTCCTCTTTATTTTTTCCGTCTTCTTCTTTTTTCTGTTTATAAAAGTTAGAAATTATACTTTTACTATTTATATCAAATAGATCAACTGAATTTACAAACAAGTCACCAGACAAACCAAAAACTAATTTAGATGGATAAAAATCATCAGAAAATCCCTTTGAATCAAATGTTTGTAAAATTTTAAAAGCGTATAAAAATTCTAACAATTGATTAGAGTTATCAATTGACATACTATCAACTTCAACCATATTAAACTTCCTCCCAACAAATTATGCTTATCACAAGCATACATCCATAAAGTATTCTGACAATTATTAATTAATTGTTTAAATATCCTCCAAACTTACATTATCTTCTCAGAATTTCAAATATTTTTTTAATACATTTCTTAGTATATAAGCTTTTACTTTATTAAGAATTTCATTGAAAGTTCGGGCTAATTATGAAATAATCGGAACATTCACAATATAACCATACGATAGTAAAATCGGCTGGAGGAATACCATTGACAAATGAGTTTTTAGAAACAATTTCTATCTTAATAACAGGTAAGAAATGTAACCCATTAATAAAAATTTATCAACTTTATATGAAAAATCCAAAAAGAGACCCATTACAATTCATAAAACTTTTAAATAAAGCCTTTGATAAATATCAATTGATTACCAATCCTAAAGATATAAATACTTACCTAGGTACAGATAGTGAAAAGAATGATTACATTGAGTTAATGGAAGAATTAGATTTGTTAAATGTAAGAATACACGTTTATTTACTACTTACCATGCTCATAAATAAAGAAGATCTTTTACAAATCAATAAATTTTTAAAAGCATTTCGTAGTTTAGCTATTATATATTTATTTTTTTCAAATAAAAATCCTAATAAACTAATGAAAGAATCACCATCTGCAAAAGATAAAGTCATTTCAATACCTGATTTAACAAATAAATTATATAATCACAAGATTTCAATTAATAATGTTATAAATGACATACATGATACAATTAAAACCATTGATGAAGAAAAACTCAAAGGGAATATTTTCAATACCAAAATTAACAATAACAACGAAATAAGAAAAATAACATGTGTTTTAATGATAATTTATAATCTTAAACTAAGAGATGCAAAATCAAATCGATACCCTTGGGAGCTTGAACATATCTTGCCTCAAAGCATTGAAGACAAACCAACCTGGATCAAATGGTTTACAAATAAAGACTCGAAATTGCAATACAAAGAATATATGCAATCTATTGGAAATCTTACAATTTTATCAAAAACTGATAATGTAAATGCTAGTAATAGTGAATTTTGTGAAAAGAAAAAGATTTATAAATCAAGTAAAATTAAAGAAAACACAGAAATTGCTAAAAATTCAAAATGGACTCCTAGAGAAATCAATAATAGATCTAAAGAGTTGTCCAATTTAATCGTTAAAACGTTTATGAAATAATATCAAAAATGCAGTAATACATGATTAAATCATGTATCATTGCATTTTTATTTTAATTAAATTTTAAGATGTATGCTTCTACTTTTTACACCAAAAGGCTGTGAAACATTATTGTGAAAATATTTATTAATTTTTTATAATCAAAGCGCTCACGTTCATTGGCAGCGATAATATTATTTAATAATCCAATAAGTTGACTTATTTTTTCTTGTTCTGATCTATATGGAAATTTAATTTTAATTTCACTCATAACATTATTCATTAATTTAGGATTTCCAACATGCGAAACAAATTTAAATGCAATTCTATTTAAAATTTCAGCCATAGCATAATTTGCTTCCCCCTTTTTTGAGATTAAAACTCCATTCACATTTGTACTGTAAAACTTTCCAGATCTATATTTTACTGTTCCTGCATTAGCACCATCAGTTGTCCAAGTTATTGCATTTTCGAATAAATATTTTGAATAATATCCTAATAAACCATTATTAGAAGTTTGCGAAGAATAAACAGGATAGATATTAGTAGAAGTTTTAAATGATGAAACTTTATTTTTAGATAATACATCTCCACGTGTAACTCTAAATATTTCATTAACCTTACGCTGCTCCCAAACTAAAGCGCATATTTGCTTTGTGTATTTAGCTTACTTTTGGGAGCAGCGTGAGCTTGGAGAATTATCAAATATTTACAGAGGTGCATCTCCACGACCGATTAAAGATAAGAAATGGTTTTCTACTGATAGTAAAGTTGGATGGTTAAGGATATCTGATGTAACTAGTCAAAACGGTTTAATTTATTTTACTTCTCAGCATTTGTCTAAAATTGGAATGGAAAAAACAAGAGTTTTAAATGATCCACATTTAATTCTGAGTATTGCTGCAAGTGTAGGGAAACCAGTAATTAATTTTATATCTATTGGAATTCATGATGGATTTATTGTATTTGAAAATCCAAGGTTTGATATTTACTTTATGTTTCAACTATTAAATGAAAATAAAGATATGTGGGTAAAATATGGTCAGCCTGGATCTCAAGTTAATTTAAATTCAGACATCGTACGTAGGCAGAAATTTTATATTCCAAAATTCTCAGAACAACAAAGAATTGCTACTTCAATGGAAAAGATTGATCATGTTATCGCTGCCAATGAACTTAAGCAAAAAAGCATTCATACTGTAAAATATGAATGCTTTTTTAAATTTTTAGCTATTTAATTTCACAATCTAGATCAAACTAGCCAAATGTTTCATGACTTTATCATTATCCTGATTTTCTAACTCCTGAATAATATGAAGATATGTTTGTTGTGTTGTCGTCATATTAGAATGTCCCAGTCTTCTTGCTACCGAAGCAACGCTAACACCAGCATACAATAACAAAGATGCATGCGTATGACGTAGTCCATGGATCGATATAACTGGAATATTAACTTTTTTACACAGTCGTTCTAACTTGTGATTAATCGTATCATTATAAACCTTGCCATGAACGAAAACTGGCTTATCTTGCGGTAAATTCTTCGTTAGCTGAGAAAATTGGATTACTGTTTGCCAATCTAAGGGTATCTTTCTGACTGAAGATCGATTTTTTGTTGGTGCATAGCCACCTTCAGCTGACTTATAATTCCATGTTTTACTTATATTAAGTGTCTGATGAGCAAAATCAAAGTCCTCTGGAGTAACTCCTAGAGCCTCAGCAAACCTTAATCCCGTCTTAGTTATCAATAGAATAAAGTAATCCCAATTAACTTCAGACCCTAAATCTAATGAGTTTAAAAGTGCCTGTAACTCATATTGATGTAAATACTTAGTCTTGTGTTTCCGTTGTTTAACACCCTTAATAATCGCCTTTCTAGTTGGATCACGATCAATGAAATCCTCTTCTAATGCATCAATCAATGATCCCTTTAAATGCCGATGAAAGTCCATCGTTGTCTGTCGTTCATGACTTTCAGCATAATCGTTTAAAAGTTGTTGATACGATAATCTACTAAGGTCTGACAACAATAGTTCTGGTGCCAGTTTTACCAACTGTTTATGAGTCATAATGTACTTTTCATAAGTAACATCCCTCACCGCATCTAACTTATACAACCTCATCCATTGATAAAAATATTCGTGAAACTTTACATCCTGTGCCATTAAAGCACCTCCATAAAAAATAAGTCGTTAGAAAGCTAACGACTTATTTTATCTTAAAGGTCTCACTCATCAGGATCGTAATTCACATTTTTTTGACATTTATACGTATTTTTTAAACAAACATGTTTTGCATCAAGTATTTCTTCAAATTTTTGAGTTCATCGATCCTACGTTCATTGGCAGCGATAAGTTTGGTAGAATACTCTAATATTTCCCCAATGTCATCCTGTTCAATTTTTTTAGGCATATTAAACTGTATGTCGTTAAATTTATCCATATCTAAATTTCGTCTAACAACACTAGCTCCCTGGATTGAAGATTCTTTATATTCGTATTGCATCTTAGGTAATTTTATTAAATATGACACAAATTTGTTTTCAGCATTTTTTATATTAAATGTTTTATATGATGGAGATACTAATCCATTCTTAAAAGAATCATTATAATTTATATTTCCTAACCATAAATTTTGCGGAGAAAGTACTATTTGACCTAACTGTAAAATTTTATAACCCTTATTAGTGCTTGAGAAACTTCTTCCATTTCTTAACTCTATCCCACTGTTTGTTGAACTAAGAATAGGATATTGATTATCTATAATAGACTTATTAACTGATTCATCTAAGACATCTTTTAACTTACGCTGCTCCCAAGGGTCAGTAAATCCCTTAAATCTCCAATTTTGACTAAAAATTCGTTGCATTAACAACTTTTTTAGTTGTTTTAGCTGCTTCAATTTACGTTCATTGGCAGCGATAAGTGAATCAATATCAGAAAGAAAAATACCGATCTTTAATTGTTCTTCTATAGTTTTTGGCATACTAGTTACTATTTTTTTTAAGTTTTTTTGACTTATTCCTTTGGCCGTTCCACCAGAAGATATTTTCATAATTTGTCGTTGGAATAAGTTAGATCTTAAGTATTGTTCAAAAAACTCATTATTCACTTTGAATTTATTTGTTTTAAATGCAATTATTCTCTGACTTAATATATATTTTTTATTATCAGGAACCAATGTGACATTTCCAGCTGGGGCTTCTGTAGTAAGAAGAACATCACCAGCATTAAGTTCTTTGTCCCCCATCCATTTTTTATAAAGATCATCATCAGCAAAATGTGCATCTACTAAGTTATCAATATATCCATTTTTTACATTTAAAGCTGAAAGAGCAAGAATATTACCATTATCACTCCATTCCAATCCAATCTTTTTTGGTGTCTTACCTCGATGATCCAAGACATCGTCTAAATTGTCATAGAATTTACGCTGCTCCCAAGGGTCAGTAAATCCCTTAAATCTAATTTTTGGAGTCATTTCTTCATTTTTCATTTAAACAGCCCCTTAATTTGCTCAAGCTGCTGTTGAGCGACAGCATCCTGACCCACAAGATCGTCTAACATCCCTGATATATCAGTTTCTAACCCACTAATTTCTTTATCAGTAGATTGAATATCTGATACTAATTTATCAACATCGACAGGAGGTTCTTCCTCAAAAGTATCAACATAACGCGGAATATTAAGGTTAAATTCATTCTCCTTAATTTCGTCTAAGTCAGCCTTATGAGCGTATTTATCTACGTCTTCGCGTTTCTTATAAGTTTCAACAATCTTATCAATGTCTTGTTGACGTAAAACATTTTGATTCTTGCCCTTTTCAAAATCACTTGAAGCGTCAATAAAGAAGATATCTTTATTACTACGATGCTTAGAGAATACCAAGACAACCGTCGGAATTGAAGTTGAATAGAAAAGTTTTGCTGGAAGCCCAACAACAGCATCTAAATAATTTTTTTCAATCAAAGTTTTTCTAATGGTACCTTCAGCTCCACCACGAAATAAAACACCATGTGGTAAAACGATCGCCATTTTACCTTCGTTGGATAAATGATAAATAGCATGCAGAACAAAAGCAAAGTCAGCTTTCGATTTAGGTGCTAAACGACCAAAATCTCTGAACCGTGGATCTTTCATCTTGCGTTCATTATTGTCCCAATTTGCAGAGTAAGGTGGATTAGCAACCACAGCATCAAAGTTTCGCGGATGATCGACACCGTCACTGTCCATTCCGTCTGGCCAATCCATTTCTAGTGTATCGGCGTTTCGTAGATCCATATTTTGATACTCCACACCATGCATCATAAGATTCATTCGTGCCAAATTATAAGTTGTCGTATTTAACTCTTGTCCAAAGAAACTAACTCGTCCTTCATAACCCTTATGTTTTAACACATCTTGAACGGTCAAAAGAAGCGAACCAGAACCCATGGCCGGATCATAAACCGTAAACTGATGATCAATTCCATTAAAGTCAGAAGTGGCTAATTCTGCTAACAATTTGGAAACTTCATGAGGAGTATAGAATTCACCAGCTTTTTTACCTGAACTACTAGCGAATTTAGCAATTAAATACTCATAAACATCCCCAAGAATATCGTGCCCATCTGCATCATTATAGTTAAATTTATTAACCATTTTAACGATATTGTTAAGAGCACGGGCTCTAGAACTCATGTTATTACCTAGACGAGAATTGTTAAGATTCATATCAGTAAAGATGCCACTGAAATCTTGGCGAGCTTCTTTATTAATTTGAGCGTTTCGGTTAAAATCATCAAACATTTCTTGAAAGTCAGTGGCAGTAATAGTGCCATCTTCAACTTTTTGATTAATCGTAGCCCAGGTATATTGAGGTGCAATGGCATATCCAAGTGAATCAGCAGCGTCTTCCAAATAATCTTTTAAACTATCATGATCTTCTTTAACAGCTTTTACATATGCGTCATTGATGGTTTCACCATCTTGTAAATCAAATAAATCAGCATTTTTTTGGTATTGTTCTTGACGTTCAGATAAATAACGGTAGAACATAAAACCCAGGATATAATTCCGGTATTCACTAGCATCCATATTCCCACGAAGTTCATTCGCCATCGCCCATAGTTCAGAAGTTATATCTTGTGCTTCTTTTGTTTGTTTTTCAGCCATTATTTAGTTCCTTCTCCATTTTTAATATTCTTGAGTTAATTTATCTGCGAATTTTTCTACCGCTTTACGTAAATTTATTCTGTATTTAATCCTTGGAAGTGACTTAACTTCTGGATCAATGGCATCTTGATGATAATAATTTTGAGCTAGATTAATGATCTTTTTTAATTCTCCATTGTTATCAAGGTCATCATTACCATAGATATGACGATCTAAGATTTTATTAAATAAATCCTTGGTCCCATCAGCATCAACAAATCCATACTTCTGGCGAAATTTTAAGATCTCACTTCGTCGTGATAGGTCTTCCTGATTATCCATTAAGTCTTTCATGTCATCACCGTTTAATGGATATGAACCAAGTTTAGATTTATCGATTTCATCATTTTTAATTGCTTCAGCAGTTCGCTTAATTTTTTGTGCATACTTCTCTTCAACTTGATCAGCAAGTTCATTTAACTTGTTATATGTTTCGACAGCACCATCTTCGTCCTCATCATTAACCTGATTGGCAAGTCGAGCCAATAGTTCTCTTAGGTAATCATAATCGACATCAATTTCATTAATGTGTTCCATTTTAAAATCAATGTCAAAATCAGGATCATCTTTTTTAAACGTATTCTTTAGTTCCCGTTGGATTTTAGTGGTTAATGCAACCTCTTGGTCCTCAGAAATTCCTAATTTGTCTAATAAATCATTTGGATGATCATAATCATATTCGTCGTATTGTTTCAGAGCTACAACATTATTATTGTAAGTTCTGAGTAACTTCAAGGTTTCCTTATCTTCATCACGGCTAGGTGAAATGTATTGAAACCCATGTGTTAGTGTATCTAGTTTATCAACTACTTCAGCTGTTTCCGAAATCTTGTCACGAAAGTCAGGTTGGATGACATCATCATCTGAATCCTGCCCAATTGGAAGTTTCGTTTGATAATTAGCAGAATCTTTGTTGGCATAAACCGCCAAAGCATCATTCATCAAATCTTCAGATAATTTCGGCCAACGATAATTAATAATTCGGCCAAACCGTTTATAGTTTGAATCCTGAATTCGGTTAGTTCGTGAATATGCTTGAATTAAATTAGCTCCGTGCAAAGTTCTATCCACATATAACGTATTTAATGTAGGAGCGTCGAATCCGGTCAAAAGTTGATCGACTACAATTACTAGGTCAAGATAATTTTTATCCGGGTTACTTCGGTTCAGCCGTGACATGACGTCTTCACGATATTCTTTAAGAGTAGTGTCATCAAAATTTGTCCCAAACGTTTGATTATATTGTTTTACTGCTTCCCGTAAATTTTTATTGGTTTCTATCATATTATCGCCATTAGAAGTATCATTGCTAAAAGTCACTGCAACTTTTAAAGGATGATCAGAATTAGCTGTTTTTTTAGTAATAGTATCATAGTACATTTTGGCCATTTTAGATGACGAAGCCATCCCACCAACATGAGTGGTCAAAATGGCACTATACTTATAATTCACAGAACGATTCTTCCATTTTAAAAGAATATCATCAACTACTTTATTAATGTGATCTTCATTATAATCATAAACACTACTTGATACCTGATCATCCATATCAGCTTGAGTTAGATTATCAATCTTATTATTAATTTTTTCTTGCGACCATTTGGGATACTTCTGTCGATAAAATTCAGGTAAATACTGGGTTCTTAAAATTGATTCTGGCAAGGTCGTGTTGAAGTCCACTTTAAATCCAAGCACATTATGGTCGGCAATTGCCTGACGAATGGTATAAGCATGAAGCAAATCACCAAAAATTTCTCGAGTCGTGGGTCCATCACTTTTACCATTTTTATCAGCAAATTTTGGTGTCCCTGTATATCCAACCCATTCAGAATGTGAAAATGCATCTTTAGCACGTTGCAACATATCACCACTAGTGGAACGATGAGCTTCATCGACGATAAACAAAATGTTTTTATCAGGTAATTTGGTTTTTCTTTGAACTAATTTATCTAGCTTTTGAATCGATGTTACAACAATTCCATTACCGTTACTTTTCAACTTTTTAGCTAAATCTCTGACGTTGGCAGTATTATCAACTACCCCATTTTTATTATTATCATCACTATCAGGATCATAAGCGGAATAACTTTCAGCCGTTTGTTGCGTTAAAGCGCGTCGGTCAACTATAAAGACTACTTTATCAACATTAGGAAGACGTGATGCTAGCCAAGCTGTTTTAAAACTACTAATAGTCTTACCCGATCCTGTGGTATGCCAAATATACCCTAATTTTTGATCTGCCTTTTCAAAGGTAGCTGTTTTTAACTTATTAATGACTCGTTTAGTGGCATAAACTTGATAGGGACGCATGACCTTAATACTTTGATGTCCCCTAGATCCGTCTAAAATCATATAATTAGTTGCCATTTCGTGCGCCATAGGAATGGATAACACCCGATTACTAAAATCACGCCAGTTTGATACTGGTTCATTATTACTTTCTTTCTCCCATTGAAAAGCAAAATCAGTATTGAAATCATCATAAGGAGTATTAGCCATGTAACGTGTTTCATTTGGTGTCATCCCAACCAAAATCTGAAGAGTTGAAAAAATATCAGTATATTGGCCCTCTTCAATGTATTTTTGCATTTGATTAAGAGCTTCTTTAGCTGGATGGTCTGCACGCTTTTCTTCAATTTGAATAATAGGTAGACCATTAATTAACATGGTTACATCAAACCTACAACTCTTCATTCCAGAAATCTTAGCAGGTCTCTCAATTTGATTAACTATTTGATAAATATTATCTCCCGCACCAATTTGATCCTGTTTAAAAACTGTCAAAATGGCTTGCTTTCCATTATCCAGATCAACACTTACTTCTGACTGGCCATTAAAACCATACAAAAAACGACCTGCCAAATATGGAGTATGGAGATCTTCAATTTGTCGTCTAACCTGAGCAAATTCGTTAGTGCTGAGCGGTTTTTCTAATTTATCTTGATTGTGCTGTTCAAGAATCGTTTTGAAATTAGTCCATAATTGGTCAGTTGTTTTTATATTTGGCTCATATTGCCACTGTTTATCGTTTCCAATTTTAGTTAAATGATCGATTAATTCGTCTTCAAATCCTAGTTCTGATTTCATAAATATAATTCCAGCCTATCCCTATTTAACTTATTACTATTAATAAGTTAATAATATCACTAATCTAAGTAAGGAAAAAGAGAGCAATTAAAAGAGACTATCCAAATGGGTAGCCTCTTTTAATTTATTTAAATTTTATATAAATGCCTGTAAAAGTAAACACTATTCGATAATATACTTGCTAATATTTTTGTGTGCTTTGCAAAGTACATCAATCATAACTCTAAGTGTGTCATCGTCCATACGAACCCCCTGCCAAGCGTTCTCATTTAAAACCCATGTTTTTGTAAAATTATAGGGCACTAATTTAATTGTTGTATTCCCGTTATCCTCTTTAACCTGTCTAAATAACCAATAATCAGCGGTGTCGCCATTGCATTTTATCCAATTAAAACCGGTGTAGTGGTCAAAACTATAATAGACGTCTCCCAGATATAAACTGGGTATATCTGTTTGAATGTCTAGTGTATAAATACTCTGGGGAGTACCAAACACACTAATTTCCGCCGTATGTGTTGCGTTGTCATCGTCTAAACCGCTATCGAAAAAGATGAATTCTTTAACGCTGTTATCATCAATCATAGTTTTACCGTCTCCGTCCACGTCAATCATTGCCGGGAAGGCTAAATTTCCAACTTCTTTAATTTCTGGAATGCTCATTTTTTCCGCGTCACTCTTTGGATAAATTAAAGCCATTTTTTCTCTTCCTTTCTTATTTATAAAATAGTTATCTATACATCGCCCAAAACATGAACGGGTAACCAACGCCACTCATAATAATGCCAAAAAAGATAACTTGGAAAAAAGTGGGAAATATCACAAAGCTTACTAACATGGCAATGGCGAAAGTCGTCCAAAAGGTTTTAACCCTCTTATGATGTAATTCACTTTTTTGGTAAACGATTTTTTTACTCCGTTGTTGTTGTTTGATAAAATCTTGTTTATTCATTTTTAATCACTTCTCTTTGCATTAATTAACATATTTAATTGTGAATAATCTAATTTTATCATTTTTTATAAATTATTTTAAGAAGAACTTCTAAAAAGCTATGATTCGATTAAAATCATGGCTTTTTAATTTATTTTATCTTATATACTTTACTCTCATACGCCCTCAACTTCTTACCAACATCATCGACGTAATTTCCAATCAATTCTTCCGCATCATCAGGCACATCATAGTCACGTTCCACCTCGTGGTCAGCGAAATTACTGATAACCAACAAAGTTTCACCTTGATAATGACGCTTATAGGCAAAAACTTCCTCATCGTCTGGGTCTAACAGTTCAAAGTCTCCTTCGATGATAATTGGGTTATTCTTCCGTAGTTCAATTAACTTCTGGTAATAAGCAAAGACCGAATTTGGATCATCAACTTCATCCTTCGCATTAATTTCTTTATAGTTCTTATTTACCGCAAACCACGGTGTTCCAGTAGTAAAACCAGCTTTTTTGGAAGTATCCCACTGCATGGGCGTTCTGGCATTATCACGAGACATATTAGCGAGATACTTCATCATCTTCGTTGGTGAAACGATTTTCTCCTGTTTTACATATTGATTGTAGGCGTTAATCGCCTCGATATCCTCATACTGAGTCAAATCTTCTTTGTGGGCATTCGTCATCCCCAGCTCTTCACCCTCAAAAATGTACGGCGTTCCTTGCATCATATGAAGCGTGGTACCAAGCATTTTAGCAGCCAACTTCCGATACTCTGGTTTATCAGTCGCAAATCGACTAACAGCTCGTGGTTGGTCATGATTACTCCAGTAAAGTGAATTCCATCCCTTATCGTGCAACTTAGTTTGCCAATTATTGAAGACCCGCTTCAAATCAGTCAATTTTACGGGCTGGTCGTTCCATTTATTCAGTCGTGTGTCAGGATTGGGTGTCAATTCAACGTGTTCAAATTGAAAGACCATGTTAAGTTCGTGTGCGTCAAAACCAGTGTATTCCAATGCTTGTTCTGGATTAGTACCTGACATTTCACCGACCGTCATGATGTCATATTTCGATAAGACATCGGTATTCAATTCACGCAAAAATTCGTTCAGCCGTGGTCCGTTCAACACCCCTGCACCAGGAGCGGAATATTTCGCATTCTCAGATTTGGGCATGTTGGGTAATCCTTTAGGCTTTGAAATCAGGTTAATGGCGTCCATTCGAAAACCGTCGACACCCTTATCCAACCAAAACTTCATCAGACTCTTGACTTCTTCTCTGACTTTGGGGTTCTCCCAGTTCAAATCGGGTTGTCCGTCCGCAAAGAGATGCAAGTAGTACTGACCAGTGGTTTCATCGTACTTCCACGTTGAACCATTGAAAAAGGAACCCCAGTCGTTTGGAGCATGACCGTCAACTGGATCACGCCAGTAGTAGTAATCACGGTATGGATTGTCTTTGGATTTGCGACTTTCCTTAAACCACTGGTGTTGATCGGATGTGTGATTAACAACTAAGTCCATCACAATTTTAATGCCCAGTTCATGAGCTCGGTCTAACAATTTTTGAAATGACTTCATGTCGCCGTACTTGGGATTAATTTTGCGATAATCGGCAATATCATAACCGTTATCTTCTTCTGGTGACTCGTAAATTGGATTAAGCCAGATGACGTTGGCTCCTAACTTTTTAATGTATGGCAATCGTTCCCTAATGCCGTCTAAGTCGCCGACCCCATCACCGTTACTGTCCTGAAAACTTTGCGGATAGACCTGATACACCACTGCTTTTTTCCACCATTGCTCTTTTTTCATTCCTTTTCACCCCACAAATCTGAATATCGTTATCATTTATTTCAGATTACCATACAACTTCCACTTGTTCAGCCTTTCGGTAACAATTAAATCAAATAATTATTTCACAGAATAAAAAGTCTTGCTTTAATATTTGAAAACGCTTACTCTTAAAATAGAAATCATTTTAAACAAAGTGATTGATAAGGAGATGTCTGATATGACTGAAAAAGTAACTTCAACGAACAAGATTATCAGTAACTTAACCAGTAAATTTCAGGATTTATTTAAACAAAAACCGACGAAAGCGTACTTCGCACCCGGACGGATCAACCTAATTGGTGAACACACCGACTACAACGGTGGACACGTCTTCCCATGTGCCATCAGCCTTGGAACGTACGCGTTAGTGACACCGACGAACGATAAACAGGTCAACATTTATTCAGAAAACTTCCCCGACACGGGCGTGAACTCGTTTGACCTTGACGACCTGAACATCAACAAAGACGACGGCTGGATTAACTACCCCAAAGGGATGTTTAAGGCCTTTTCTGACAAAGGTCACCAACTGGACCACGGTTTCAATATTGTAATTTATGGAACTTTACCCGATGAGTCGGGCCTATCATCTTCCGCTTCCATTGAGATGTTGTTTGGCAAAATCCTAAACGACCAGTTCAATGACGTCTTCTCTGGACCAGAACTAGCCAAACTCGGCCAACACGTGGAAAACACCGACATCGGTGTGAATTCCGGCATCATGGACCAGTACGCCGTTGAGATGGGCAAAAAGGACACGGCCATTCTGCTGGACACCAACACGATGAAGAGCGAGTTCGTGCCGATTAAACTCGGAAACGACAAAATCGTCATCATGAACACCAACAAGAAGCGGGGTCTTAAAGATTCCAAGTACAACGAACGCCGGCAAGAGTGTGAGGACGCCCTAAAACTCGTTAATCAGGTGGCCGACTTCTCCTCGTTTGGAGCCATGTCAAACGACGAGTTTGATGAATACACCTACACCATCAATAACGCGACCCTGTTGAAACGAGCCCGACATGCTGTTTCGGAAAATCAACGAACCTTAAGGGCCGTTAAAGCCTTGCGCAACAATGCCATTGCTGAATTTGGTCGCTTGGTGAACGCTTCTCACATTTCCCTTGAATACGACTACGAAGTTACGGGACCCAACCTTGACACCCTCGTGCACGAAGCATGGAAGAACGGTGCGATTGGTGCCCGAATGATCGGGGCTGGTTTTGGTGGTTGTGCAATTGCCATCGTGCCCGCTGACCAGGTTGACAGCTTCACCAAGAACGTTGGCGACACCTACAGTTACCGCTTCGGCTACGACGCCGATTTCTACATCGCCAACATCTCGGACGGTCCAAAGGAAATTCAGATTTAGGTAGGTAAACACGATGAAAAACTTAGTTAAACACTATGCGGACCAGGTCATTGCGACTGGTCAGACATACCGACCAATGGACCGCACGTATCTGATAAATTACCTGTATCACCTGGTGGGCGAAAAGAACGTAACCAGTTCCAACTCGTCCGACCAGCTGCTTAAGACGGTCAACCAGTTAATCGACGTCGCCATTCGGAACGGTCAGATTGACGACACCCTTAAAAACCGTGAACTATTAGAGGCGGAACTAACCAATCTCTACACGCCACTTCCAAGTGTCGTCAACAACCACTTCTGGAACCTGTATCATGACGCACCAGAACGAGCCACGGACTATTTCTACAATCTAAGTCAACAAAATAACTACATTAAGACCGCTCGCATCAAGAAGAACCTGCACTGGGACATCGACACCAAGTTTGGCGACCTAGAAATCACAATTAACCTGTCGAAACCGGAGAAGGATCCTAAAGACATTGCCAAGGCCGGTCAGAACACCCACTTTGGTTATCCGGAGTGCAACTTGTGCGCCCAAACCGAGGGTTACTACGGCAACTCACAAATTCCAGTACGGGTCAATCACCGCATTATCGACGTCCTAATTGGCGGGAAACCGTGGGGCTTTCAGTACTCGCCCTATGCCTACTTCGACCAGCACTGCATCTTTTTAGATGACGTCCACGAACCGATGAAGATTAGCGCGCAGACTTTTTCAAATTTAATTGAAATCGTTTCAATGTTTCCTGCGTACTTTGTCGGGAGTAACGCGGACCTACCAATTGTGGGTGGTTCAATTCTGAGTCACGAACACTACCAGGGTGGCTATCACACCTTCCCGATGATGAAAGCACAGACCCGTTTCGCCTTTGACCTGGACCAGTATCCAGACGTTAAGGCCGAAGTCTTAAACTGGCCGATGTCGACGATTCGACTGACGGGAGCTAACGAACAGGATTTGATTGACTTTGCTAGCCACATTTTAAAGAAATGGCGCAAATACTCGGACCCATCAGTTGACGTGCGCGCTGAAACGAACGGGACACTGCACCACACGGTCACACCGATTGTTCGCATGAACGAAGAGGGGAAGTTTGAGGTCTACGTGGTCCTGCGTGATAACCAGACGTCAAAGAAATATCCCGATGGGATTTTTCATCCCCACGCCGAATACCAGCACATCAAAAAGGAAAACATTGGCCTGATTGAGGTGATGGGACGTGCCATCTTGCCCGCTCGTCTGAAATCTGAACTGGCTGAGGTCAAGAAGTATCTACTTGGTCAACCTAACGACATCGCGGATTATCACGTTGCTTGGGCCAACCAGATCAAACAAAGTTACCAACTCAATCCCGACAACGTCCAGGACGTGATTGACAAAAAAGTCGGGATTACCTTTATGCACGTCTTGGAAAACGCCGGGGTCTTCAAGCTTGATGACCAGGGGACCGCAGCGTTTCAAAAATTCATTCACACACTTTAGGAGGTTATTATTATGAATTGGCTAGCGATATTAATTGGTTTAGGACCAATGGTCGGTTGGGGACTTTTCCCAACGATTGCTTCGAAGGTTGGTGGAAAACCCGCCAACCAAATCTTAGGTGCCACCCTTGGAACCTTAGTCTTTGCGGTCGTCCTGTTTTTCATTGAAGGATTAGCCCTTCCCGGCTGGATCAGTACCACTTTTGGAATTATTTCTGGACTTGGCTGGGGCTTTGGTCAGATCATGCAGTTCAAGGGTTTTAAGTTAGTTGGATCATCACGAGTAATGCCGATTACCACGGCCTTTCAGCTGATCCTGACGTCGCTTTGGGGAGTCTTTGTTCTAGGCGACTGGACTGGCATTATCGGAAAAGTCTTAGGATTTACTGCCCTAGTTATCGTAATCCTTGGTGCGACTCTCACCGCTTGGGTCCAAAACCCAGAATCCACCAATAAGGGTGCTTTAAAGAAAGCTACGATCTTCCAACTGATTGGTGCCCTGGGATACTTAGTTTACTCAGCCGCTCCACAAGTGGTCATCATGCCATCAATGAAGGCTTTATTGCCAAACATGCAAGCCATGGACGGGAACCATGCGTTTCTTCCCCAGGCCATCGGAATGGTACTATGTGCCGTGATTTACGATTTGTGGAACCTAAAAGACGAAAATGTCTTCATTCAATCCGTTTCATACAAGAACATTCTCGCTGGATTATCGCAAGGCTTTGGTATGTTAATGTATTTAATCTCAGCTCAACCTGACATGAACGGATTGGCAACTGCTAACGTTCTGGGTCAATTAGCCGTCCTTGTTTCCACTTTGACTGGGATTTACTTCTTGCACCAGAAGAAGACGCCAAAGGAAATGACCCTGACCTACCTCGGGTTAGTTCTCATTGTCTTTGCTTCCGCCATTACGGCATTTATTTAATTAAATTGAAATGGTATTATAGAAGTAACGAGGCTCCCTGCGTTAGTGGGAATGGCACCATCTTGTCAATGTCTCCACATTAGCGAGACCTATAGTACCAAAAAGGCTGGAACCAATTGGGGTTTCAGCCTTTTTATGTGTGGATTGGTGGATAAAAAAAGAGTTCATCAGCGATAAGCCGACGAACTCTTGATCATCAATCCTACTAAAAATCGATGATCCCATGAACTACTTACATCTATTAGTATAACTTAATCGAATAAAAATAGTTCATCACTTATAAAATGATGAACTATTCCTACCAAAAATCCAAATATTTCTACTGGTGAGAAGTCATCAATCCTACCAAAAATCGGTGACCATGTGTTATTTACACTTATTATTATACAACATAATTATTTCAAATGATTCGTTTTTCCATTTTTCGACTGCTTATTCGAATGTTCCAAGAATTTCAAATTCTCACCATTTCCTAAGACAAACAGATTCTCAATCATGCTATCATATTTCTTTTTTGAAACGAGCACCGCCGAATCACCATTCTCACAATGAATGGTAACCTCTTCATCGTCCTTCATAGCTTGATCCATGTACGTTTCAAAGTTCACTTTGAAATTATTACAATTAACCACTTTCATGTAGTATCATCTCTCTTCGTACGTAAAAATGAAATTTTTTATAGTGATGATTATACCATATAGAATAAAAAGTAAAACTAAAAAGAATGTCTTTAAAAAAGACACTCTCAATAATTGTTAAACGCTGACTAAAATTAATATTCTCTTTTAATCTTAAATCTCGTTCTTAGACTTACCCGTCGTCAACATTTCATGAAAATTGTCGTAACTAACGGTAATCATGTCCGTCAAAGCCGGTTCCGTAAACGAACCAACGTGTGGCGTCACAATTGCGTTAGGATACTTTTTCATCAAGCTAACGACTTCCTGATTCTTGATGTTGTTGATCCCTTTGAATTCGTGACCAAAAATGTTGGCTTCATCAATTAACACATCAGCACCGTATCCACCTAATGTGCTGGAAGCAAGAGCATTATCGACGGCTTTTAAGTCCACCACTTGACCACGAGCCGTATTAACCAAAATGGCATCGTCTTTCATTAAATTGATTTGGTCGGTACTGATTAAGTTATCAGTTTCACCTTTAATGTAGGGAACGTGCAGTGAAACAATGTCAGACCGCTTCAATAATTCAGCAATGGGGACGTATTCATCGATTTCAGGAGCGTCAACCTTGTGACCGTCGTTAGCGAGCACGGTTGCACCCATTCCACTGTACAAACTAGCTTCAGCCCGACCAATGTGACCCGCACCGATAATTCCAACGGTACTAGAATGAATCTCACGACTAAAGTACGAATCATTGACGATAAAATCACCAGCGTGAGTGGCGTTGATTTCAGAAGCAACTTTGCGAAACAGACTCATTCCGAGAGTCATTGCCAGTTCAGCCACAGCATATGGCGAATATCCGGGAACGCGAGCGACCTTGATGCCAAGTTCTTTGGCAGCCTTCAAGTCAATGTGGTCGTAACCAACCGTACGCGTGAAGACATACTTAATACCCCAGTCGGCAAATTTCTGTAAATTTTCCCTGTCAGCCAGACAGTTTCCGCGAACTAACACTCCGTCTGACCCCTTGGAATCGATGGCGTTGTCGTGATTTAACATTTCAGAAACTAAGTTCAATTCATAATCGTATTTATTTAAATCTTTGAAATAACTGACTTCAACGGGACGCACCCCATACGCAGTAATTTTGAACATTTTATCACCCATTATTTGATAATCCCCGAGTTATTGATGACTTCAAGCAGCGCAATCCAAATCGGCATCATAATCACTGACAGAATGGTCGACAAGAACGACGCGTTGGAAGCCAAAACTGGATCACGATTGAAGCTAATTGCGTATGCTGAAGCAACCGTGGCTGTTGGGGTTGCCATCATGATGACAATCGTTGCGATAGCTACGTAGCTCATTGGCATGATGCCTAGCATTGAGAGTGCAGTCAACGCAATCAGGTTGAACAACGGCACGATGATGACCTTATTCCAACTATAATACCATGACAGCTTGTTGGAAGCGGCCTGCTTGAATGAAATGGAACCAAGCGTAACACCGATTGATAACCAAGCAAGTGGAGATGATAGTTGAGCTAAGTAGTTCAACGGTTTCCAGAGCCACAAGGCGGTTTGGTCAATTCGGTAGAAGGCCACACTACTCGTACCTTTGCCAGGAATTCCATTTAACATCGTTTGGACTGTTACATGTGGAACATAATTTTGTCCCAACCACAGGAAAAGTCCGAGGAAAGTTGCAATTACAACAGGATTAAGGAACATTTTCTTGATGTTCTTCATTTCCATCTTCAAACCTGACATTCTGATGTAGGCGTATGAATAAAGGAAAACCCGGTAACCAATATTGAAAATGGAACTGTACATGATTCCCTTCGGTCCAAAGACCGCCCCGACAATCGGAATTCCAAAGAAAGTCGTGGAACCAAACGTGGTTAAAATTCCCATCACTTCTTTTTTATCCTTATCTTGTTTGGGATAAAGCAGTGGCGCAACGAAAATCAAGATGATGTAAATGATGAAACCCCACAGGAGGACATTCATCCCCTCTTTTAGGGTATCATCGTTGATTGGCTGCATGAATGAGTTCAGTGCCAAAGCTGGAATGGCGACGGTCAGGACGACCCTTGACAACATCTTCCCGAATTTATCGGTAAAAATGTTCTTCTTACGTAAAAAGAAACCAAGTAAAATAATGAAAATCGTTGAGGTGATCGAACTAATGATTCCCGCATTAGTGACGGTCTTCTCAATTGCTTGCATAACGTTCATGAACGTTAACCTCCAAGTAGAATATTATCGTACGCACAGTAAAGTACGTAAAAATGAAATTTTTCACGATAATAATCTTACCATAGGGAATAAATGGAGAACAAGGAAGAATTTTTAACGAATAATTAATTAATATTACATCATAAAATTCAGCTAATTAGTAATATTCCAATATTTATAGATATTCATTTAATTTTAATTTTTTTATTGTATATTTAACAAAATGCGGCATAAGAAAATAAAGTGATATAAAAAGTAAACATTCACCTATTACAAATAAAACCCAACCTTTCTCAGTAATAAAACTCAACAATCTCGAATTAAGACGGAAATTACATACACTTAAAATAATCATTGGAACCGCTAAAATTATAGTTTCATTGCAAAACATACCAAAAATATGTAGTTTGTTTTTTGTTGAAGAATTATTATCTGAGCCATGCATGAAATTTGCTACAGTTGAAAAACTAGTAAATATTCTTTTTAAAAAATACTCATTTCCTTGAACAATAAAAATTATTAACGTAGCAAAGAAAAAAACATAATAAATAAAATCTTTATTCGAAACAAGGGCAATAATAATTCCCATTAATGCTAAAATTCCCTCTAATCCATTAAGTAACTTAACTAAATTAGAATATCCGAACTTTAGATATTCACGCTGAGTTATTAAATTATTCATTGTATCGTAATCTAATTTTTCATTTTCCATGTTCTTTCCACCTTTAATTTTGGTTATCATTCTATAAAACAAAAGGACCTTTTTCAAGGCCCTTTCTTTACTTATTTCATTTCCGCTTTCTTATCCTTCTTCTCCATTCTCATCTTTTCCTTGTGCGTCTTCTTATGCTTCATCTGGAGATGTGAAGTGATTTCTCGATGATGCAACATATCCAACTGGTTGTTTGATGAGCAGTAGAACGCGATGAAGAAGATCAAAGTCGCAAGTAGTGCATACACGGCTCTTCTAAAGTATTTCAGAAAAACGGTCTGATCCCAGCTGTATCCTTTACCTAAAGCAGCCATAAAGTAACGAACCAAGTAGTAAACAAACAGGACAAAGGCAATCACGAAACCAGCAACCGACACAATGTTTCTGGTGGCGACAGCAAAAGTTACAACAGCAACCAGCATACATACAACAAAGAAGCAGTACGTCCAGCTCTTGATATAACTTTTATCGTCAGCCCGACCGCGATTCGTCCAATACAAATAACAGGCAATGATTAAGGCAATCACTGCGATAATCAATAAAATTGGTTTAAACATCTAATTCCTCCTTTAAATTTTATCTCCCAGGACACAATTTAAACTGTGAATCAGCATTCCGATCACCATCATATACATTGATACCATACTGAAGCCCATGGCTAACACCACGAAAGTCACGATCCAAAAAACAACTAAAAACCAATTAACAAATCCTTTAAAACTCATTATATTTCATCTCCGATATCCTCTTGTGATTACTTTCATCATACCATTAAATCGCCGTGAGCTGAGGAATTTGCTCAAGTTTTTACATCCTCTATTTGCCCACAAAAAAGAGCTCTCAATGAGAGCTCTTTTTCTTACTTATTAAAGTTGAACATCGTATTTGTCGAAGAAGTCTTTAAGTGGTAACAAGCCTTCGCCACCATATTCTGCGAAGAATTCTGGCAATGTGTAAGTCTTGTTGTCATTTTTGTCCTTCTTGTAGTTTGGACTGATGGTCTCAACGATTTGACCATTTTCAATCTTAACAATCAAATCTTCAACTGGAAGTCCACGGTCTTGGTTAATCTTTGCGTCAATCAAGAATGGGTGACCAGCTTTGGTAACCTTAACGGCTTTGTCAAATGCAGCAGGAAGTTCAGAAACGTTGTGAACCGTTGTAGCGTCAATTCCCATTCCCTTAGCGATCAATTCAAAGCTTTGACCTTGAAGTTGAAGGCCGAAGAATTGCATTGGTAAGTCTTCTTGTTCACCTTCGATGAAGCCTAAGTCTTCGTTTGAAGTAACCACGTTAATAACTGGAAGTTGGTACTTCGTCAAAGTTACTAAGTCTTGGATAACCATTGAAAGGGCACCGTCACCAGCAATGTTGAAGACTTGGCGATCTGGGTAAGCTTTCTTAGCCGCAATGGCACCAGGAAGTCCAGAACCCATCGTTGCGAACAATGCGGAAATGACCCACTTGTTAGTTGGTTGAATGTCCAAGTATCTGAAACTGTTGATGATGTTGTCACCAACGTCGATTGAGAAGACAGCATCTTTGTCGGCTACTCGGTTAATTTGTTTGTAGATTGGGGCAACTGGCATGGTTGAGTTAGCGTTAGTCATGGTGTCCTTCAAGTGCTTACCAAAGTCCTTGAATTCTTCCATGAAACTACCATTACTCTGGTCGGTTTCGTCACTGCCAATGTTTAACATCTTGTGAATGTACTCCATCCAGTTAGCTTGGTCAGCAACGGCAGCCTTGTAGAATGGACTTGGAGCAACTTTTTCGCTTTGAGCCAATGCCTTGTCAACAAATGAACCCGCGTCAGACCAGATTGGGAGGTCAACTTCGTGGTGACGACCAAGTTGGATTTGAGAGTCATCAACTTGGATGTAAGCGAATTTGTGACTTGCATAAACTGATTTAGCGAATGGGAAGTCTCCACCGATAGCGATAACTAGGTCGGCAGTACTTAAGATTTCGTCAGCGGCCTTTGATGCGGCACGGTTGGCGGTTCCAAGGTTAGCTTCGTAGTTGGCGTCAACGTAGCCTAAAGCTAAGCCGTCCATAATAACTGGAATCTGGAGTTTCTTTGAAAGTTCGATTAACTTGTCGCCGTTGCCCTTGATTCCACGACCAACGTGAAGCACTGGACGTTTAGCATTTTTAATCATCTTAAGGGCTTGACTTACTTCGTCATCAGTTGCAACTGGTTCTGGAGCTGGCTTGTCATAAGTCTTTGATGCAGAACTGTATGGAACATCTGGGATTTCGTCAAAACCGAAGTCATTTGGAATGACAACTACGGCAACACCTTTCTTTGCGTATGCTTCGTGAATCGCACGGTCAACAACGTGTGGCAAACTTTCAGGAGTCATTACGATCCGGTCATAAACCGAAACATCAGAGAACATTGGGGTCTCTGGAAATTCTTGGAAGTAATTGTAGTTCATGTTGTCATGACCAACTTGGCCAACGATGGCAAGAACTGGAGCGTGGTCTTCTTTAGCGTCATACAAGCCGTTTAATAAGTTGACCGCACCAGGACCAGCGGAGCCAAAGGCAACTCCGATTTTACCAGTTAGTTTAGCGTGAGCAGCGGCCGTTAGTGCCCCAACCTGTTCATGTCGAATTTGTACGTAATTAATGTTATCTTTTTCTTGATCGAGCGCAGCAAGCGTTGAGTTAATGGAACCACCAGGGTATCCATAAACGTCCTTAACGCCATATGATTCAATAACTTTAAGCATTGCTACTGCTGCAGGAATTTTCTTTACATCTGTCATAATTTCTTCCTCCCAAAAGTACTTAATTCTTTTGTTGACCCTAATATACTCCCATATGAAAACGGTTGCAATAAAAACGCTTGCTTAATTTATTAAGTCTTTTTAATGTAAATCACGAAATTAACAAAGGGCAATAAATTCCCAATTTAACGGCAATTTGAGCGTGTTATTAGTTATCTTTTGACGCGTCATATGTAATAATACTAGTGAGGAGGTGAAAAACATGAACTTTTCTGGATTAGTTGAAACTGGCGATGGTCGTTTGATTAACGTGAACAACGTGAACTCAATCCATCCCCGCGAATCAGAAGGTAACATCATTTCATACCAAGTTACTTTCAACAACAATACTACTGAAGAAATCGATATCGATGCTTTTGAAGCCCTTAAGAACATCGCTTTGAACAAAGATAACAAGTAGGATTGGTAATACTTAGTAAAAAAAACAGGTCAACTGTGAGGTTGACCTGTTTTTGTGTGTAGACTTAATTATATTAGCAAAACATAGTTATGCATTTAATAATTATTATTATCATCTTCTTTTTTGCTTTCTACATCGCCTTCATGATTAACGGAGTATCCGGTAAGAGTTTTTGTCTCACCATCTTTTGTTTCTACAATTTTAACCTTGTTCGGGGTATTGAGTAACTGTAAATACCATTTAGTTACACCTTCTGGATAATCATCTTTATATACTTTTAACTTATTTCTAAACCTTTTGTAATGAACCGGCATTTCTTCTCCATAATCAAATACATCGCCTAGTTCCATTTCATTTTTGTCAAGATTATAGTCATCATCTTCAAACGTAAGAATCTCATCCTTATCCTGTCCTGATGAAGTTCTATCAACAAATTGATCTTTAGAAACTTCCTTTGCAATTTTTGCATAATCATCAGTTGAATTAGCACCAGATACGCTGGTACTATTTCCACATCCTGAAATAAAAATCATCCCAAATGATAATAATGATATCAATAATACCTTACGAATTAATTTACGTTTAATAAAAATCTCCTCCAAAAAATTACTTATTATCTAGTAGTAGAATAATCTTTAGGTGGCATATAATCGAGTGGTTTATAACTTCCGCCATCCAAAGTGCCGAACTCTTCATGAATATTGACATTATTTCCATTGGTTGTAAAAGTTAGATGGTCTTCACCTTTAGCGCCCACATAGCCTGAAACTGTTGTAGTGTTCCCATTACTACTTGTCACAACTGCATCACTTGGCCACTCTCCACCTACTTTACTAATTAATTGTTCTGCCTCAGATAATGTTATGGGAGAACTATTATTAGTTTCTTTAGTACTGGAATCAGATGAATTTTTGTTTTTAGAAGTATCCTCAGAGGTCTTACTATTAGAAGTACTTTTACCAGGTTTTGATGATTCTTGCATACTTTCTGAACTATCGTTTTTAGATTTCTTTTTGTCTCTTTTTACTACAACTTCTTTTCTAACTTCCTTAGGTTTTGCACTACGACTGCTCATAGTACCAATAATATAGGCGGCTCCCATTAAAATTATTACTACTAAAATAATAATTATTATCCATAATCCCATTCTGCCCTTACTTTTCTTCATCCTTAATACTCCTTAATTAATTTATATATTAATTATATTACTATGTTAATCAACGCACAATTTAAATTTATGACTTATATCAAGCAAATATCCATAGTAAATTTTTAATTTAAAATGAAAATAAGTTTCACGTGAAACAAAAAAACCTCCAAACATTTGGAGGTTTTTATCGTATTTTTAGACACAGTGTTCAATTATTTCTCAGGAATTTCCCACTCATGGTCCTGATTGTGTTTCTTCATGTAATTCATGAACTGTTTGGAGTTGTAAGCCTTCTTGACGTCCTGAGCCCACTTGGTGTGCTCATTCTTTTTGTTTACAACGGCTAGTAGCATATACTGACTCTGTGGATTTTCACGCAGAAGCATTGAACTTGCTGGAATCTTAGCCCCGTAAGTGTCAGAACCAGGGATAATGGCATAGTCCACGCTGTTTCTGGAACGTGGTTCATTGGCCGAATCCATTTCATCAAATTTCAGGTCATACTTGTTGTCGATGATGTCATTTTTAGTGGCCTTGATGGGATCCACGCCCTTCTTCAACTTAATCCAACCAGCTTTTTCCATTACTAGAAAAGCCCGTGACATGTTGGATGGATCGTTCGGAATGGCGACCGTGTCACCCTTCTTGACGTCTTTTAAGCTGTGCTTTTTTGCGGGGTAAATCCCGGTTGGAATCGTTGGCACCTTGGTTAAGGAAACCAAGTTCCCGTGATTTTCCTTGTTAAAGTTGTTCATGTAAGCGCCGTGTTGTTCAACGTTTAAGTCAACCTGACCCTGGTTTAATGCCATGTCGGCATTCAGCAAGACGGAGAATGATTTATTTTTTACCTTGTACCCGTCTTTTTCAAGAATGGGTTTGATGCCCTTCATAAACAGGTCACTGTAAGGACCGGGTGAACTTGCTAAAGTGATGGTTTTCTTGTTTGACTGTGGTGCATGGGCCTTCTGATACGGCCGATACACAAACGTATATCCAAATAAAATCACGATAATTGCGACTAAAGCGGTAATCCAATATCTTTTCTTCATCCTATTTCTCCCTTTCAACTAAATAATCCTGTAACCTTAAAGCTGAGTTATAAAACCATCTCACACCCGTCATCAAACCGTCGTCATCAACGACCAAGTTAGAATGATGGAGGCCAACGTTTGCGCCACTGCCGACTTCCGCAAAGACACTGGGAATTTTGTCGGTGTAAAACGCAAAGTCCTCACCACCAGGGGTTGGCGGCACATTAACCAATTTGGCGTAACCTTGGGCGTCATCTGCCAGGACTTCGGCCAATTCTTCGTCATTCTTAAGGACGCGGGGACCCTCAATCCACTCAATGTCTACGTCTAACCCGTAAGTCGTAGCTTGGCCCTTAACGATTTGGTAGAACTTCGACTTCGCCATCTGGGCGTCATCTTCAGAAAACGTCCGCAACGTCCCTTCAAACCAAGCTTCATCGGGAATGGCGTTCCACGTGGAACCACTCTCGATGTGAGTGACCGACAGAACGCTGGGCTGTAGCGGGTTGATGTTACGACTAACAATCGTCTGAAGTGACGTAATCGTGTTCGCTAGTCCAACGATTGGGTCCACGTCCTGGTCGGGATGAGCGGCGTGACCACCGACTCCCTTAAAGGTTACCTTGAACTGGTCGACAGCGGCATCCTGAACACCACCACTGACACTGATTTCTCCCGCCTGAATGCTGGGCTCATTGTGAAAACCAACTATGACGTCAACTCCATCTAAGGCACCCGACTCCAGCACCTCTTGGGCACCGACGTGGGTTTCCTCGGCCGGCTGAAAGACCAACCGTATTCGACTGGTCAATTGCGACTGGTGTTTTGCTAGTAGGACGGCCGCTCCGAGCAGGGACGCCATATGGAAGTCATGACCACAGGCGTGCATCACCCCGACGTTTTCAGACGCAAAGTCCAGGTCAGTTTCTTCATTAATCGGTAACGCGTCAATATCAGAACGGAGCGCGATTACCCGTTCAGCGTTTCTGGGTCCGATTTCCGCAATCACGCCCGTTTTCAGACTACTCGGTGTAACAACGCGATATCCTAATTGGTCCAAAAAGTTGGTGATGAACTTAGTGGTCTCAAACTCTTGGTCCGACAGCTCGGGATGACGATGCAGAAAGTGCCGAATTTCCTTTAACTGACTAAGTAACGTGGGACTTTTAATTTTACTCTTCATTTCGCAATCTCCTACCTACATAAATAATGTAATAAAAAAGGACCAGTTGGACTATCATCAAGTTAGCCTAGCTGATCCTTTTTCTCCACGTAAATAGAGTAGATTAGTATATTCGATTGAGGTGGAATTCACCAATCTCAGTTAGACTAACAAAATGTTGTATCTAACTGAGCACAAAAATTACTACACTTAGATACAGGCGTTTGATCAACACCCGCATCTAAAACTACGAACGCTGACCTACATGTAACAAGTACAGCAACAGTAAGTATTTTGATAGTTCGTAGTAATCGTTGTCATTGGTTTCATCCCTTTCGTATTTTTATTAATTTAAACACAGAAATCGCGAGTTGTAAAGGGTGAACTACACAAGCTTAAAAGCCTGTGCTTCTGGGAACAACGTTTACTTGCAACTAAACTAAAGTAACCTTTCGGTTATTAATTAATTGTAGTGGTTGCGTCTTTTTACCAAAGCTCGTACCGAGCTTTTATATTATGATTAAACGGAAGCTAAGATGTTTTTAGCAGCGTTAATGTCTCTTACATGATGTGTTTTACATTTAGGGCAAGTCCATTCTCGATCCTTAAGAGTTAACCTATGTGTTTTATCAGGTAAATATCCACAAATAGAACACTGTTGCGTAGTATTTTTAGCAGGAACTTTGACAAAAGATTTACCATACCAATCACATTTATACGCTAACATAGTTTCTAATTGATACCATCCTTGATTGCTGATAGCCCGAGCTAATTTATGATTACGTAGCATGTTTTTGGTTTTCAAACTTTCTACTACAATTTTATCGTTAGTCTTAACTAATTCAGTACTTAATTTTTGTAAATAGTCAGTACGTTGATTGCGTTCTTTTTCAGCATATTTAGCTACCATTATGCGAGCTTTTTCCACATTTTTAAAATCACTAATTTGTAAATCCCTATTTTGATAATGCTTAGCCATAGCAATCTCTTTTTTAGCTGCAAGACGTCGTCTTGCCAACTTACGTTGCCATTTATGTTTCTTCTTGGCTAAATTTTTGTCAAAACGAATAGTAGGAATAATCAATCCATTCGAAATGGCACACAAATTGTTAATGTTACGATCGATTCCAATTGCTTGTTTGGTTTTCACGAGCAAGGTAGTAACTTGTTCCACTAAAATAGTGGCGTAAAATTTTCCAGTTGCAGAAATTCTCAAGGTTACACGTTTGATGGTACCTTTAATTTGACAACCATTACGGTAATAGACAGTCCCAAGTTTAGGCAATTTTAAATGATGATTATCAAAAACCTGAATATTATGGTTAGTGCATTTGCTGGTATAACTTTGTTTGGGAGATTTTTTAGATTTAAAACGTGGAAATCTATTTTGTTTCTTAAAGAAACGAGTAAAAGCATCACTAACATCACGGCTAACTTGTTGTAATGAGGTCGATTCAGCCTGCTTAAGCCATGGATACTCCATTTTTAAAGCTTTAATACAATAATTCATGCCGAATTCATTAACAAAATTTCCGCCATTTTCCTTACGTTGGATTTGCATAGCGAGTAATTGGTTAAATACAAACCGACATTGCCCAAAATTAATTAACATCTGGTTAATTTGAGTATCCGTAGGATACAAACGAAGTTTGATTGCTTTTAAAACTTTACTTTCAGCCATTGATAATCACCTTCTCTCTATTTTTTCTTTTGGTCGTCGATATATTTGGCAATTGCATCACTATTGGTAGTGCCAATGGTTTCTACGTAATAGCTCGGAGACCACAAATGACGAAGTCCTTGTTGTTTCCAGTAACTTGATTGTAATTCCGGACACATTCTAAAAAGACGTAGTCCACTAATTCCTTTAAGCCAACTCACTATTTTAGTTATTGATAGTTTTGGTGGAGCCGATACTAACAAATGTACATGATCTTGCTTGCCAATTTCCATGTGGTCAATTTTAAATCCCTTATTTTGGGCAATATTTAAAAGTTCTCGTTTTAAAGTTATTTCAACTTTTCCTTTCAAAATTTTATTACGGTATTTAGTACACCAAATGATATGGTAATTAACATTGTAGACAGATGTTCTACCGTGCGTAAGTCTTTGAGTTTTATTCATATATATATTTTACCATTTAATTAAAACAAGTGTATGTAGCTAAATTTAGCAAAAGAAAAAAGCGATTCATCACGTCTCTGAAGGAACGAGTTTTCTCGCTTAATTCTCATAAATGAAGTGAAGCATATTTAAGATTCTTAGCAGCATTTGAAGTTATCTTAAAATATTTATACATAACGATTACCTCCTAAATATACTACGCATTAAACTCTAACTAATTTCATCTTATCATTATTTATCGATAAAAATATAACTTTTAAAATTAAAAGGATCCTCACACGTGTGGGAATCCCTTGCCTATTATGCTTTATTTGCTTTCTTCAACTTGCGATGCTTCAAATACAACATCACCGCAATGGTCACGGGAATGGTCAACACCACCCCAATTGCCGAAATCAACGTCATGATTAACTCTGACGCAAAGATCTTATCGTTCATGACCATGCCAATGCTGTAGTGCAAACGCGCAAACCAGATGAACAAACCAACTAGCTCCCCGTAGAAACTAAAGAACAAGGTGTTAAAGGCCGTTCCAACAATTTCTTTTCCAATCGAAACCCCGATATAACTGAAGTCCTTATCAGAAATCTTGATGTTATGGTCCTGAATCTCGACTAAACCAGTGGCCATGGCAACGGCCGCTTCGGCCACTGCTCCCAGACAACTCAGAATCGTCATTGCACACGAAACGTTTAGGAATTTCACGCCGATTAAGAGTGACATCCCCTCTAAATCCTCGGTATTCTCGGGTCCAAAACCTTGCACCTGCGCCCAGTGTTCCACCGGAATGATCAACGCAATTACGATTGCCACCACGATTAACGAGGTCACAAACGCTACGTCGGCGTTTCGTCCTTGCTCATTACCGAAATAAATCGTGATGACGAGGATAATGACGGCGTTAACCAGTGTTACCCAGAGGTACGGAATGCCAAACGCAATCAAAACGACGGACATGAAGACCAAACCAAAGTTACATAGTAACCCAATGAAGGCCACGAAACCTTTGGAGCCCCCTGCCAGTAGCATTGCGAAAAAGAGAATGATTAATAAGACGGTCATGGTACTCATTTAATCACCTTCATTTCACAAAGTGCACTCGCAATCAGGCTGGTAATTGGCACCGTCAGTGTAATCCCAATCGCACTAATCAGGCTTTGAATAATCCCAAGTGACATAATCATTGAGAACGAATAGCCCCAACTATTGCCGTTCCTTAAAAACAGCACCATCATCGGAAAAGTTCCGGCCACGAAAATGAGGAACAAGACGTTAATCAACGGTCCCATGATTGACCGTCCGATGTTTTGCCCATTCTTTAAGAGCTTCAAGAACGAAAGACTGTGGTCTTCTTCATAAACCGCAAACAGACTGGACGTGATGTCGGCTGAGAGGTCCATGATGGCCCCCAGCGACCCAATCATACAACCGACGAAGTAGATTGGTAGTCGTTGTTGGGTCACATAGTCCATCATCTCAAAGTTCATGCCCCGCTCGTGCGTGACTGACAGGACAATGAACGCAATCAGAATCGCGACCGCGGTCCCTAGAATCGTGGACGAAATCGTCACGACCGTCTCCTTTGACACCCCAAAAATCAGAATGGCGGTGACAATCGTGAAAATGACCGACAAGATGGCAAATAAAACAAACGGATTGAAGCTCGTTCCCACGTCAATTGAAACCGCCAAAAAGAACAGGATGGCGTTAATGATGATACTCAAAAGCGCCATGGAGCCACTAAACTTCAGAATCACCAGCAACAGCATCACCGTTAGCCAGATTAAGAAGACGACCGCGGTGTCCCGCTTAAAGCCGTTGATCAGAATCGACGAGGGCTTTAGGTTCTTGTTGGCGACGTGGATAAAGACCTGTTGGCCAGCATGATACTTCATGTCGGTCGCCCCGGAACCAGAATACTGGTTGTTGGCGGTAATTGTCTTCCCCTTGTACTCCCCGTTTAAAACTTTCAGCGTCAGTTTCTGGTTTTCTTGGTAGTCATGATTCTTAAATTCATCAGTTTGTGAAGTGCGACCATAGTTGTGCACGTTTACGACTCGAGCCACCGTCTGTTTGTACATCGGTGCGTCGAAATGGGTGAACGTCACGGCGACGATCCCCGAGATTAGCACCAAAACGATGGCGAGCCAACGAATCTTTAGCTTTGGATGGATTCGTTTCAAATTCTCATCCCCTAATTATTTACGTTCAGTGTATCATACTAAAATTAAGTTTCGCTAAACTTACGTATTTATAACTAGACAACAAAAAACACCTCTGAATTAAATCAGAAGTGTCATGAATTTTATTTAATAATTACCAAACGAATAATCCAACGATTCCAGCCGAGAGTAATGATACCAAGATTCCGGATAAGATTAAGTATCCAACGTTTCTGGAAATAACGTCGTTCTTTTCACGGCTGACTAAGCCCTTCAGACATCCAATGACCATGCCAACGGTACTGAAGTTGGCAAATGAAGTCAAGAAGACACAGAGTTGAGCCTGGTAGTGAGCTGGGAAGATGTGTAAGTTGTTGATATGGGGAGCAATGGCACCCATGACCACGAATTCGTTAGTTACTAACTTGGTTCCCATGTACTGAGCAAACTGGAAGGCGTGGTTAACGTCCATCCCCATCAGCCATGCAAATGGGAACATTACGATTCCAAGTAAGTGTTGAAGTGACAACCAAGGATTAATGAGTCCCAGTAACTTACTGATTAAGTTAGCAAGGGCCACGAAGGCAATGACGTTAGCAGCGATGATTAATACCAGTTTACCGGCACCTAAGATTGAATCACCCAAAAATGAGAAGAATGGTTCTTTCTTGGGTTTTTCCGGCTTGTCAGCAACTGTCTCTTCGGCCACTTGTTCTGAAGGTTCCGTCATCGTCGCAATTGTGTCTTCTTCAGGCGTAACGTGAACTGGATTCAGTAGTGAAGTCACGATGATGGCGTTCAAGATGTTAAGCGGGATTGCGGTTAAAACGTATTGCCCCGGAATCATCTGGGTGTACGAACCAACGATCGCAGCGGTGATACACGACATCGACATCATGGCGACGGTCAAGAGTCGTTCACTGGATAATTTCTTGAGTTGCAGACTAGAAACGGCTAGGGCTTCCGTGTTTCCAAGGAACATCATTTCAACGGCGTAAAATGATTCGAACTTTGGTTGTCCCGTGACCTTTGATAACGCAATTCCGATCCATTTAATGATAAATGGCAAGATCCCAAAGTATGTAAGGATATCAAACAACGGAACAATCATTAGGATTGGAAGCAGTGCTGAAGTAACAAAGTTCATCTGTTTGACGTGCACCCAGTTGGGAAGTGCGAAGGCAATCCCAGTGTAGGCAACCTGGACAATCCAGTTGAATCCTTCAGCGGCCCCCTTGACGGCGTCTCGACCCCAACTAAAGCGAGTAAGGAGAAACGCGATGACTAGGTTTAAGACTAAAACGACGATGACCGATCGCCAGTTGACGTGCTTGTGATCCTTAGAAAACAAAAAGGCAATTCCGAGGAACACGGCGACCCCAATGATGTTAATGATTAGATAGTAATTCATCGAACTTTCTCCTCCATTTTATATGCAATGTTCGGATATTGTCAGATAACAAAATTCGAACAACCTGTTTTTTATAATAATAGTATTAAATATTAACAATTTCAACCTTCATCGCGGAAATGGTTCACGGATTGGTTAATTTTCCCGTAAAAAAAGACTAATTATCGGTTAAAACCAACAACTAGTCTAATTAATTTATTTCTTTTCTCGTCGTTTATCAATGCGTTCGTCGTACCACGTAAAAATCAGGAGCAGCCCAATCATAATCAGATTGACAATCGACTGCAGGACTTGATCTGGAACTAGTCCATACATTAAAACGGTAATCAAAAACAGCACCAGGTACTTAGCCGAACGCAAATACTCCTGGGTGTAGACGTAGCGCGCAAACTGCATGATTGACAGGATGGCGATGATTAAAAACGAACCATCCCGTAGAACGTGCTTTGACACATCTAGTTTCATATGCGTTAACCCTAAACCTGATCGGTTGGTCGAATCACGATTTCGTTGACCGAGGCATCCTTGGGCATGTCAATGGCGTACAGGATGGATTGCGCAATCCGTTTGGGACTAAGCGGCGTCAAATCGTATGACTCAAACTGCTTCTTGATGTCTGGATCGGTAATGTGATTGGGCAATTCGGTAGCGACCGCACCGGGTGAAATCATAGTCACCCGAATACCAGACTTGGCTTTAGCCTCTTCCTCTCTAAGAGAATCACTAATCATCTTAACGGCCGCCTTTGTGGCACTGTACACCCCACTGTTAATTCCAGAAGTGTGGGCCGCAACCGAAGCGGTGTTGATGTACTGACCACCACCTTGACCACGCATCGTATCAAGGGAAGCGGTAATGCCGTACAAAACACCCCTGATATTGACGTCAATCATGAGGTTCCAACCCTTGACATCACCCTTAATCAGTGGTGATTGGGGCATCACACCAGCATTGTTCATCCAAACGTCGATGCGACCAAACTGGTCAACCGCAGCGGACGCCAGGTTTCTGACCTCGTCGAGTTTAGTAACGTCGGTCTTCTGAATGGCAGCCACGCCACCGTCAGCTTCAATATCTTCCTGAATCGCACGTAAGCGGTCCTCTCTTCTAGCGCCTAACACGACCTTGGCGCCGTTTTTTGCCAACAACTTGGCGGTCGCTTCACCAATTCCACTAGAAGCTCCCGTAATTACAACTACTTTATCTTTAACAGCCATCTTAATTCTCCCTAACTATTTTAAATTGTTAAGTGCGGTTTCGATACTCATGTCGCCACTGTGCATGACGATGACTTTGTCAAAGGCATGCTGGTTATCTAAAACGTCAAACAAGACCTGCGAAACGTCGTTGATTGAATTTGAACCGGGTTGGTCATCATTAAAGGTTACTTCGCCGGTTCCAGGGGTCTCAAGCAAGGAGCCCGGCTGTAAAATGGTGTAATTCAGGTCCGTATCGTGAATTAACCAGTGGTCGGCCATGAACTTAGCAGCCTGGTAATCCTGCAACTTGGCGTAGTGTTTCTTTCCTTCCCATTGGTCTGGTTGAAGCGCAAAGGCTGAACTGAGCATAATGTAACGTTTGACGCCGGCTTTTTCGGCGGCCTGCATGGTCTTGATGGCTCCGTAACTGTCAACTAGGACCACGTTGTGTCCACCAGATCCAGCGGTGAAGTAGATGGCATCAAAGCCCTTCATTGCGTCGGCCATTTCGTTAACGCTCATGTCGACGATGCTAAACTTCATGGTGTTAATTTTGGGACGTTCCTCAACGGTGTCCACAAACTTGACTTCTTCGGGATGACGAGCCGCAATGGTAACCGAATCGTCAGTGTTTTTTTGAAATTGTTTTACTAGGTCAGAACCGACTCTTCCGGTTCCACCAATAATCATAATCTTCATAATTGAAACCTCCTATATACGTCTAAAGCATAACAAATTCAACTAAACGTTAATAGCGATATGCATGTGAAGTTTATGTTAAAGCCAGCGTTAATCGTGCCACCGTTCAATCACATAAAATAAATAAAGATAGACATTTTTATCATGTATGATATACTATGTTTGTACCGCGTAGGCGGTAGTTTTCAAACAAGATGCACTACTCCTTTCTATTTGATGGTTATGACCCACAAGTACCATGAAGTTCCCTTGCAACTATTTTTGATAGCTGCAAGGGAACTTTTTGTTTTAAAGACTAATCACGACATTGGATTACCTCTAACTAGATAAGAATAATCTTTGACATTTCGTTCTTAAATGCTAATATCAAATTGGAAAAATGGTTATAGTCCCGTTGAATCACTTAATAACAACTAAAAATCACCCAAAGACTAGTTCATAGTCATCGGGTGATTTCTTCAGTCGTTATTTTTTAATGACCGTTGCTCGACCATTTTCCTCAAAATCGGCAACGTTGTCTAATGACGTAATCACGGCTTCCCTGCCGGTGTTTTTCACAAACTGCATCGCCGCTTGAATCTTGGGTTCCATTGAACCCTTACCAAACTGACCTTGTTTTAGATACATGTCCAGTTCGTCAAGCGACACGTGTCCCAGTTCTCTTTGATTAGGCCGTCCGAAATTAATGGCCGCCTGGTCAATGCCCGTCAGGATAATTAACTGGTCGGCGTTCACCATTTGTCCGATTAGTGAAGCCGTAAAGTCTTTATCAATCACGGCTTCCACGCCTTCGACGTCCCCGTCATCGGTCATGACGACCGGAACGCCACCTCCCCCGCCAGCAATGACAGTGAACCCACTGTCAACCAGGGTGCTAATTTGCTTCGCCTCTAAAATGCTGATGGGATGAGGCGATGGAACGACCCGCCTGAATCCGCGTCCGGAGTCTTCGGCGAATTTCCAGTCCGGATGTTTCATTAAGACGGAATTAACGTCCGCGTAAAACGGACCGATGGGCTTGGTTGGATCCTTAAACGCTGGATCATTGGGATTGACTAATACCCGCGTGACAATGGTTGAACTAGTCATATCATTGTCTGAGAGGGCATCCCCAATCCACAGTCCTAACTCACCTTGAGTCATCGCTCCAACCACGTCAAGTGGCATTGGCGGATTTTCCTTCGTGCTACCGTTTAGTTCTTGGAGTAACAAGTTTCCAACCTGCGGTCCATTGCCGTGAGTAATCACTAACTGAAGGTTCTCAGTTGAATTACGCACGAACTTCACGATTTTTTTCGTGGTTTTTTTTAAAGCTTCTCTTTGCCCTTTTGCAGTTGGATCATCGGTTAAAATCGCATTGCCACCTAGAGCTATCACGATTCTCTTCATTTACGACACTCCTATCTTTCCCATAAATAGAGCAATGACCGCCCCAATGGCGGCAATCGTTATCAATGCCATCATGATCCATTCAAAGGGTGTGATTTTACGTCCTTGATTCTTGATTGCCTTGATGTAGAAACCAAAGCCTAGAACGTATGCAATTGAACATAACCACAAGAATTGTAGTCCCGCCACTGCGATTCCGACAACTTCAAACAATAGAGCTAGGATTCCCGGCATCATTTTCTTGACCGAATGAGCCTGTACGCCAGCCTTAATTTGATCGGCACCAACCAGCGCGTAACAAATCACAATCGCTGCCGTACACAACGAAATTGCCAGGTTGTACGCCTGATCGGTAAATAGTAACGAAATCAAAACAATTTGTACCAAAATCTGAGTTAACCATAATGAGTGTGAAGGTGAATTGTGCTTGTTTAAGTAACCGAACCACCGGGGTAGTAGCTTCTGATCAGCTAGTTGTGACGTCGCTTCAACCGGAAGCATGGTCCATGACAGGAGGGCACCGACCATGGTGATTATAAGTGAGATACTGACAAAAGCCGCACCTATTGGTCCAATCATATCTTTAACAACATAGGTCAGGGCCGGGTTACTCAACTTAGCTAGTTTGGCTTGGGGTAAGTAGCCATATGGTAGCATCGCAATCACGATGTTGATGATCAAGAGTGAGATGGTGCCAATAATGGTCGCCTTGGCCGCATCAGAACGCTTCTTGGCGCGTCCTGCCATCATCGTGGCTCCTTCAATCCCAATGAAGATCCACATGGTAGTGATGATACAGCCCTTGACTTGATCAAATACCCCCATTGCCGTCGCCGGACTATACGTGAAGTTAGTACTAAAATTAGCCCAGAAGTGGGCGGTGAAAACGTTAGCTTTGAATAAGACAATTCCTAAGATTGCGAAAGCAACCAAGGGAATTATTTTTATTACGGTGATAATGGTATTGATGAAAGCCGCGTTCTCAATCCCCATCGTTACTAACCACGTGAGTAGCCACGTGAATACCGACGCAATGATTACCGCTTGAATTGAGTTGCCTGATCGAAAAACCGGAAAGAAATAACCGATCGCTGACATCATCATGGTGGCAAACGCAATGTTACCAAGCCATGCCGATAGCCAGTATCCCCAGCCCGATAGAAATCCAGCAAAATCACCAAATCCATCTCTGGCAAAATCGGAAATTCCAGTCAGTTCTGGTTTATCCTCACTTAGAGACTTCAAACTCATTGCTAGTGCAAAAATTCCGACTCCAGTAATAATCCACGCAACGAGCGCGGGTCCCGGAGTGGCCGCTGCCGCAATCTGTTCACTGGCATTATAAATTCCAGCGCCAATCGCGGAACTAATGACCAGCATGATTAATCCAAATAATGAAACTCCCTTTTTATTTCCCATATAATTTACGCAATCCTCTCAAATCCTAATTTAGGACATGATTGTATCATTGATAATCCTATTTATGCTTTAGTAAAATTTAATTTTCGTTGTACATACTTAAGTCGCCTAAAGTGGCGGCCATAATTGCCATGATCGAGTGCTTGCGGTTGCCAGCTTCAACAAACTGGCGCCCGTAAGGACTTCTAAAGACCTCGTCGGTTACTTCCATTTCGGGACTGTTTAGGCCCTTGTATTTTTTAACTGCCTCTTTAGCAGTGGTGGTGTTGCCGTCATGAAAGGCTGGCAGACAGTGCATGAAAATCAATTCATCGTCAGGGGTGCCCGTCTTCTTCATTAAGTCCATGTTGACTTGGTATGGTAGTAGTTGGTCAATTCGTTGTTGCCAGTTGTTTTCACCCATTGAGACCCAGACGTCGGTGTAGATGATGTTTGATCCTTTGACCCCCTTGTCGATATCAGAGGTAATCATGAAGTGTGCTCCTGATTCCTTGGCGTACTTTTCCGCTAAGTCAACCACTGATTTTTCGGGGTGCAGTTCGTCTGGAGCCACGATGTGAACGTTCACACCCAGCATCGAACCGGTCACCAGTAAAGAATTAGCCACGTTATTTCGCCCGTCACCAACAAAGGTCAACGTGAGCCCCTTTAAGTGACCGAAGTTTTCCTTCACGGTCATGAAGTCCGCAATCATTTGAGTGGGATGCCACTCGTTTGAAAGACCGTTCCAAACGGGAACTCCCGAGTACTTGGCCATGATTTCCATGTCGGATTGTTCAAAGCCCCGGTACTCAATTCCGTCAGCCAGTTCGCCAAAGACTCGTGCGGAGTCTTCCACCGATTCCTTTTTGCCGAACTGACTTGAGGTTGGATCAATGTAGGCCGTGTTTCCGCCTAAGTCGTCACCACCAAGTTCAAACGAAAGTCTGGTTCTGGTCGAAGTCTTTTGAAACAAGAGGACGAGGTCCTTGTCGTGTAAATACTTGGTCACCTTGCCATACTTCTTGTGTTCGTTTTTCAAGTTAATGGCAAAATCAATCAAAGCTTCAATCTGGGCTGGTGTAAAATCAGACTCCTTTAAAAAAGAACGTCCCTGCATTGATTTTAATTCCTCTAGTAATGTACTCATTTAATTTGCTCCCCCTCTAATTATTTTTATCAAGTGGTTCACGAATGATTGGTTGTGACATACAACGAGCTCCACCACGGCCACGCGATAGTTCTGAAGACAAAATCTCGTAAACGGTAATACCGTGTTTTCGCATCACATCAATCGTGACCGTGTTGCGATCGTATGTGACCACTTCCCCAGGGGCAATTGCCAAGTTGTTTGACCCATCGTTCCACTGTTCACGTGGAGCGGCAACTGGGTCACCATCGCCGGTCTCCATCATGTCAATCTCAGATAATCCAAGAACTTCCTTGAGTGTATCCGGCAGACTTTCACGATGTTCCATGTTGATGGTATTGTTTTTTCCGGGATGAAGGATGTTAATATTCATCTTACCACCGTTCATGATCCCTGGATATACGGTAAATTGGTCGTAGTTGACCATGGTGAAGACCGTATCTAGATGCATCATGGCATGGTTATGCGGAATTTGAACCGCCACGATTGTGTCAAAATGTGACGTGGGATCTTCAAAAAGTTTGTGAGCCAGTTTTTCAATCGAACGAGTTGAGGTTCGTTGCGAACAACCAATTGCCATGACGTGATCGTTTAAAACGAGTTCGTCACCACCCTCAATCCGAGCATCATTATAGCGGTCCAGCCAAACGTCAACTTTTCCGGCAAACCGTGGATGATACTTCATCACGTACTCCGTGATGAGTGACTCCGGACGCCGCGCCTCAAAAGTCATGTGGTTAATCGTTAAACCAGATCCCATCGAAGCTTGCGGATCCCTGGTAAAGTACGCATTTGGTAGTGGATCCAGCAGGAAGGGATCAAAAGCGTTCGTCCCGGCCACATCATGCAAACTTGGGTGAGTAAAATGAATCTTGTCTCGTCTTAGACCGGCATAAATCGTACTGACCAGGTCGTGAATCGAGAGACTCTCAAAGTAGCGCTTGATGTCCTCTGCCGAACTACCCGTGTAGTAGTGTTCATTTAGATAAGTTGACTCAAAATCATCCCTTACGTCATCTTTTTTTAAGATGTCTTCCAACAAATCCTCGATGTACACAACCTCCACTCCATGATCACGGAGTAGATTGGTGAAATAATCGTGCTCTTTGTCAGCGATTTTTTGATACGGAATGTCATCAAACAACATCTGCTTCATGGTATCCGGAATGACATTTTCAATCTCTTTTCCGGGCCTGTGCATTAAGACAGACTTCAGCTGCCCAATTTCAGAGTTCACTTCAATTGCAGATTTCATAATAATCCTCCTTAAGATTGTTATTCATGCTTATGGTTAAACGATTTAACCACCCATATCGTACGGGGTTTCGCAATTTATAACAAGCATTTTAACCGACTAGAAAAAGTTTCCTAGTCGTACGTCAATAATGATAACTGTTTCACAAATTTTGTCAAATCGTTCAAAGACTGATAATTTGTAAAAGCGGATATGTGTTGATAAACTGGGAAAATTAACCGTTTTTGCCAAATTTTAACTAACTTTTTAATAGTTACATGTTTAACAATCATCGCATCAGAAAAATCCTCGAACGTAATATAACTTGGCTCTTAATTAATTAACTTTGTTGAATGTACTGACTAATGATAATCCATTATTAGTTGATACTTAGACCGTTTAAATCAGCCTTAATCGCCAGTACTTGTCAATCATCTAAAATAATTAAAAATAATCTCGCTTTTGTTTTAACGCAATGGTATAATTAGTTCGGTAATGAGAAGTACCAATCAATCTCTTTTGCCATTTTAAAAACATACCTGTGCACCAAATCTATTGAGAGACCTCCACGTCTACTCGGATTTGGTGTTTTTAGTAAAACAGAAAGGGGGTTACTTGAATTGACAGTCTTTAAGGAATTACTTGAACTCGTGATTTTGGTGTTACTAATGGTCTTAACCTTTTTTCATCCCAATCCATGGGTGGGAATTGGTCTAAACGTCCTTTTAATCTTAATCTTGTGGCTCTTCCCCGAGGGAAGTAATAAGATTAACAAGCTCTTCAAGTACATAATCACAGCGGTCTTCTTGATCTCGATTATCCTGATCGTCCTGCAGATGATTTTTCAATAAAAAAAAGGAGCACTTCAAAAAAATGAAGTGCTCCTTTTACGTATTTACTTATAGTGCTAATTACCTAAAAGTTTGGTGTAAGAAGCAATGTCACTTACGGCATCCTTTAACTGTTTGGAATAGTATTCTTCTGATGGCGCATTACTTACAAAATTGCCATCCTTTTCAAAGTTGTCGTCAATGTGACCAATCATGGTCATGTGTGGCAACATTACCATTCCCAACATGGATAAAGTGGGAAGAATGCCTAAAGCGGAAGCTTGCCCAGACAAGGCACTGCTAGAATACGAAACAATTCGGGCAGGCTTGTCAGCCGTTTCAAAGCCGATGTAATCAAGGGCGTTCTTAAACGCGCCAGAAAGACCGTTGTCATAGACTGGTTCAATAAATAGATAACCGTCTCCAGCCTTGATGTTATCAATCCACTTCTTGGGGGCCCCCGTTAGTTTCCGGTCAGGATCACCCATTGGTGGGAGTGGTTCATTGAAGATTGGTAAGTCTAAATCACCAATGTCAATAAAGTTCAACTTGACCTCGTTATCAGACTCAAGTTCTTTTGCGTTCTTCTTTAAAAAGTTAAAAATTCCGGCACCACTAGAATTGGATCGGGCACTACCTAAAATTACGTCAACTGTTTTCATTTAATCTCTCTCCCTTTACTCACAAAAAGTAAGCTAATACGTACTTTAATTCTATTTAATTTCCGAAACAAAAGCAAGCAAAAAGCCCGCTTCGTAGTTGGCCTATCACAATTCTTTATAAATTAGTTAACTTTCATTACAATCAAAACTCACTATACTATAATAAGGTGAGAAGTAGATGAGGGGGAAGTAACATGAAGAATTGGCTTAATAAGATTCTCAAATCAGTCCATGGCGATTCTGACAAGAAGTCATCGGATCATGCCGAGAATAAAAATCAAAACACTCCAAATGAAGCAAAAAACAGTGATAGTAAGCAAACCACTGAACAAAACCAAGATCCAAAACAAATCAAAAATGATAAGTTACTTGGAACAAGCAACGCCATTGATAAGTGATTCTTAAGCAAGATGATTGTGATTGATTCAGTTGAACACTATACTTTAGTTAGTAGATAATTTGTAGGAGGTACTAAAATGACGAAAAAAATGGAAGTCCAAGTTTGGTCCGATATTGCATGTCCATTCTGTTACATCGGACGAGCCCACTTCAAGTCCGCACTAAGTGATTTTGACCATAAGGACGACGTTGAGGTTCATTACAATAGTTTTGAACTTGATCCCAACGCATCTGGTGAACCAGAAACCATGGCTGACCACATGAGTAAGGAAAAGGGGATGTCAAGGGAAAAAGTTTCCGAGTTTCTATCAACCATCACCGAACTGGCAAACGAAGCTGGTTTAAAGATGGATACCGGAAAGATTAAGGTGGTTAATACTTTAAAAGCACACCGCTTGCTTCACTTTGCGGGAACCAAGGGCAAAGAATCCGAACTGATGGACAAGTTATTCGAGGCTTACTTCGCCGACGGTCTAAACGTTGACGACAACTCCGTTTTAGTTGATCTTGCCATGAGCGTTGGTTTAAATCAAGACGAAGTCAAATCAGTCCTAGACAGTGATAAATTCAAAGACGACGTCAGAGCTGACGAAGCCGCCGCTCAACAAGTTGGAATTAACGGGGTTCCGTTCTACATCTTCAACAAGAAGTACGCCGTTTCTGGTGCTCAACCAGTAAAAGTCTTCAAGTCTGCTTTAGACAAGGCTTGGGCTAGCTTTCAACCAATTGAAATGGTTGGTGGCGATGATGACCAGCAAAAGGGTGCTAACTGTGAAGGCGGAAGCTGCAGCGTTGACCCAAATGATAATAAAAATTAGTTAAACTAAACGGTCCGTTGGAATAATCCAGCGGACCGTTTTTTATTTAATCAGATGGAGGTGTCTGCCCCAGAGTTCCACAAATGGACCCGAACACAACGAAATGATGACCGTCATAATTCCAATTGGACCAGAGACGAGGAACGCCAAAAACATGAAAAGCACATCCTGAATCACCCGCACTGACCAGTACGGCATGTGCAATCTTTGAGAGAAAATGGGCGCAATCGCGTCATACGAGGACACCCCGAACTTGGCCGACATGTACACGGCAATTCCTACCGTGAATATCAGGAATCCAAGGACAGCAAACAACAATTTCAACCAAAAGTTATCGAACACCAAGTAGGCACCGAACCAGAGCGTGAAATACTGAACCCCGTAACCCACCAGCATGTTAATCAAAGTCCCAAAGCCAATCTGATGGTAATCCAAAATCAGCACGATGACTAACAGAATCATGTAGTCGATGAACTGGATGTTACCCAAGCCAAGCGGTAAATGGTGCGATAATCCGACACTTAACGCGGTAAAGGCGTCCATTCCGAGGTTTTCCTTTCGCATCAGGGTCATTCCCAAAGCGATAATCGCCGTTCCAATAGCGGTAATTAGAACTTGAACCAGAAAACGCAGCATCCGATGCGAATTTAAAATTTTCATTATTAATAACATCCTTTCGGCGTGTACGTGTAATTGAAGAAAATATCCATATTTTACAAATAAAATAATAAAAAAAGCTAATCATAACTGATTAGCTTCACCACAGTAACCGCACCTAACTTGCGAACATGGAAGAGATGATACCAGCATCTCTTCCCTTTTAAATCCATAATTATTATAATCTTAGTTTCTAATCAAAGTCAATCAGCCTATTTATGGTACGGACTCCCGCTATTAATCATGAAAGCCCGATAGATTTGTTCGGTCAACACCAAGCGCATCAGCTGGTGCGGTAGCGTAAAACGACCAAATGACAGTTCAAAGTTAGCCCGCTTCAAGACCTTAGGAGCAAGTCCCAACGACCCACCAATCACAAAGGTAATGTCCGAGTGACCGTACGTTGCGAGATCCTTGATTTTCTTCGCAAAGGCTTTAGAGGTCAGTTCATCGCCTTGAATTGCCAAAGCAATCACATACTCGCGGTCTTTAATTTTAGCCAAAATTCGGGCTCCTTCTTGCTCCATCACCTCGTCCATTTCCGCTTGACTAAGGTTCTCAGGCGCCTTTTCGTCGGGAACCTGAACAATCTTAAACTTGCAAAAACGAGAAAGTCGTTTGACGTACTCATTAATTCCATCTTTGAAGTATTTTTCCTTCAATTTTCCAACTACCACCAATTTAATGTTCATAAGTCGACTCCTTTAAACAGACTATCCACAAAGTTATCCACAGGCACCTTCACAAACTATCACGTTTCTGGAGAATTTAAAGACCTGTTAATATTTCGATTTTGTCAACAACATTTTTATTTATCCACAGAAATAAACAAGACATATGTTCGTTAACGCAATTTTCGTTGTTGTGATATCAACGTTTATCGCGTTCTTTTTTTAATAAAATTTTGTTACATAAACTTATGCACACTGCCTGTGGATAACTTCTCGATACTTTTCCACTATCATTTAAAGCCTAAATTACAGCTTTTGTGTTTTCACAATGAGTTTATCCCCAAAGTTATGCACAGACTTTTACCACTTGACATTTCCAACCACGTATTTTCTGATTATTAATTTTTTTTAAACCAATTTTGTTCGGAGTTTACCGTCAATCCCTCTATCACGGAATTCATAAGTATCGTTACAATCATCACAACTAAAATTCAGGCTTTAAACGGACAATTGCTTCAATTATCGCATTAAGCTATCCGAATGTCAGTTCACTCTTTTCAAACAAAAAATGTTCGCCGCATTTACTCTACGACGAACATTTTTTAAATTACTGCTGTTTTGCTTGCTGATCTAGCGTAATCTCAGACGTTTTCATTTGTCCATTATGATAATAGATAACGGAAATCTTGTCGCCAACGTTATGCTCATACAGGATGTCACGCAACTTACCCTGATTGGTAATGTCTTTTCCAGCCAACTTGGTAATCACGTCATTTTTCTTGAGACCCGCATTAGCGGCTGGTGAGCTACCCCTAACGTCCATTACTACAACTCCATTGGTAACGTTTGAAGGAAGCTTTAAAATCGATTTCTGTTGCTTAACCGAGATGTTAGCTAGGTCCACGTACTTAATGCCTAGTTCGGGACGAATTACCTTTCCGTTCTTAATGAGCTGGTTGATAATCCGTACGACCTCGTTACTTGGAATGGCAAAACCCATCCCTTCAACACTGGTACCGGAACTATCCTTCGACAGTTTCATTGAGTTAATCCCAACGACCTGTCCGGCACTATTTAGGAGTGGTCCACCCGAGTTTCCGGGATTAATGGCGGCATCGGTCTGAATAACCGTAGCGTCACCGGCACTGGCGTTCTGCTGACCGTTCTCGGTGCTAGCCTGCGGCACTTCCCGCTTCTTTGCGGAAATGATTCCCTCAGTCAGAGACGAAGCGTACTCAGAGCCAAGTGGTGATCCAATCGCAAGGGCGGTTTGACCCACCTTGATGTCGTCAGAATTACCGAAGTTAGCCACCTTATTGACACCATCGCCGTTAATCTTAAGAACGGCAAGGTCGGTTACGGCATCATGGCCAATTAGCTTAGCTTCCTTTTTCTGGCCGTTACTCAAGATGACTTCCAGGTTGGACGAACCAGACACCACGTGATTGTTGGTCACAATGTACGCTGAGCCGTTATCCTTATTGTAGACAACTCCAGAACCCTCACTAATCTGTTGCTGATCCTTTTGGTCTTGACCGCCATTGTCTCCGCCATTTCCTCCGAACACGCCACCAAACATACCCTGAAGTGGATCAGAGTCACTGGACTTGGTCTTCTCGGTGTTAATCACCGAAACAACGGTATCCTTGTTGTCCTTAAAGACTTTTTCCGCCTGATTAGAGGCATTCACCCTTACATTCTCAACTTTTGCGGTTCCGCCACGATTGGAACCCGCAGGGACGGATTGAGTTCCTAGAGACATTCCGCCGTTATACCACGAAATCCCACCATAGGCAATTCCACCGCCCAATAGACCGGCTACTAGTGCCACGATGGCAACTGTTAGTAGCGGATGTGTTCTCTTCATATTTACACCCCATTTAATATTATTCTATCAAATAGTTTTTAAAAAAGTATCAATTATTCTCAAAGAGTTATTAAATCGGATGGTTTTTCAACATCGGTGTCAAACAAATTAAAGTCATGACCAACCCCAAAGTCTTCGTTTTCAAGCATGGAAGCGACGGTAAGATGAGCCAGTGACTTCATGTTGTTATGATGACTGCGGTGCCCGATGAAGATGTTCTTGGTGTCACGTCCGATGATTTTCATCATGGCGTCCGCCCCGTCTTCATTTGACAAATGACCCTCATCACTCATGATGCGTTGCTTGGTTGGCCACGAATAGTCGCCGTTTCTCAGCATTTCCACGTCATGATTACACTCTAGAACGTACGCGTTGGCGTCTCTTATGACTCCTTCAATGTGATCAGAGACGTAGCCTGTATCAGTCAAAACCACAAAGCTCTTATCGCCGTCGTGAAAATTGTAGAACTGAGCGTCAGCAGCATCGTGGGACACACTGAAACTTTCAACGTCCAAGTCCCCAAACGATTTGGTAGTATCGGGATCGAAAATAAACTTCTGTTCCTCCGGAAATTTTCCGATCTTGTTACCCATCGCGTTCCAGGTCTTCTCGTTCGCGTAGACCTGCATGTTGTACTTTCTCGCCAAGATACCCACCGATTTAGCGTGATCGGTGTGTTCATGGGTCACAAATAATTTATCAACGTCGGTCAAACTCCGTCCAATTGAATTCATGAGGTTCTCAATTTTTTTACCCGACAGTCCGGCATCAAGTAAGACCTTGTGCTGGTTCGTCTCAATATAAGTAACGTTGCCGCCACTTCCGCTCGACAATACACTGATTTTCATTGGATCTTCGCTCAACTTATTCCCAGCTTTCTAATTATCTTCTGTCCCACTTGTGATTTTATTTTTAAAGTTCTCCTGAACGTTTTCGGTCTTTAAGACCGACCCAGTGAAGGCGTTAATCCGCCTTACGGAAACGTCCTTGGAGTTGCGGGTCTGGATGGCAATGACCCAAGTAGGGATGTAGACCCCATTATTATTAATGTTTAACAATTTAGTGTATGATCTTCTGGTCCAAAGCACCCTGGAGTTGTTGGGAATTTCATTGTACTGGTAGAGCCAGATCAGTGCCCGTTCTTCCGAAATGGTCTCAGAACTCTCGTGTAAAATCTTGATGTTATTAAGTGCCGTTTGCGTATAACTCTTAATATTACCGTCGTCATCTAAATAGAAGATGATTCTGGCATTATTGTCCATCAAATTACTCGTCAGCGCCTTCTGAATGTAGACAATCTTACTTGAATTGGACTGGTTTTGGTCATACTCATAATCCTCACCGTTAATCACAAAACTCTTTCTTTTCATGAGCGGGTCCAGCGTGTTCTGTGGGTTCCGATTATCAATGTCAATTGGCGTCCGCAACGTACTTACGACAGCGCCATTTTCAAAGCGCGCGTCCTGATTTTTCAAGTTACCCATCTCATTTGCGAGATTACCATCATTAGAAGCGGAAATGTAGTAACCGTTAGAGCGCTTATTTGAGAGCTTCCCAACGGAAATTTCATCCCTGCGCATCTCTTTGATAATGGTGGAGTTCGCACTGTTTTGACTCGTGTTCTCGGACTGCATGTTTTGGTTTTGAACAATCATTAGGACCAAGAAGACGTCCAAAATAATGAAAGCCAGCAAGAAGATCTCTTGAATTCGCTTAAAATTCATTAGAAGCTCTCCTTTCCGGTCCCATTGCCAATCAACTGGGAGTTAATCCAGGTGCCGTCGTAATTAACGAACCATGATGGCTGCAAGGTGATTAACTGCTTATTGTTCTTTTCGGGAACAACTTGGTAACCAAGGGTGATGGATCTGACCTTCTTCATGTCAATTCCCTGAGCGGATAGTTGGTTTAAGATTGTTCCAGTACTTGGAAGGGTAGTACTTTCGGCGTTCGTGGGAATTGGGATTTGAAAACTTAAAAGTGAAAATTCGTAACGATTGGCTCCACCATTTCCCATCTTAAACGAACACGTTCCCAGTCGCTTCTGATTGAAGACGGGATAACCCTCCACAAACGTCCGGTAAGTGACGGTGTTTTTGACCGGATTATAGCTGTCAAAACGAGCATTATCCAGTGGAATCCCCAGCTTAGTAGCGTAGCGATAAGCCGAGTTCAACACTTCCTCGTAACTGTGGCCCCGCTTACTTTGCTGGTAGTCCTGATAAATAACGTTGTCCTCATTGTCAAAGTTTAATGACTGGTCCCGACTACTGTAGGTCGTACTCTTCTTTCGGTGCTTAACGCTGGTATCCGTCGTATTACCTAGTACCCGATTAATGTAAGCCGTCTGGGACTGTTCTGCGAGTAAGTACCCGTAATTACGCATCTTGACCTGACTTGGGTAGAAGAGAAACGGGCGATCGTTTAACGTCCGCATCTGAACGTCCACACTTTGAACTTTCGTAGTAAGAATGTTCTGTAACTTGGCTAAATTCCGCTTTTTAGTGGTGACCTGGTACACGTGGTAACCGTCATCGCCTAGCAGGTAAAAGTGGGTACTGTCATTTAGTGGAATGACCATGCGATCAACGTTGAAATCATTCTTTTTCACCTTGTGATTAAAAATCTTACTTAACAAATTAACTGGAACTTCGCCACCATAATTCAGCATCAGCGAATTTTCAGAGTTAAGGGTATCGATATACCGCTTTTGATTATCCTTTGAGACCTCTTTGATTGACTTGACCTGATAGGTCTTGATGTTTTTGACGATTTCACCGGTCAAACTCGTGGTCTCACTTGTGAGCGACTTCTGTTTCCCACTCCTAGTGGTAGTAATAACCTCGGTGGGAGAATAGATATCATAACGATTCTTCGAAGAAACTTCGCTTTTAAGCGTAGCTGATTTATCCTGATGCATTCGACTCCCAAAGCGAGCTGGATTGACCAGTAGTGCCACGATGAGCACCAAACTGACTAGTACGGCAATACACAGTGAAACCGGTAAAATATAAGGTTTAAGCTTCTCCTTCATCCCAAAGATCCTCCTCGACTGGTTCGTTTGGTAGTGAAATATAGAACGTTGAACCCTTTCCTTCAATACTATCGACCCAAATATGGCCGCCAAAGGCTTCCACAATTTCCTTAGAGATTGCGAGCCCAAGTCCACTTCCACCTTGAGCCCGTGAACGAGCTTTATCGACTCGATAGAAACGATCGAAAATGTGTTTAATGGCTTTTCGTGGCATTCCTAGTCCCTGATCAGAAATACTCATGATGATGCGGTTGTTCTGTTCGTACAGCCGACAGGTAATGACGCCACCGTCTGGTGAATATTTGATCGCATTATTCATAATGTTATCAATGACCTGGGTAAAACGGTCGGTATCGATGTCAGCCCACAGATCCTGCTTAGTAAAGTCCCGTTTAATGGAATAATTCTTCTTTTTCGGATCGTCATCGGTCTTAATGATCATGTCAAAACGATCCAAGATGTAGTTAAAGAGCTTGTTGATGTTAACTAGTTCCGTATCATACTTCTGGGTCCCAGAATCCATCCGCGATAGTGTCAAAAGGTCGTTGATCATTCGAATCATTCGATCGGTCTCGTCCTGAGTGACCTTCAAAAATTTGGGTGCCAACTTTTTATCCTTCCAGGCCCCATCCTGCAAGGCTTCAATGTAGGAATGAACACTGGTTAAGGGCGTTCTTAGTTCGTGTGAAACATTGGATACAAACTGCTTCCGATCGTCATCAATCTTTTGTTGCAAGGTGATGTCATGGAACACGCAAACAAGCCCATTAATAAAGCCGGATTCACGCTGAATCAACGAAAAATGAGCTGATAAAATCAGCTTATGGTCGTGATCAGAAAAATCCAAGTTGACCTGTCCTGGGTCTTCAATCAAGTTTTTAAGGGTGAACCGGTCGCGTAAATGCAAGACATCTAGGATGGACTTACCGATGACCTGTTGCTTACTAACGCCTAGAAAACTAAGTGCCTCATCGTTAATGATGATGACGTTTCCGCGACGATCCGTGGCAACCACACCGTCGGTCATGTTATCTAAGACCGAATCCAGACGCCTTCGCTCTGACTCGGTTGACTCTTGAGACTCTTCAACCCGCACTGACAGGTTGTTGACGGCCTTCGCTAGTTGACCCAACTCGTCATTTCCGTAGACCTTAACGTGCCCCGAATAATTTCCGCGAGCAATCTGTTCCGTCTGCTTCTTCATCGCGTCGATTGGCTTCGTAATGGCCCGAGAAATGATGAACGTTAAAAGCAAGCCCAAGATGATGGCAACGATCGCCGCAAACAGGTAGATTAAGGTGATACTGTTGATGTTTTGGTAAACCGGATTCAGATTAGCACGAACGTAAACGACCCCTTCCATGTTGTTTTCGTTGCCCTGACTGTTAATCAAGGGTGTAATCATGGTGTAGTAACGGTTCCCATCACTGTAGGTGTTTTTCTCGATGGTTTTACCGTTATTTAAGGCATTCTTGATGTCATTGTCGGTGGTTTTTTGCCCCACTAACGATTGGTCGCTACTCTGATTGGTTCCACGAATGTTTCCTCTGGAATCCACCACCAGAATATCATCAGAATTGTTGGTATCAACGTCTTCAAGGATCGTCTGAATCTGCTTATTAGCCTTGGTTTGGTTCTTTTTGGCTAACTGCTTTTTAAGGGATGTATTAACGTAGGGCTTCAGTTGAATGGAGTCCTTAAACGTATTCAAATTTTGGTACTCGAGTTGACGCACAAAAACGGCACCCACTACTTCCAAGGTAATGATCATCATTAAGGCGAAAACTAACGCAATCTTAAAATGAATGGACCTTAAAAAGTGCCAACGTCTTTTCTTCTTCATTACATGAATACCTCTAAACTAATCAATTTGGGTTATTCTTCCTTTTCGGAATCCCGCAGGTAATAACCAACCCCACGTCTGGTTACTAACCACTTGGGGTGACTTGAATCATCTTCAATTTTTTCTCGTAAACGACGTACGGTCACGTCGACGGTGCGAACGTCACCGAAGTAATCGTAGCCCCAAACCGTCTGAAGAAAGTGCTCTCTGGTCATCACTTGACCAATGTGTTGGGCTAGATAATGAAGAAGTTCGAATTCTCGGTGGGTAAGATCCACGCCTTTCCCGCGTTTAGTAACGGAGTAAGAATCGGGATGAATCACCAGGTCTCCAATTTCAATGTCGTGATTATCGTCCTTGCCTTCACCAGCTGAGCCAGTGATATTCTGCCGTCTCAAGTTGGCCTTAACCCGGGCAACAAGTTCACGGTTAGAAAATGGTTTGGTAACGTAGTCATCGGCACCAAGCTCCAGTCCGAGCACCTTATCAAGTTCGGAATCCTTGGCGGTTACCATGATAATTGGCATGTTGTGGGTCTTTCGAACTTCCTTGGCAACTTCTAAGCCATCGACCTTTGGCAACATGAGATCAAGAATAATGAGATCGGGTGTATTACTATCAACCTTATCAAGGGCCTCTTGCCCATCGTGTGCGACGTCAACGTCAAATCCTTCTTTGGTTAAACTAAATTTTTCAATGTCTGTAATTGGTTTTTCATCATCGACAACTAGAATTTTTTTCTTCATAATATTATTTGTCTCCTTTGAACTGCTGGCAGTCCCTATATCAATCAAGTTTGGAATCAAGGCTTATTTTACGCTCAATCCTAGTTAAATTGTAACACATCAAATTACTCGCTTCACGTTATTCAACAACTGTTGTTAATTAATAACAGCTCTTTTCAGTATTTCTTCCGTATCTGCAATTTCGCCTTTTTTTGTAAATTAGTGTTGCATGGGGTTTTGCGGTATGCTATTATAATAAATGTACTTTTGATTTGGGCAGTTAGCTCAGCTGGCAGAGCAACGGACTCTTAATCCGTGGGTCCAGGGTTCGATCCCCTGACTGCCCATCACATATCATGATCATGGTTAACGCCATGATCTTTTTTTATATCATTAATTTCACTAAAAAAAGGAAAGACCATCTTCGTTAATTGCGAAGGATCCTTCCTTTTTTATTTTTTAATTGCTAAAATCTCGGTTAAAATTGCTAAAACAGCACAAAAGCCGGCCATCGCCAGACCAATCCAAATCAAGCTTTGATCCTCAATAAACGGAACGAGGATCAAAAACATTGCCGCCAAAAAGGCCAAGATTAACGATAGGACATGTTGCTTCTTCACGCTTAACACCTCTAATCCTTGAACACCATGGGATTACATCAATTGTTTCACGTGGAACAATTATCATTTAAAACAGTGAAACCTGTTGGTAGGCAACTTCATCTAATTCTTTCAACTGATTAATCACAACTTGGACACCTTTGGTGGTAAAAGCCGCGTTTACGTATAGTTTATCCGCTCCACATGGTTGAGGCAAGTTAAAATGACCAATTTTTGGTACCATTAAATGCTTTTTCACACTCAAGTCACTGGGGCTATTATTTCCCTTGAGCCATTTGATGGTGTAGTGATGGGCTCTTAAGAACTGGTAAAACTCACGTTTCGTCATTTCCATCCCACTTACGTGTAACTCACCGTAAACGTCATCAATTGATTTAGTGATCTGATTCTGCTTTAAACTATTTCCGTAACGCAACACGATTGGTTTTACCTGCTGCTGAATCCAGCGCATTAGTCGGTCAGCACGTGGATAATTACTAAGGGAAGCAAGACGACACGTTCCCGCCACGGTTAATTGGTTAACTCCATTTTCATCAGTCACTAGTTCACTGTCTGAAAGTGAAACGATTTTGGGCTTCAATAAATTAATTACATCTAAGTAGTCAAAATAGACGTTCAACCCATCGAAACTAACGGTCAGTGGATGCCCCCGAAAACCACCTACATCAATTACCTGCACGTTCTCACCTCCAACTAGTCTTTAATGTCGTTTAAGATCCATACTGAGATTGCCGCCAAAACCATGGTAACCGCCGCAATCGCAAAGATGTTAGCAATGGATCCAATTGCCATCACAACTAGTGGACTAGCAAGTGAAGCCACAATTTGGGGAATACAAATTTGAACGTTAAACAGTCCCATGTACACGCCAATGTACTTTCCTGGAATCTCACGGGTTACAAAAGTCAACGGGTAGACCGAAACGCCAGCCCATCCAATGCCAATCAAAATAAACGCAAGCACCTGCAAGAAAACGGTGTGGGAGAATGCTGACATCAAAAAGCCGACTCCGCCAATTACCAAACTAATTGAAAAGAGCAACTTGTACTTTCGTTGGGGAATTCTTGATAGTAAAAGTGAAAAAATAACAGCTGATAAAGCATAAACGGCCGATAAAATTCCAAATAAATTACCACCGGACTGATAACCACTGCTCATCGGATTGGTTGTGTTGAAAACGTTTTTGGCAATGATACTCGTCCCGTACATCCACATGTAGGCAAAGCCAATGTAGGCAAAAAGTTGGATAATGGATACCACCCAGAAAACGCGTGGAGCATCTTTTAAAAGCATCCACGTACTCTTTTTGGCCCGTTCATCATTCTGCTCCAGTCCATGATAGTCATTAAACTGTTTAGGGGGATACTCATTAACCTTCATGACAGTAATAAACGTACAGAAGATTAAAACAACCACCGCAACATAGAACGAAAAAATGACTGAATTAGGAATCATCCCTTTACTAGCGGTGTTACTGACCCCGAGCTTGGTGAAAACCCACGGCGATAAACACGCTAACACACTCCCAATGTTTAAGAAAAAACTCTGAATTGAGTAAGCAAACCCACTCTGACGTTGATTAACCATGTCACCAATCAACATCTTGTAGGGTTGCACACACATATTGAACGCAATCATCAAAACCAACGTGATGACGGCGGCCAGTGAGATCGTAATGATGCTCGGCCAGCCAAAATCACCAACGTTTGGTAAAAGAAACAGGGTAACGGCGGAAGCAACGGTTCCAATAATGAGGTAGGGAATTCTTCTTCCCCATTTTGGCACCCAGGTTCGATCGGACCACGCTCCCACTAACGGTTGGACAAATAATCCCGCAATTGGGGGAATAATAAACAGAAGCCCTAAAAGACTCGGAGAAGTCCCGAGGGTCTGAAAAATTCTTCCCAGTTGCGAATTCATTAAGCCAAACGCCATTTGGACTCCAAGAATTCCAAAGGATAGAAACCAGATTGCGGCCGTGGTAAGTTTTGGCAACCCTTGTGTCTTTTCATTGTTATTCATTGAAAATCCTCTCAATCATTCTTAATTTTAATAAAAAGACCACTTACTCTGTAAGTGGCCTTTTACTGTACACCATCGTTTGAAGCGTATGAAATCGATGAAAACTTATTATACGATTTAATAAAGAGCAGTTTAACCGTTCCACGTGGACCCGAACGGTTCTTTTCGATAATAACTTCAACTTCGCCAACGTTATCATCATCATTTTCAACATCGGAACGTGGATCTTGGTCATCATCATCTGAATCGTGTTCATAATAATCCTCTCGGTATAAGAATGCAACAATGTCAGCATCCTGTTCGATTGACCCCGATTCACGGATATCAGACAGCACCGGACGCTTGTCCTGACGCTGTTCCACTCCACGCGAAAGCTGAGATAACGCAATCACTGGCACCTGTAATTCATTGGCTAGCTTTTTAAGTTGTCTGGAAATCTCAGACACTTCCTGTTGCCGGTTTTCTTTATTACCACCCTCAATTAACTGGAGGTAGTCGACCACAATCAGCCCTAAGTTCCCCGTTTGTTTTGCCAAACGACGACAGTTAGCCCGAATTCCAGCCATTTTATTGCCGGGAGTATCATCAATGTAAATGTGGGCCTTAGAAAGACTGCCCATCGCAATGACTAGATTTTGCCACTCCTCTTCGGTCAACTGACCCGTTCTAAGGTGATTGGCGTCAATGCTACCTTCGGCACACAACATTCGGTTCACTAACGATTCGGCACTCATTTCCAAACTGAAAATGGCCACCGTCTTGTCGGTCTTGGTTCCCACGTTTTGCGCAATGTTTAGCGCAAAGGCGGTTTTACCAACGGCCGGTCTGGCGGCTAGAATCATCAATTCGCCGGGATGAAGTCCGGTCGTCATCTTATCGAGCTCGTGATAACCAGTCGCAAGGCCCGTAATGTCGTCGCCACCATTTTGAGAAAGTTGGTCAATCTTTGTAAATGATTCGTTTAAAACGTCCTTGATGTTCTTAAATCCCGACTGATTACGGTCCTCAGAGACGTTCATAATGTCACGTTCGGCATTATCTAAGAGGTCTTCGACGTCTTCGGACTGTTCATATCCCTGAGTGGCAATGTTAGTAGCCGTCTGAATCAAGCGCCTGAGCACGGCCTTATTTCTTACAATTTTCGCGTAGTAGACCAAGTTAGCGGCCGTTGGCACGGCGTTGGTCAGATCAATGATGTAAGGCACACCACCAACGTCTTCCAGCTGGTCACGCTGCTTCAAAAGATCGGTCACGGTCACGGCATCAATGCCCTGATCGTCATCATTTAGATCCAACATCGCCTTAAAAATTAATTGATGCGCCCGCTTATAGAAGTCATCTGGATTCAGATATTCCATCGCGTCAACTAAACCGTCGGTACTCAGAAAAATGGAACCCAAAACGGCCTTTTCGGCCTCAATATTTTGTGGTGGCGTGTGATCATTTAAAGTATCGTTGTTCATTATCGACTCTTTTCTAACTGCAACTTACGACTATTTTTCGCTGACGTGAACCCGAATTTGAGCGGAAACCTGGGGATGGACCTTAACGGGAACATCGGTGTACCCCATGGTCTTGATTGGCTCACTTAATTCAATCTTCCGTTTATCCAATTTAATGTTGTATTGATCCAAAAGTCCCTGGGCAATCTGTTTACTGGTAATCGAACCGAACAAGCGACCGTCAGACCCAGCCTTGGCTTTCAACTCAACGACGGTTTTGTCATTTTCAAGTTCTTTTTTTAGTTTCTTGGAATCTGCTAGTTCCTCTTGCTCGTGCTCCTGTTCAACGTGTTGTTGAGCCTTTAATTCACTGATAGCCTGCTTGGTAGCTTCTTTAGCCAAGCCCTTCTTAATCAAAAAGTTGTTAGCATACCCAGATGGCATGTCCTTAACGTCGCCCCGGTTGCCCTTGCCTTTAACATCGCTTAAAAAGATTACTTTCATTTTAAATCCCTCCTTGTTTACTAATAATTTAACAGATTTAAACTAATTCTGCTATTGGTCGGTTTTATCATCGTTATTAACGATTTTATCAATGGCACCTAGCAGTGTCTTCTTAACCTCTGAAACACTTTCGTCGGGAATTTGCGTAGCTCCCGCTGATAAGTGGCCACCTCCACCAAGTGCTTCCATAATCAACTGAACGTTAATGTTACCATTACTTCGCGCCGAGATTCCAATGTTCCCGTTCGTCCGCTTAAAGACGATAAACGAGGCTTCCACTCCGTCAATCGTCAGTAGCGAATCAACGGCTTGTGCGGCAATGACCGAATCATATTCCTTATCATCTTCAGCGGTAATCAGGGCCATGTTCTCATCAATCTGTTCCATCATGGAAATCAGGTGGTTTCGGGCCATGTAATTATTGATACTTTCCTTCATAAAGTCGGCCATTTCGTCAGCGTTGGCACCGGCTGACCGCAGATAACTCGCCGCATCAAACGTTCTCGTTCCCGTTCTAATCGTAAAGGATTGGGTGTCAACCACAATCCCACTCAGCATGGCGGTCGCCTCTAACTGGTTGATTGGATCGGCGTCCTGAGACTGGTACTCAAACATCTCGGTAATCAGTTCGCAGGCTGACGAAGCGTAGGGTTCAATGTAAACCAGGATCGGATTCTCAGGAAAGTCCTCACCACGCCGGTGATGGTCGATGATGACCACGCGGTTCTTTAAGCGTTTGTAAAGATCCCCAGAAACACCCATGTCCGGTTTGGAATGATCAACCATAATCAGCAAACTGTTGTCAGTTGCCTTTTTCAACGCCTTATCTGGAGTAATAATTGACTCTTTAATGTCTGGATAATCATCAATCGCGTTTAATAACCGCTTGATGTCTGAGTGCGGTTCTTCGTCATCCATCACAATCCAACACTGCTTCCCGTTCATCTGGGCAATCCGTCTGATTCCCATGGCGGCTCCCATCGCGTCCATGTCAGGTTGAGCATGACCCTGAACGAAAATCTGATCCGATTCTTTCATTAACTCTTGTAAAGCGTGAGAAATCATCCGCGCCCGGACCCGAGTTCGTTTCTCCATTGGGTTCGTCTTTCCACCATAGTAGCGGGCTTCTTTGTCCTTGGCCTTAACGACGACCTGATCGCCACCACGACCGAGGGCTAAATCAAGGTTACTCTGAGCCTGGTCGGCTAAGTTGTTCAGGTTATTATCATCGTATGAAATCCCGATACTAAGGGTCAAAGGAAGGTTCTGTTTCGAGGTATCTTCTCGAATCACGTCTAAAATCTTAAATTTATCCGCCTCAATTTGATTCAACGCGGAAACGTACAACAGGATAAAGTAATGATCCGCATCAATTCGCTTTAGAAAAATTCCGTATTCCTGCGCCCACGAGCTCAGTTCGTTGGTGATGTAGTTTCTAAGGTTAGAGACGTCCTGGTCGCTCATTGACTGCGTAATTTCGTCAAAGTTATCCAGAAAAATCTGGCCGACCGCAATTTTACCGTTTTCGTACTTCTTTTCAATCTCAGCATAGCGGGTAATGTCCATCATGTAGACGGTGTTGTACTCTCTTTGAATCAACATATCGAACATGTGACCGCGCCAGGTGACCTCAATTGGCTTGGTCTGGTCAAGGTTTGCCTGAATGATGTCAAAGAGGTCTGGAGCAGAATGGTCAAGTGGATATCCGACCACCTCCGTACTATCAAAGTATGGCTGTAAATATGGATTAATCCACTCCACCACGTGGTTATCATCAAGGATTAAGATCCCAATCGGCATCTCAAGTAGTGACTCCTGTTGTCCGCGCATGATTTGATAGGACAAATCGTTGATGTACTTATCGGATTCTTCACCCACGCGGTTCATCGTGTTAATGGTATAGACGAGCCCCACACAAGCAATCAGTAAAAGAACGATTCCGATAAAGAAGTTGTAGAGAAAGGCAATTACTAGTCCCAAAATCAATGAAATTGCAATAAAAATCGTAATTTTTCTTAATCGTGTATTTTTTAAAAATGGCGGCAACGTCATTTGTGAAAAGAATTTCTTCATAGTAACTCCCATCTTTGCTCCATTATAGCTTCTATTTTATCACATTGAGGCAACCCAATAATCGGATAAAAAAAAGACCTAACTAAATTAGTTAAGTCTCAAATTCTTAATTAGTCACCAACTACGAATGGCATTAAGCCCATGATGCGGGCACGCTTGATCGCAATGGTCAACTTACGTTGGTTTTTAGCGCTTGTTCCGGTAACTCGACGAGGTAAAATCTTACCACGTTCTGATACGAAACGTCTTAACAAATCAACGTCTTTGTAATCAATGTATTCAATGTGATTAGCGGCGATAAAGTCAACCTTACGGCGACGATGGCCACCTCTTCTTTGTTGAGCCATGTGTAATTCCCTCCTAAAACATTAATCAAATCGTTCCATTAAAATGGAAGATCGTCATCGGAAATATCAATCTGGTCTCCAGAGTTAGCAAACGGATCCTTCGAATTGTCGTTACCTTTACTATTGTTAGGAGTGGCCTGACCACTCGTCTTTGGAGTTCCAAATGGATTTTCGCTAGGAGCGTGATTGCCACCGTTGTTAACTTGACCCTGACCATTTCCGTTCTGTGAACGTGGTTCAAGGAGAGTGAAGTTCTCAACGACTACTTCGGTAACATAAACCCGTTGACCCTGCTTGTTTTCGTAATTTCGGGTCTGAATTCGACCTTCAATTCCAACCAGGGAACCCTTATGCACGAAGTTGGCAAAGTTTTCAGCTGATTTGCGCCAAATGACACAGTTGACGAAGTCAGCTTCCCGATCACCATTTGAGTTAGTGAAACGACGGTCAACAGCTAGCGTAAAAGTACCCACTGCTGCGCCGTTTTGGGTGTATCGCAAATCAACGTCTCGTGTTAAGCGTCCAGTAAGAACTACTGTATTAATCATACTGAAAAACTCCTTTCATTCTAATTATTTGTCGTCTCTTCTTACGATCATATGACGTAAGATGTCTTTGTTAAACTTAGCAAGACGGTCAAACTCGTCTAGACCTTGGTCGTTGTCGCCTTCTTCAACGTTAACAATGTGGTAAGTACCTTCATTGTAACCGCCGATTTCGTAAGCAAGACGACGTTTTTGCCAGTCTTTTGAATCGATTACGTTTGCACCGTTATCAGTCAAGATCTTATCGAAGCGGTTGACCAAGTCAGTCTTGGCAGCATCGTCGATATCTGGTCTGATGATGTAAGTAATTTCGTATTTGTTTTCCATGAATTACACCTCCTTGTGGACTGTCGGCTCTCCAGTGATTTGGAGAGCAAGGGGAGTCAATTAAAATCTAATTAAACTCACAACGATTGATTATATCATTGATTGTTTTTTACTTCAACAGGACATTTGAGACGTTGACTTGCGATACATGATTAAATACGAAGCTTTTTTAAATCTTTTTTTAATCACCATTATAAATTGAATTTTTTACGACCACGTAATCAACTTTTCTAATGGCATCAATGTCTTTTCCACCAGCATAAGAAATTGATGACTGCAAATCTTCTTGCATCTCCCGTAAGGTGTCGTAGATGCTGCCCTTAAACGGAACCAGCAACTTCTTACCCTCGACGTTCTTGTAAGCACCCTTTTGAAATTGCGATGCGGAACCAAAGTACTCTTTGTATTCCTTACCGTCTTTTTCAACGTTTTTACCGGGCGACTCTTCGTGGCCCGCAAACATCGATCCAATCATGCACATTGTAGCACCAAAGCGAATTGATTTCGCAATATCACCATCGGTCCGAATCCCACCGTCAGCGATGATGGGCTTTCTGGCACCCTTCGCACAATACCGAATGGCAGCTAATTGCCATCCTCCCGTTCCAAAGCCGGTCTTAATCTTGGTAATGCAGGCTTTCCCGGGTCCAATTCCAACCTTGGTAGCGTCCGCTCCGGCATTTTCAAGTGCCCGCACGGCTTCTGGCGTTCCAACGTTTCCAGCAATCAGGAAAGTGTCAGGCATCTGTTCTTTGACGAATTTAATCATATTGATAACCGAGTCCGAGTATCCGTGAGCAATGTCAATCGTAACGTATTCAGGAAGCTGGTTGGCTTTGACCAACTCTTTAATGAAGTCATACTCGCCAGGCTTGACCCCAATGCTGATAGAGGCAAAGACCCCGTCAGCGTGCATCTTTTTAACAAAATCAAGTCGTTTCTCAGGTTGAAAACGGTGCATGACGTAAAAATAACCGTTTTTTGCAAGGCTTTCGGCTAAATCAGCATTAATGACCGTTTGCATGTTGGCGGGTACGACCGGAATCTTGAACTTACGGCCACCAAATTCCACGGAAGTATCACACTCACTTCTAGAATTGACCACACACTTATTCGGAATCAGTTGAATATCTTCGTAATCAAACACGTCCATCTTCATAACTCTCCTTGATTATTTTACGAACTATTTTGTCAAATTTAGTTTAAATGTTTCAAACACAACCAATATCATAATCGAATTGCACCATTTAATCAATATGAAAGTGCCAATTTACGAATGTTAACCATAAATTTAGGCAAAAAAATAGCACTACCGTTAACGTAGTGTTATTTTTAACCATTATTCTTCGGATTGATCAGTAGATGAAGCTGGTTCATTGACCTTTGATTCGTTTTCTTCATCCTTTGCAACGACTGCCATCGTAGCAACCTTAGCATTATCGTCGACTCGGATTAAATGAACTCCAAGGGTGGCACGGCCGGTTTCAGAAACGTTATTAACCGCAAACCGAATCATAACACCCATGTTAGTGATTAACATGATGTCTTCATCACCAGTCACGGTACTTAATCCCACTAGGGGACCATTTTTCTTAGTAACGTTTGACGTCTTGATTCCTTTACCACCGCGACCCTTGATCGGGTAGTCGGAAGCTTTCGTGCGTTTCCCATATCCATTTTCAGAAATGACAAACACGTCACTGTCACGTGTCAAGATGGCCGCTCCAACCACATAGTCATTTGGTCTGAGTCGAACTCCTCTCACTCCTGAAGCCGAACGTCCCATAGAGCGAACGTCATCAGCTCTAAAGCTAACGGCGTATCCCAAATGAGTTCCAATGATCATGTTGTCGCCGTTATCCACGATGGATACGCCAATCACTTCATCATTATCGTGTAAGTGAATGGCCTTTAAACCATTCTTTCGAATGTTCAAGAAGTCAGAGACTGGGGTTCGTTTAACCGTTCCCAGTTTCGTTGTAAAGAACAGGTACTTGTCCTCGTCATTATGCTGGGACGAAATACTGATAACCGTTTGAATCTTCTCATTTTGACCCAAGTTTAAGAGGTTAACAATTGGAATTCCCTTCGCGGATCGTCCGTACTCTGGGACTTCGTAAGCTTTCATACTATAAACTTTGCCAGCGTTCGTGAAGAACAAGAGTCGATCATGGGTTGCCGTTGACAGGAGATGTTCAATGAAATCGTCCTTATTGACACCCATTCCTTGAATTCCACGACCTCCACGATTTTGGGCCTTGAACTCGTCGGTTGGTAGTCGTTTAATGTAACCGTTGTGGGTCAAAGTAATTACGACGTTTTCCTCTTCAATTAAATCTTCGTCCTCAATACTGGTAATTTCACCAACCAGTAATTCGGTCCGCCGTTTGTCACCAAACTTCTTCTGAATCTCAAGGAGTTCATCGTAAATAATGCCGTTGATCCGATCTCGACTGTTTAAAATGTCTTTGTAATCTTTAATGTTAGCCAGTAATTTATTATGCTCGTCGGTAATCTTGCCACGTTCCAGTCCGGTTAATCGAACCAGCCGCATGTCTAAGATGGCCTGCGCTTGCTTGTCGTCTAAATCAAAATTGCTAATCAGTTCGTTTTTGGCGATATCGCCAGTCGCGGAATTACGAATAATCTTGATGACGGCGTCAATGTTGTCAAGAGCAACCAGTAACCCTTCCAGAATGTGAGCTCGAGCCTGAGCCTTACGTAAGTCAAACTTCGTTCTTCTGGTAATAACTTCCACCTGATACTCCAGGTAGTACTGCAGAATTTGTTTCAGACTCAAGACTTTCGGCGCACCATCAACGATGGCTAGCATGTTGAAACTAAAGGAGGTTTGCATCAGGGTTAACTTGTACAAATTGTTCAAGATAACTTCAGCTGAAGCATCCCGTTTGACATCAATCACAACCCGCATCCCGTCCTTATCGGACTCATCGTTAATGGCGGTAATACCTTCAATTCGTTTGTCCCTTACTAGTTCAGCAATCCGTTCGATTAACTTAGCCTTGTTGACCATGTACGGCAATTCAGTCGCAATAATGCGCTGTTTGCCGTTTTTTTGTTCCTCAATGTCAACCTTAGCCCGAACAATGATACTACCACGACCCGTTTCGTAGGCTCTTCTGATTCCAGATTTACCCATGACCACTCCCCCAGTAGGGAAGTCAGGTCCGGGCAGAGCTTCCATCAGATCATTGGTGGTAGCGTCTGGATTTCTCATCAAAATGTGAATTGCACTAATTACTTCGCTTAAATTGTGAGGTGGAATGTTAGTGGCCATTCCAACCGCAATCCCAGAAGCTCCATTTAAAAGGAGGTTCGGAATTCTAGCCGGTAAGACCACTGGTTCACGTTCGGTGCCATCGTAGTTGGGCTGAAAATCAACGGTGTCCTTGTTGATGTCTCGCAACATTTCCATCGCAATCTTGGAGAGTCGTACCTCGGTGTAACGCATGGCAGCGGCACCATCACCATCGACGGAACCAAAGTTTCCGTGTCCGTCAACTAACATGTAACGATAACTAAATTCCTGAGCCATTCGAACCATGGCCTCATACACGGAACTGTCACCGTGAGGATGAAACTTTCCTAGAACATCCCCAACAATTCGCGCGGATTTCTTGTAAGGCTTATCCGGTGTAACTCCTAGTTCGTGCATATCGTACAGGATTCGACGATGAACCGGTTTTAAGCCGTCACGAACGTCAGGAAGCGCACGGGACACAATCACACTCATTGCATAATCCAAGAATGATGATCTCATCTTCTTCGATAATTCAATGTTTTGAACTCGACTTGGTTTATTATTTTCTTCATTTACCAAGAGATTTTGCCTCCATTCCTTGTTAAATCAGTCAATTAACCTAATTGTTTCACGTGAAACAATTTATACATCTAGGTTTTCAACAAAGGTTGCGTTGTCTTCAATAAACTTCCGTCTTGGAGCCACCTTTTCACCCATTAACATGGTGAAGGCTTCTTGAGCAGCCGAAGCATCATCAGAAGTAACCCTTAGAAGCCGACGATGATCTGGATTCATGGTGGTGTCCCACAACTGCGAGGCATCCATTTCGCCTAAACCTTTGTATCGTTGAATTTGTGGTTTTGGTGAAGCCGGAAGTTGGGCTAACAACTCCTGAAGTTCCTCATCAGAATCAACGTATCGTTGGAATTTGTTTCCCTGACGAACTCGGTACAACGGTGGCTGGGCAATGTAGACGTATCCAGCATCAATCATTGGACGCATGTAGTTATAAATTAAGGTTAGAAGCAAAATCTGAATGTGGGCCCCATCAACATCGGCATCGGTCATGATGATTAACTTGTGGTAGTTAACCTTACTAATGTCGAAGTCACTGCCAAAGCCAGTCCCCATCGCGGTAAACAAAGAACGAATTTCTTCGTTAGCCAGAATTTTTTCCATCGTGGCCTTTTCAACGTTTAAAATCTTGCCACGAATTGGCAGGATGGCCTGCGTCAGTCTAGAACGACCCTGTTTAGCAGAACCACCAGCCGAATCACCTTCGACAATGAACAATTCGGAGACTTTCGGGTCCTTACTGGTGTTGTTAGCCAACTTCCCGGGTAAACTGTTGATTTCAAGTCCGCTTCGTTTTCTGGTTACTTCACGAGCTCTTTTTGCTGCGGCTCGCGCTTTAGAGGCCACGGAACCCTTTTCAACAATCTGTTCCGCGATCTGAGGATGTTCCATCATGAACTTGGAAAATTCCTGACCAAAAATGTGATTCGTAGCGGTTCTCGCATCAGAGTTACCAAGTTTGGTCTTGGTCTGCCCCTCAAATTGAGGATCGGGATGCTTAACCGAAACGACCGCGGTCATTCCTTCTCGAACATCGTCACCAGAAAGGTTTGGCTCGCTATCCTTAATTAAATTGTTATTTCTCCCATAGTTATTAATAATTCGGGTCAAAGCTTGCTTAAACCCTTCTTCGTGGGTTCCACCCTCATAGGTATTGATGTTATTAGTAAACGTCAAAAGGGTACTGTGATAATCATTCGTATACTGAATTGAAACTTCGACCGTGATGCCATTTTCCTGACCCTCAATGTAGATGGGATCCTTGAAGATTGGAGTGCGACCCCGATCGAGGAATTCAACGTAGTGCCGAATTCCACCTTCGTAGAAGAAATCGTGTTCCACGGGTTTTTCGGGGCGATCATCTCTAATTGTGATTCTTAACCCCTTGTTTAAAAAGGCCAGTTCTCTGACACGCGTGGTCAAAGTCTTCATGTTAAAGGTCGTGGTCTCGGTAAAGATGTCTGGATCGGGAACAAAGTGAACCTTAGTTCCGTGAGCATCCCTGGGTGCGTCCCCAATGACCTTCATTGGCGTCTTGACGTGACCCCTTTCAAAATCCATGTAGTACCGCTTGCCACCTTTAGTAACAACAACGTCCAGTTCCTTTGACAAGGCGTTTACCACTGAGGCTCCAACTCCGTGAAGTCCACCGGAAACTTTGTATCCGCCACCACCGAATTTACCACCAGCGTGGAGGATGGTGAAGACGGTTTCTAGTGCCGACTTACCGGTATCTTTTTGGGTGTCGACGGGAATCCCACGACCGTTATCAACGACCGTAATACTGTTATCCTTTTCCACGGTAACGTTGATTTCGTCAGCAAAACCCGCCAACGCTTCGTCAATTCCGTTATCGATAATTTCCCAAACTAAGTGATGGAGTCCCTGTTCGTTAGTGGCTCCAATGTACATTCCAGGACGTTTTCTGACCGCTTCTAGTCCCTTTAGGACTTGGATTTGACTAGCGTCGTACTCCCCTGCCCGTTCTCTTTTTGCTTCTTTTTCTTGATCAGTCACTACAATTCCTCCTCAACTACGTTACTCGGATACAATGACTCCCTTTTCAATGTGAAAAGTCTTGGGATTGTTGATTAAATCAGATGCGACCCCACTCATACTTGTGGTGGTTAGAAAGGTTTGAACCCGATCCTGAATGGCAGTCAGCAAGTGGGTCTGCCGACTTTCATCAAGTTCAGACAAAACATCATCAAGTAGTAAAACCGGGTACTCGCCGGTTTCTTCTTTCATTAAATCGATCTCGGCCAACTTCGTGGATAATGCCGCCGTTCGCTGTTGACCCTGTGAACCAAAGGTGGAGACATCCTTGCCGTTAACCATGAAGTGTAAATCGTCACGATGCGGCCCAAAGATCGTCGTTCCTTGCCTCACTTCTTTATCTCGATTGGCCTTAAATTTAGCCAGCAGACTCTGATAGATTCGTTCCACCGATGTTAAATCGGTCTTTTTTAGCGTGGTGACGTATTTAAATCGCAACGTTTCCTTTTGTTGTGAAATTTCGTAATGGATGGCCGAAGACCATTTCTGTAATTTGGCAATCAGTTGGATGCGTTGAAAAATAATCTCGGCCGCATACGCTGAAAGCTGGTCTGACAATACATCCAGGTAGACCAGATCACTCTGTTTGTGAAGTAATAGTTCACGTAAATAGGCGTTTCGTTGTTTCAAAATTCGACGGTACTGGGTCATGTTGTATAAATAGCGATTACTCATCTGGCCAAACTCCATGTCCATAAAGTGCCTTCTAATCTGAGGCGAACCCTTTACAATCGACAAATCTTCGGGAGCAAACAAAATCACGTTCAGCTGCCCGACGTAAGACGATAGCTTGGGCTGCTCAATGTGATTGACCTTGGCTCGCTTGCCATTTTTACCAAAATCAAGCTCTAGTTCAGTGGTAGTATGGTTCTTTTTAACTCGACCCCACAATTGCGCATGGTTCTCCTCCCAATTAATCAAATCACGATTGGTGGTGGTCCGATGACTTTTGGTAAGTGCGAGCGCGTAAATTGCTTCAAGTAGATTGGTTTTGCCCTGGGCGTTTTGTCCAAGTAACACGTTCACTCCATCTGAGAAATGAACGTCAGCATCTTTATAATTACGAAAATTGCGTAATTTCAATTCTTCTAGCTGCATGCTTAACCCTACTTTGTCTTAATAAAAAACATCCCTACGTCTGGAATTGAGACCGTATCACCCTGGTAGAGTTTCTTGCCACGTCGATTCTCAGGCTCATCGTTTAGATACACCATATTTTCCTTTAGGTACCACTTCGCTTTGCCACCTGATTCAACAATGTTCTCTTCTTTTAAGAGTTGCCCTAAAGTTATGTACGGAGTCGTTATGAAAATGTCTTTTTTCATGAATTCACCCACTTTCAATCTATTTCTATTATACGCTAAAATTTGGTAAAAGTACATAAATCGGGCGATTTTATGCGTTTTATGCGCGTGTACGCATTTCTAGACAAAAATGCCTCAAATGATCTAAAAAGCTCATATTCGTAAATAAATGGAAATATGAGCTTTTTTAATATTTTGAGGTCTTTGGTAAATATAATTTGGTTTCATTTTAAAGACATAAAAAAAACGACCTCAAAATGAAGGTCGTTAATAATCATTCTTAATTAAAAGGTTCGAACTGGGGTAATCAATTGGATGAAATCTTCTTTATTTTCGGTTGGAACCAGCGTGAACGGACGAAGAGCTGAAGTAAACGCAATCTCAATGTCAGTTTGCCCAAAAACTCTGAGAGCTTCCTTCATGTAATCGGGGTTAAACGAAATTTCAAGGTCATCGCCCTCTGAAGTCTTTGGCTTTAAATCCTCTTCAACGGTTCCAACGTCAGGAGAATTCCCCGAAATGGTAACAACCTGGTCGGTTGGTTTAATCGTCAACTTAATGACGTTATTTCGCGATTCATGTGACAACAGCGAAGCCCGCTCGATTGCGGCGAGCAAGTCACCGGCCGCAAACTCCATCTTGGTACTTGAGGTCTTTGGAATCAGACGCGAAGTATCCGGATAATTGCCCTCAAGTAAACGTGAGTAGAACCGGGTGTCGCCGAGGGTAAAGAGGACCTGATTCTCTGACAGGTTCATCTGGATGTTTTGATCGATTCCGTCAAGCATGTGTGAGAGTTCTTTTAAACTGTCACCTGGGATGACCACGTCAAACTTACCGTCGTCATCAGCTGGAAGACTAACTCTTCGTTGGCTTAAACGGTGACTGTCGGTTGCAACCGCAAGCAACTTATTGTTAGCAAGCGTGAAGTGCACCCCGGTCAAGATTGGCCGACTTTCCTGTTTTGAAACCGCAATGACCGTCTGTCCGATAACCTGTCTGAAAATATCAGCCGCTAAATCAACCGTATTCTCGGAATCAATTTCAGGTAGATGTGGGTAACCGTTCGCATCAAGACCGTTGATCGTAAATTCTGAGTTACCTGACTTAATCGTGGTCTGAAAGTTGTCACCAACTTCTAATGACATGGTTTTGTCGGGTAACTTTTTAACGATCTCACTAAAAAAACGGGCTGGTAAGACGATGCTACCAGTTGAGTTAATCGTGAGTTCATTATCCGGGTTAGAAGCTTGAATGCTAGTTTGAATTGAAACGTCAGCGTTACTACCAGTTAGTAGAATGTCACTTTCTGATACGTCTAATTTTAAACCCGTCAAAATTGGAATGGTCGTTTTTGATGAGATTGCTCTTGATACGGTATTTAGTGCTTTGATGAAAGCATTACGGTTAATTACGAATTTCATTGCCAAATTTCCCCCTCAAAATGTGGTGCATGTTTATTTACTTAATTAAAAAGATAAAAAACAGTAGAAGCAGTAGGTACTGTTAATACTGTGGATAACTCAATGATTAGTTACGGAATAAAAGTTATCAACTGTGGATAACTTTGTGGGTAAATCAACGGTTAAATTCCCGTTTATCCACACCCGTCATTATAACATTTTTAAACCGAGCAACGCTTAGTGCTGGAGTTCCGTCTTGATGTCTGAGATTTGCTTACTCAGATCAGAGTCATTTGCGGCCATTTTACTAATCTTGTCGTAGGCGTGAATGACGGTAGTGTGATCCTTACCACCGAATTCGTCGCCAATCTTTGGAAGCGAATTGTCGGTCATTTCACGTGACAGGTACATGGCAACCTGTCTAGGAACCACGATGGCTTTGACCCGTTTGGTGCCCTTAATTTCCTTTACACTAATGTGATAGTAAGAGGCGACTTTCGAGATAATGTCAGACACGGTCAGAGCCGAGCGCGCCTTGGCCAACTTCAGCGGCCTTAGGGCGTTTGCCACTAGTTCAGTATCAATGGGGGCGTTATTGAGTTTGGAAAAAGCCTGCACCCTTGATAACGCTCCCTCCAGTTCTCTGACGTTAGACTCAATTTGACTCGCGATGTAGCCTAATGCGTCCGCTGGAATGTTCATGTTGTCAGCTTTGGCCTTGGCCCTAAGGATAGCGGTTCGTGTCTCTAAATCGGGAGCGGTAATGTCAACGGACAGGCCCCACGCAAACCGGGAGACCAACCGGTCTTTTAGTTTTGGCACTTCGTTTGGCAAACGGTCAGACGTTAGCACAATCTGCTTGTGATTGGAATATAACGCTTGAAAGGTGTTAAAAAACTCATCCTGAGTTCCTTCTTTATTACCAAAAAACTGGATGTCATCAACTAAGAGGACGTCGACGTTTCGGTAAACGTTTCTGAAATCATCCATCTTATTGTTTTGGATGGCACCGATAAAGTCGTTGGCGAATTTCTCACTTGTAACGTACATCACCCGCTGACTCGGGTCGTGTTTGATAATGTTGTTGCCAATCGCGTGCATCAAGTGGGTCTTACCTAGACCAACTCCACCATATAAGAAGAGTGGATTGTACAATTTTCCGGGTGACTCACTGACCGCTAGCGCTGCGGCCTGAGCCATCTTGTTACCCTGTCCAATCACGAAGGTTTCAAAGGTGTAATTGGGCTCCAAGTGCGTGTCGGTGTAACTATATGACTTTTCGCTCTCGTCTTCCGGTGTAGGAGCTGGGGTTTGCTTCTTTTTTAATTCTTCTTCTAGAACAAATTTTGGTGAAATGTTCTTGTAAGTAATGGCATAAGCGTACTCAACCAGCTGACTTTTAAGCATTTTCTCCCAGTAGTCACGGTGAAGCGAGGATGGTAATTCGAGTGTTAGGGTATCGCCATCATATGAGATTGGGTTCACGGTGGCGATCCATGTATCATATGTCGTTCCCTCAAATTTCGGATCCGCTTTAAATTTACTTTTAATTTTGTTCCATAATTCGTTTTGATCCATTGAGAGTGACTCCTTGTGTTTAAATTATGAATGTATAATATCATTTTTAAAAAAAGTTTTCCACAGAAAAAACAGGGTGTGGACAAATGTTTCACACCCTGTTTACTGTTTATCCACAGTACTGTTAATAAATATCAAAATCACGCGAATATTTTAGGTAATTAACACGAAAATGTGGACAACTAATTATTAATGTGACGGGGATGTCAGCGTGATTATTGATTTTATCCACAGATTGTGGTTAACGTTGTTAACATGCTGTGTTTTTGTTTAAAAACGTGTTGAATTCGTGTTAATTACGGGATGAGTTATCCACAATAATCCACAAGTAAATTTTATGAAACTTTTTTGAATCGAACGGAGTGTTACCTATGAATTTAAAATCTCTATTTGAAGATTGGTCGATTTGTGATACTATAAGTTAGAAAAGCTATTGAATAAACAATTTAATATAGGCGATTAATTAGTTAGGAGGGTTAGTAATGAAAAGAACTTACCAACCAAAGAAACGTCGTAGAAACCGTGTTCACGGATTTAGAAAACGTATGAGCACTGGCAAAGGTCGCAAAGTGTTAGCACATCGACGTCAAAAAGGTAGAAAAGTATTATCGGCATAGGCCACTGACCATTCAGTGGTCTTTTTCATTATTTTTTGAAAATACTTGGAGATTATTCATGAGAAAATCGTACCGTGTCAAAAAAGAAGCTGACTTTCAAAAGGTTTTCGAAAAACATGATTCAGTTGCTAATCGACAGTTTGTCGTGTATCAACTGGAAAAGCCGGGACAAAAACATTTCCGCATCGGGATTTCCGTTGGAAAGAAGATTGGAAATGCCGTGCATCGCAACTGGGTTAAACGTAGAATTCGCCAGTCGATCACCGAATTAAAGCCAGACCTAAAAACGGACGTTGATTTTTTAATCATTGCGAGACCGAGAGCGGATGCGATGTCACAAAAAGACGTTAAGGCAAGTCTAATTCATGTTTTAAAGTTAGCTCATTTACTAGATTCTGATTATAGCGAGGAATAAAATTGAAAAAACTTAAACGAATCGCTACTACACTTGCAATTGCCAGTATTGGTCTGGTGCTTACGGCATGTAGTAACGCCCCAATTACTAGTCATAGTAAAGGAATTTGGGATGGCTTAGTTGTCTTGAATTTCTCAAGAGTGATTATTTGGTTATCAAAGTTCTTTGGCGATAACTATGGAATTGGAATTATCCTCTTCACCATTTTGGTTAGAATTATTCTTCTTCCGTTAATGATGTATCAGACCAAGAGTATGAAGAAGACCCAGGAAATTCAGCCCCAATTGAAGGCCCTGCAAAAGAAGTACTCCAGTAAAGATTCAGAGACCATGGAAAAACTGCAGACTGAGCAGCAAAAGCTCTATAAGGAAGCAGGAATTAATCCATGGGCCGGCTGTTTGCCAATGGTAGTTCAGTTGCCAGTGATCTTCGCCTTGTATCAAGCCATCTGGCGAACTCACATCCTTCGAACTGGTCACTTCTTGTGGTTACAGCTGGGAACTCCAGATCCGTACTACATCCTGCCAGTTTTGGCCGCTGTGTTCACGTTCCTTAGTTCGTGGCTGTCAATGAAGGGGCAACCCGAATCAAACGGAATGACCACGATGATGACGATTGGGATGCCAATCATTATCTTCTTCACCGCGTTAAACGTGCCATCAGCTTTGTCACTATACTGGGTGGTAACCAATGCGTTCCAAGTAGTTCAAACGTTATTGATTCAGAACCCTTGGAAGATTAATCGTGAACGTGAAGAAAAAGAACGTGAAAAGCGTCAACACGATCGCGCCGTTAAAAAGGCCATTCGAAAGGCCAAGCAGAGTAAACATCACAAATAGATTACTAAACAAAAAGCAGACGTTGGTCTGCTTTTTTTATTTTTGTGACAAATGTAATATTACATCTCTAAAATCCTATTCCAACAGCTATTTAATTTGTGCTAAGATTAATAGCGTTAGACGTTTACAAAAATAGGAGAACAATAATGACGAAATACACCGGAGCCACCATCGAAGAAGCCGTTAAAAATGGCTTAAAATCACTTGATACTAATCGAAATAATGTTGAAATTAAAGTTATTAAAACCGCAAGTAAGGGATTTTTCGGACTTTTTAAACATCCCGCAGAAGTTGAAATGGAATTGAAATCATCTTCTCCAGACCCAAAACCAGCAGGTGGCAAGTTAAAAATTAAAAGAGAAGCGAGCACGGCGGTTGCTAATCCAGTTCAAACAGAGGATCGTCACGCTAGAAACGTTGAAGCTATTAGTGGACTAATTAAATATTTACAAGCAATTACTGATCAGATGGGGATTGAGGCCGAACTAAGTTATGAGATGCCCAACAATCGGCACGTGATCATTAATTTTGATACGCCCAAAGAGGGTCTTTTGATTGGCAAACACGGTCGGACCATCAATGCCTTACAGGAGTTAAGTGGGATTTATCTAAATAACATGGGGATTAGCTACCTTGAAGTTGAGCTGGATACGGCTAATTATCGCAGTCGTCGCCTTCAGATCCTTACCAGTCTAGCTGAGCGAACCGCAAGAGAGGTTTCCGCCACCGGCAAGCCGGTCTATTTGGACCCGATGCCATCTTTTGAGCGCAAACAGATTCACGTGACGCTGGAAGATAACCCCTACGTGATGACATATTCGGCAGGACGGGAACCCCATCGTTCAATCGTAGTAGCTCCACGGTAAAATGATTGACAAAATAAAACTTTCGTCCTATTATGTGTAGGATTGTAAATTCGAATAGGTAAAGTAGTGAAAGTACTTTATCCACGCAACGGGCGTGGCTTAAGTACTTTTTTTATGCGATTAAAAATAAGAAAGGAGTTTTCAAAATGGCACTGACAACGACTGATTACGATACTATTGCGGCAATTTCGACCCCACCTGGTGAAGGTGGCATTTCGATTGTCCGGGTTAGTGGATCGGATGCAATGAAAGTGGCTGAAAAGATTTATCGGGGCAAGAACCTCGAAAAGGTGGCATCGAACACGATTAACTATGGTCACATTGTTGATCCAGCAGACCACAACAGTGAAGTTGATGAAGTGATGGTCTCGGTCATGAGAGCACCCAAGACGTATACCAAGGAAGATATTATTGAGATTAACTGTCACGGTGGAATTGTGGCAACCAACAAGATTTTGCAGTTGGCTTTAAGTAACGGTGCCAGAATGGCGGAGCCGGGTGAATTCACTAAGCGAGCCTTTTTAAACGGACGTCTGGACCTTTCACAATCGGAAGCCGTGATGGGTCTGATTGAAGCGAAGACTGACGAATCGATGAAAGCGGCTTTAAATCAGCTCGATGGGAACCTTTCTCATTTAATTAAGCACCTGCGTCAAGACATCTTAGACGTGCTGGCTCAGGTCGAAGTCAACATTGACTACCCTGAGTACGATGACGTGGAGACGATGACGTCGAAGCTTTTAATGGATAAGTCCAAGGAACTAAAGGCGCAGATTGACCAATTGCTAAAAACGGCTAAACAGGGAAAAGTCTTACGAGATGGTTTAAACACCGCCATCATTGGACGTCCGAACGTGGGCAAGTCGAGTTTGTTGAACCGACTCTTACACGAAGACAAGGCGATTGTGACCGACGTTCCGGGTACCACGCGGGATGTTTTAGACGAATACGTGAACGTTTCTGGCGTTCCCTTGCACCTGGTTGATACCGCTGGGATTCGTGATACTAACGATAAAGTTGAAAAAATTGGAGTCGATCGTTCCAGAAAAGCCATCAAACAGGCTGATTTGGTACTACTAGTGTTAAACGCTAGTGAACCGTTGACTGATGAAGATCGGGAACTTTTGGATCTGACGCAGCACAGTAAGCGCATTATCCTATTGAATAAAACGGATTTACCAGAAAAAATTGATGTTGATGAGTTAAAGAACCGCTATCATGCTGATAACGTGATTAAGACCCAAGCCGTAAAGGATAACGGAACCAAATCCTTAGAGGATACGATTTCGAAGATGTTCTTTACTGGTGGCATTAAGAGTTCTCAAAACGACGTTATGGTCACCAATGCCAGGCATATCAGTCTCTTACAACAGGCCAGTGATTCCCTTCAGTCCGTTGAAAATGGGTTAAATAACGGGATGCCCGTTGATTTAGTTCAAATTGACATGACGAACGCTTGGGATTTACTTGGTGAAATTACCGGTGATAGTTACGATGGCGAATTATTGGATCAATTATTTAGTCAGTTCTGTTTGGGGAAATAAGACTTTGACTCAATGGAGGTTTTTAAATGAATAAAATGATACAGCAAGAAGTGAAGCAGACTTACAACGGTGGCGATTACGACGTCATCGTCGTTGGAGCCGGCCACGCTGGCTGTGAAGCTGCACTAGCCGCTGCCCGCATGGGTCAAAAAACACTTCTTGTGACAATTAATCTTGATATGGTGGCGTTTATGCCATGTAATCCGTCGGTTGGTGGCCCCGCTAAGGGAACGGTCGTAAGAGAAATCGACGCCCTTGGTGGTGAGATGGGGAAAAACATCGACAAGACCTACATTCAGATGCGGATGTTAAACACCGGGAAGGGTCCCGCCGTCAGAGCTTTACGGGCGCAAGCTGATAAGCACGCCTACCACCATGAAATGAAAAACACCCTGGAAAAAGAGCCCAATTTGACGCTCCGCCAGGGAATCGTAGAACGTCTGATCGTGAAAGACGGTCAGGTTGAGGGTGTGGTTACCAATACGGGTGCCAAATATCACTCCAAAGCCGTGGTCATCTGTGCTGGTACGGCCGCTCGTGGTAAGATCATTATTGGTGAACTGATGTATTCCTCGGGCCCAAACAACTCAATTCCAGCCATTCATCTTTCAGAAAACCTGGAAGATTTGGGCTTTGAACTGAAGCGCTTTAAGACTGGGACTCCACCGCGTGTCAACGGTGAGACCATTCACTACGATGAAGCGGAGGAGCAACCGGGCGACGAAACGCCCCATCATTTCAGTTACACCACTCCGTATGCCGATTATTTACCGGTTTCAAAGCAGATTTCGTGCTGGTTGACGTACACTAATGAAGAAACCCATCAGATTATCAAGGATAATTTGGATCGCGCCCCGATGTTTACTGGGGTCATCGAAGGGGTCGGTCCCCGTTACTGTCCATCAATTGAGGACAAGGTCGTTCGTTTTGCGGACAAAAAGCGCCATCAGGTCTTCTTGGAACCGGAAGGACGTCACAACGAAGAGTGGTACGTCGATGGGATGTCTACCTCCCTTCCAGAAGAAGTCCAGCAACAGATGCTGCACTCCGTGAAGGGTCTCGAGGACGCTAAGATGATGCGTCCCGGTTATGCGATTGAGTATGACATTATCTCTCCATATCAATTGAAGCCAACGCTTGAAACCAAGAAAGTTAGTGGATTATTTAGCGCGGGTCAAACCAACGGAACTTCGGGATACGAAGAGGCCGCGGGACAAGGCTTGATCGCTGGAATTAATGCCGCTCTAAAGATTCAAGGGAAAGACCCGTTGATTTTGCAGCGGGACCAAGGATACATTGGCGTTCTAATCGATGACCTAGTTACAAAAGGAACCAACGAACCGTACCGACTCCTAACGAGTCGGGCTGAATATCGACTCCTGCTTAGAAACGACAATGCTGATATGCGGCTGACACCAATTGGTCACCAGTTGGGTCTGATTTCAGATGAACGTTATGACAAGTTTGTTGAAAAACGTAATGCCGTTGAGGATGAAATCAAGCGTTTGAACACCGTACGGATTAAACCAAGTGAAAAGGTCAACCAGTTCGTTGAAGCTCAGGGTGATAAACCGTTAAAAGACGGCATCATCGCAGCCCAGTTCTTACGTCGGCCGTATGTAAATTACGAAAAGTTACTTGATTTTATTCCGGGACCCGACGAAAAATTGGATCCAGAAGTGGTTGAACAAGTTGAAATCAGAACGAAGTACGCTGGCTATATCAAAAAAGAAGAGGATAAGGTCGCCCGCATGAAGAAAATGGAATCCAAAAAGATTCCTGATCACATTGATTACTCCGTAATTGATGGGATCGCAACTGAGGGTCGCCAAAAATTGGAGAAAATCCAACCGGAGACGATCGCACAGGCTGCCCGAATCAGTGGAGTCAATCCTTCTGACATTGCCATTCTCTCCGTTTACATTCAACAGGGTAAAATTGCGAAGAAAAAATAAGATCAAGCTGGACTACGTGAATAGTCCAGCTTTTTGTTATTTCTAAGTTAAGTTTTTAACAATTTTTGTAGTAAACTATTGCAATCAATATGTAAGCGCTTTATACTATTAACAATAAACGATACAAAAAAATGGCAAAGGGGATCATTTTTATGCGATATGGAAGTATTGAAGCAGGTGGAACAAAGTTCGTTTGTGCGGTTGGTGATGACGATTTCAATATTGTTGATAGTGTCCACATTCCAACTACGACACCAGAAGAAACGTTAGCAAAGGTCGTTGAGTACTTTAAGAAGTTTGATCACATTGATGCATTTGGGATTGCATCATTTGGACCAATCGACGTTCGAAAAGACTCTGACAAATACGGTTGGATTATTAAAACCCCTAAAAAGGGTTGGAGTAACGTCAACTTTGTTGGAACCATGAAACGTGAATTTGGGGTTCCAATTTACTGGACGACGGACGTTAACGGTTCAGCTTACGGTGAATACATCAAACGTAAACAGGCTAATAAAAATATTGAAGCCGTTAGTTACATCACTGATGGAACTGGGATTGGTGCTGGAACCGTCATTAAAGATGAATTCTTAGGGGTTCGTGGAACTCCTGAATTTGGTCATATTCGTGTTAAGAGACACCAAGATGACATGAACTTTCCTGGAATTTGTCCTTATCACGGTGACTGTCTTGAAGGAGTTGCTTCTGGTCCGACTTTTGAAGCTCGAAACAACATTAAGGGTCAAGATACCCCACCAGATGATCCAGTTTGGAACATCATTGCGTACTACATTGCCCAAGGGGTTATCAGTTTAACGGTTAACTTCCGTCCTGACCAAATTGTGCTTGGTGGAGGTGTATGTACTCCTCAATTTGTTCAAAAGGTTAGAGACCAATTCAATCTGTTGTTTGATAACTATCTTGACGTTGGTCCCCTTGACGAATACATTAGTCGTCCAGTCGTACCACACAACGGTTCCGCTACCTTTGGTGATTTCGTATTAGCTAAAAAAGCTCTAGATGAATCAAAGAAATAATTAATTAAATTGTTTAAAGAGATGCCTGCGGGTGTCTCTTTTTTTGTGTCAATTGTCATTTATGGTATCTTAAAAATAAGGAGGATTAATCATGATGTTTATTAGTAATTCACAAATTCGTTTTAAAGTAGATGCTGAAACAAAAAAACAATTTGATGCTCCAAATGAACGTTTAACTAAAGCAATTAAAAGTAATGATTATAAGAAGTTTGATAATCCTGATGAAGGGTTGAAGTGGCTAAATGAGTGAAAATGCCTATGTTTATAAACTTGCTATTGAAAACAAGTTTAAAAAACATCATTTTAGCTAAATCTATATACAACTATTTCCCGCAATGATATGATATATATAATGAAAGCGGTTGCAAATAGGGGAGGCAGTAAAATGAGTAAAAAAGTTGTTGTGATTGGGTCTACCAACGTTGATAAGGTTCTAAACGTTGATAAGTATGCGTTGCCAGGTGAAACCCTGGCGGTGAAAAACCACCAAGAATCTCATGGTGGCGGAAAGGGTGCCAATCAGGCAATTGCTGCGGCAAGATCTGGTGCCGATACGACTTTTATCACTAAGTTAGGTGATGACGAAGACGCTAAGTTCATGATTGAAGGATTTAAAAAGGACGGGATGAACCTTGATTCCGTGATTACTACGGAGAAGCAACAGACTGGACAGGCTTACATTACCGTTGATAGTACGGGTCAGAATTCCATCTATGTTTATGGGGGCGCCAACATGGCCATGACACCGGAGGACGTTGACCAACACGAAGATGCCATTAAGAATGCGGACCGTGCGATTGCGCAACTAGAAATTCCAGTACCAACGATTATCGAAGCATTTAAGATTGCGAAGAAAAATGAAGTTCAAACCATTTTGAATCCTGCACCAGCCAAGAAGTTACCAGAAGAATTACTTCAATTGACTGACATTATTACCCCTAACGAGACTGAAGCAGAGGCCCTCACGGGGATTAAGGTGATTGACGACGATTCCATGATGAAGAACGCGGAGTACTTCTTTAAATTAGGAATCAGAATGGTGATCATCACCGTTGGTGACAAGGGTTCGTTCTACGCAACCCCAGCCAGTCATGCCTTCATTCCAGCCTTTAAGGTCAAAGCTGTTGACACAACCGCTGCTGGTGATACTTTCATCGGAGCCTTGGCATCACGTTTGGATTTAAACAGTGCTAACATCAAGGATGCGATGTTGTACGCTAACCACGCCTCATCACTAACGGTTCAGGTGGCGGGAGCACAAAACTCCATTCCTTATGAAAAAGACGTCTTGGATGTCATCAGCAAGACTTCCAAGACTAAAGAAGTGATCGAAAAAGAGAAGAAACAAGCTGCTGAATACGCCGCTGCTCGAGTTCCAAATCACATTGTGCTAGGTCTTGGATCTGGTAGTACGGCTGCCTACTTCGTCAAAGCTATTAACGAACGAATCAAAAAAGAAGGCTTAGACGTTCAATGCGTCGCCACTTCAGTTGGCACCGAGAAATTAGCCGAAAGTCTTGGCATGCCGATGCTTGACGTTAATACCATTGATCGGGTGGATTTGACGGTTGATGGCGCCGACGCCGTTGACGACAAGCTCAACGGAATCAAGGGTGGAGGAGCTGCATTACTCTTTGAGAAGTTGGTCGCAACCATGTCAGACAAGAACGTTTGGATCGTTGATTCGACCAAGTATCACAAGACCTTAGCTGGGCAGAAGTTGCCAGTTGAAGTCATTCCGTTCGGTGGAATGGGTGTCTTCCGCTACTTAAATGAAGCTGGATACAAACCAGAGTTCCGCTTCAGAGATGACGGTGATATTCTTCAAACTGACTCAGGAAACTACCTAATCGACATTACAATTCCAGAAGATGCTGACTTACAAAAGTTAGCTCACAACTTGAAGAACTACACCGGAGTTGTTGAACACGGTCTGTTCTTAAATATTTGTGATCAGTTAATTATCGGTGGCAATAAGGTTAAGGTAATTGATCGTCCGAAAGAAGAAGCTAAGAAATAGTTGATAAGTAAATTTCCGGATTGGCGATAAAGCTGGTTCGGTTTTTTATTTTGATTTTAAAGGTATAATGATTAGAAAATGAGTTGAGGTGATGTTTAATGACAATTAACGTTATTTTGAGTAGTTCAAGAAAGGCCAGTCTGGGACGTCGGATCTTTAAGTACTTACGTAATCGACAGGGTGATTTTGAGCGGGTTAATGATGCTGATTTCAATTTTATTAGTTTGGCGGACTACGATTTGCCGTTTTTTTATGAAGATGTTGCGCCAATGGACAACCCAAACCGGATTTTAAAACCTAATGAACAAAAATGGGTGGATGACATGAAGAAAGCGGATGGTTATCTCTTTTTGGTCCCCGAGTATAATCATTCGTTTCCAGCCGTCCTAAAGAATGCGCTCGACTTCTTGGCGTTTGAAGCCAAGGGTAAACCGGCCAAGATTGTTACCTATTCTAATAATTCACGAGGTGGCCAATCTTCCTATCCAGCGTTGTTACCAACGCTTGGACAACTGGGCCTATTTACCCTGCCAAAGCCAACTTTAATTCGAAAGGTCGATAAAAATTTTGCTGGCGATGGGAGTTTTCTAAAAGACGCTCCCGGTAAAACCGTGGACATAAAGAAATTGAATCGAGCTTTTTCCGAAATCGCGTTTTACAGTCAGTTATTTAGGGACCATCCCTTTAAATATGATGCCAGTATTTATGATAAATAAGCAAAATTAAGATAGTTTATTTGTTTTGTATATTAACTTTTTTATGTATAATTATAATATGCAATATTTATAAATGTATATGGTAAGAAGTGTGGATATTATTGATTTGTATATTGATGAATCTGGAAATTTAGGTGCACAGGGACGTTATTTTACGATAGCTGGAATATGGTGTGAGAATAGACAACAAAGTAAAAAATTAAAAAATAAGATTAAAAAATGCAGTAGAAAAGCTAAGGAAAAATTTAACAATTGTTATACTAATAATGGGGAAGTTAAATCTGCTGAATGTAACATAATAGTTAAAGATTATTATTATCGAAGTATAAGTAATATCATTTCAAGTATTTATTATGTTGTAGTTGATTTAGAACAAGTTTATGGGAATTTAAGAGATCATCAGAATATTTTGTATAATTATTTATTATCTTTTTTAGTGAGAGATATATTAAAGGACTATGATAATTTATCTAACTTAAAAATTCATCTTGATAATAGGACTATAAAAGTTGGTCATGAAAAAACATTTGATGAGTATATAAAACAAAAAGTATGGGGAGATTTTAATAGGCCATTCGTAAATATTGATGTTGAATATGTCGACTCTCAAAGAAATTACAAAATTCAAGCTGCTGATTTTGTTGTAAATAATATTAATTCTCATTACTTATACGGTAAAAATATAGATTCAAATTTAACAAAAGTGATAAAAAAGAAATGCAAATTTCCATACAAAACTTTTGGTAAATAGTTTACTATTATAATAAATTAAGATACTATTATAATAGTATCTGGGCGAGTAAGACTCGAAATAGTGTGTTACTTTATTTATGACATAAGCTGCTTTTTGCAAGCCATATTTTAAGCATCGTCCATTAGGACCTCGTTGCATTATGCAACGAGGTTTTCTTATATTATGAGCATAAAAAATAACTTTTTTGTTTCACATGAAACAATTTGCCAAAGCACCTGTTACTACTGGCTTGAAGTGACGTGGTACATTAATTAATCAGTATTATGATTTCTGAAGATGATGATTGATTGTCTAAGAAAAAAAGCAGAACTTAAAACATAAAAAGATCCAAATCTATTTCAATAAAGATTCGGATCTTTTTATGTTTTAAGTTAAATATTATCATAAAGAATTTCATTAATAATATTTATTGGTCTTTCAATTTTGTTATTATTATTATTCTTAATTTCGTTAAAAACTTTTGTAAGTTCTATTAAATCCGCATTCTTTAGACTACATTCATTATATAAACGTATTATGGCCCAACACCATTTAGAATAAATGATTGTATCTTTCCACCTATAATTGTAATTTGAATTTCTTGATGGTTTTACATCATCTTTCTTACACTCCTTATCGTAAGAATCAATTATATAGTTTAATATTTTGTGGTTTAAATTTTTATCGTTTTTTGAATTTATGAATGTTAATAATACAAGAGGATTTATATCAGATTTATCGTCTTTTTGTAGTTGACAAAAAAATTTATTTTTGCTTTTATTCAATTCTTCATTGCTTTTGTTACTGTCTATTAACTTATTTAGAGTATAATAGTGCCAAGTTTGTACAATCGTTCCATTATAGTTTTCATTAACATATTCTTGTGTATCACTTAAAATATTTATTATTTGATTTTTATACAACTCTGTAGATTGATTAATAATCAACTTATAGCAATTTACAGTTAATGAAGGACATGAAAAACCTAATTTTAAAATAAAATCTATAAATATCTTAAGGAACTTATTATCTGGTTGAGATATTATTCTCTTTTTATGTTTTAGGATGGTTAGCAACGCTTTAGATGTACTTAATTTGTTTTCAGTTAAATGATTTTTGAAAAAAGATTTTAAATCTAAAAATGTATTGATATCTATAATAAATTCTTTTTGATTTATAGAAGGTAAATTGATTTTTATATCATTGAGACTAGCATGTTTTGGTATATAAATTCCTTCAGATATATTTAATTTATTTTTTTGTAGATTTAGTTTATAGTTTTGTAATGTTTTTTCAATCTGAAATAAATCTTTTTTTAAAGTATCTTTACTAGATGAAAATATGACAGTATCGTCTACATACCGTGATAAAGAAATACTACTTGTATCTATTTTAGTCAAAATATTATAATAAATAGCAAGACTAAATAGTTCACTTGTTATTCTCGATGAAATAGGTCCTGTAATAATTCCTTTTGTTTGAGCGCCATTACTTTGGCTATTAAATGTATCTAATTGATTGAAATATTCTTTTATTAATTTTTCATTAGCTTTATCTTTAGACTTATTTTCACTTTTAGACTCGAAAAACTTTGAATTACCAATTCTTGACATATAATGAGTATATATATTTTGGAAAAAACTTTCTATATCAACAGTTAAATAGTACATATTAAATGTTTCAGAAAGAGATTTGTTTATTAAACCCTTTGAAAAATCCGCATTGTCTGCTTTAGAGGTATTAGATTCGAATGGATATTTATTAGACACAAAAATTTTGTCTTTCATAAATGGTGAGCTAGACATCTTAATTGTTTCTTTTTTAATTTTATCATTACCATTATATTCATATAACAATTGATTAAATAAGATATTTGATATTTTATTTGTGTTATATATGAATGTTATATACAATAACGGATTTATTATACCCATCTTTCTAAAAGTACCATTATTTTTAAATTCATAGTATGCCAATTCTTCGGTTCCTTTGAATATATATTCTGGGTATTGGTGTTTCTTTAAGTATATGAATCCTTTGTCATTTATTTCAAAGGGCATACAAATGTTTTCTGTATTATTTTTATTTATTTTTAAAAATAGAGAGATTACGTTTTCAGTAATATTAGTATTATCCCAATTAGGTAATATAAGATCAAAGGGAATGTCATCTGGAATCATTCCAATTATTAAAGCACTTATGTTTTCTTTATAAATATTGTTTTTATATGAATTATTGAACTGATTAAGCCATTCTTTAAATGTCATAAGGTTATCTTCTTTATAGTTTTATTGGTAGTATTTTATCACATTTGTTTAAGATAGTTTCACGTGAAACTATTTACCAAAACACTTGTTAATACTGACTTGAAATAGAGTGGTACACTACTTAATGTAAAAATAAATTGAAATGAGGAAATTAAAATATGAAAGCAGTTGCAGTATTTTGTGGTGCGGCTCCTGGTAATGATCCGGCATACCAAGAAGCCACCAAGAAATTGGCGAAATGGTTGGTTAACCATGACCTGACACTAGTCTATGGTGGCGGCGGAGTTGGTCTCATGGGATTTCTTGCCAAGACGGTTCTAGAACTTGGTGGAGTGGTTCATGGCATCATGCCAAAGGAGTTAGTTGACCGTGGTGCAAGCATGGACGGCCTTACTAGTTTAGAGGTAGTTTCCAACATGGATATTCGCAAACAGAAAATGTTGACTCAATCGGATGGTTGTATTGCACTTCCCGGTGGTCCTGGAACCTTGGAAGAGATTTCTGAAGCTTTTTCATGGGCTCGAATTGGCGACAATGATGATCCATGTGTGTTGTATAACGTTCAGGGTTACTACGATCCGCTTAAACAAATGTTTGATGAAATGACCGAAAAGGAATTTTTGACGGTGGAAGATTGCAAAAAGTTACTTTTTTCGGATTCGTTGTCTGAAATCTATGAATTTATGACCACATACACAGCACCAAAGATTAGAACCTACACAAAATAAGATACGAAAAAACATCTTCACTTTTTTTAAGTGGGGATGTTTTTTGAGTTTTATTCAATTATTAATAATAAATAATGTGTATATCATGTTTTCATTGTTTACATAATGCCTTACTATTGATTTAAGGGGATGGACATTATGATAAGAAGAAAAGCTGAAAGTAATATACGCGATGATAAAGATACTTTAGCAAATATTCAAGCTAGAAATGATGCTCTTAACGGCAAAACTAATAAAATTGGAAATATTGATGACTTCGATAAGTGGGCAGATAACTTATGATAAATATTGAAACCACTTATTTATTTGTTACATCCAACGGCTTATTCAACTTATCCGCTAAATTTACCACCACGATAATGATGAATAATACTAGTGCAAACCAGAAGACGTTGTGAAATGCACCGAGTAGAATCTGATTAATATCATTAATAATGTTAGCTGGAAGATGAACTCCAGCCGAATTTTTCGATGAAATGATACCGTTTAGAAGTTTGCTGTTAATGGCAGGATAACGATTGTGACCTAGATTGATTGATAGATTAAAGATAAATCCGAATACACCAGTCATAACGGTTTGTCCAAGTGTCCTCCCCAAAGTAATCATTGAGGAAGCAACGCCGACGTTGTCTTTGGGCACGATTGCTTGCGCAACCACCGTGTTCATCGTGATTACGATTCCTAGTCCAGCACCAGTGACACCTGAAATGATGTAGAACCAAATCATTGGTAGGGAGACGGAACTGAATACCAGAATGAGGTAAAATGCAAATTGAATAATCACAATCGGAATGGTAACGAACTTTGGAGCGAAACGCTTAATCAGCGCTCCAACGAAGAACGATGTAATTAACCAGGCAACGGGACTGGGTGTAATTGCCAAGCCTGCGATTGTTGCTGAGACCCGGTAGATGGACTGTAACCACATTGGGAAATAAATTTGAAAGCCAAATTGAATCCCGCTCAGTAGTAAAGCCGTTAAGATTTGGGCGGAAAAAGTCGATGATTTAAATAGTTTCAGCGGAATAACAGGGTCGCTGGCTTTTCTTTCGGCATGAATGAACAGGATAAATGATGTAGTAATAATGACCAATCCAATAATAATTACGACAAAGTTGATTTTTTGTTCACCCAAAAATTGAAGGGTAACTAACAGTGATACTAGAAACAAGGCCAAGTAAGTGCTACCAAGATAGTCCATTTTGAGGGAGGTTTTCTTGGTAATAGGATCTGCGTATCCAAAGTAGATTAGAATGAATACAATGATGCCCAGTGGAACGTTGATGAAGAAAATCCAATGCCAGCTGAGTTGGTCAACGATAAAACCACCAATGATGGGACCAATTAAGGCCGAAATTCCCCACGCCGTATTATTCCATGCCATCATGTTAGAACGTTCTTCTAGTGGAAACGTGTCGGCAATTAAGGTAAACGTGATTGGCATAATGGCTCCTGCACCGAGGCCTTGAAGGGCTCTCGCCGCAATCAACAAGCCGATATTCGTTGAGAGTCCACAAGCCATCGATCCAATCGTGAAAACTGCTAATCCGAAGAGAAAAATGGGCTTCCTGCCAATTCGATCACTCAATTTACCGTAAATGGGTGTGCTTAGTGTTGTAGTTAATAGATATGTAGCGAACACCCAACTTTGAAAAGCCAGTCCGTGCAAACTGCTCAATATTGAGGGCAGAGCCGTAGTGACAATGGTGGTCTCAACCGACGTCATGAACGTGGCGATTAACACTGAAATGATGATGAGGACTTTTTTCTTGGTCCATTTCTTCTTTTTCTTCAAGGTAATTCCTCCTAATTAGTAAAATGTATTTCGATAGATATCGAAATTATAATTAGAATAGTCTCATCTCGAATTGGATGCAAGTATCTTTATAGCAAAATAAAAACAGAAGTCTAATTATGGCTTCTGTTCAATAACGTTATTTAAATGAATTTTGTTAATTAAATCCTGGTTGACGGACAAGTATTTGGTTTGGCCATCTTTTCTCATATTGGTTAAACCGGCGTGTCTGAGGATTTTGAAATGATAGGAGACGGTTGATAAGGATAGATTGAGATGGGAACTGACTTCGCCACATGTCATTTCATTCTTGTTTTCCATTAGGATTCTGAGGATTTTGATCCGATTTGGTTCAGAAAGAGCTTTGAAAATGCTGGCTAATTGTTGTTCGTTAGGATTATCCAAGAAACTTTCTCCTTTCACTTCATTTTAAAAATTAACCATTCCATTATCTGGAATAATTAGGTATGATTACATATAGAGCGATAATTGATTTGATCACCAATTGGAGCTTTAGTAGGTTTATTGTGTTGGGCTCATCTCCACCTTAATAATTAATGAAGAGGTGAGTCGCTTGAATACAGAAGAAACTAGGTTATTGGGATTGTACCACTAGCAGTAGTGGTTCTTATTCGACCGTTAATTGTGCTAAGTCATACGCGATAATAAAAAAGCTAACCGCAAAGATTAGCTTTTTACCCAAATAACACATAAATCTGCGCGGGAAGGGATGGTAACGACATCTCTTCCTTTTTTATTACTCTTTAATTCTATTTTATATGAGTGAATTTGTCAATTATTTATCATAAAAAGTTGGATGCTTTTACTAAAGCCTTTTTATATGTTCTATCTTAGAATTTCCTACATTATATTTTTCAATTATTTTATTATTTTTCATCCAATTTAAATAATTTCTATTTATCTGAGTATTTTCAAGTTTTATATTACCAATGTTATTGTTTGGGTTCATAATCTTAACAAGTCTTTCAAATTGTCCTTTTAAGTTATCGGATAGAGAACTAGATTTATCTTTTAAATAATCATTTACTTTTTTATTCGAGGAAAGTAGGTCCAAATTACTTGAAACTAATATTATACTTTTATAATCATTTCTGGCTACTAATTCATCCATAATGTGTAGATTTTTAAATTTATTATTTTGAGACAAATTCAAAATATAACTAATGATTTCATATTTATTCATAAAACCGGAAGGTATTGTAATGTCATTATTAATGATAAAATCTTTTGCGTCATCATTAATATTTAATAAATCAAAATCCACTAATACTTGAATTTTATCAATGCTAGTATTTTTATCTAGAATACTATTAAATTCAATACTTATATTTTTTGGACAATATTTTAATAATTCTTTATATCTTTTTGTTTTTAATGAAGTTGTTTTTGCTACAGATATAAAAAATTGATCATTTATATTTTTATTATTTTCCATATCTATTTCATTATTATTTAGGAAGGTAAGTAGAGTATTGTTAATTGAATTGTCGTTAGACTTAAAGTAATAAAGTACATTAGTAATGGTGGGTTTGATCTTATTCTTTTTTAAGAGTTCATCTTTGAACAGTAGATCCCCCTTTAAATCTTTAAAGTTAATAGGTTTCAAGCATTCCTGAATTATGTTATATTTTATCTTTTCATTTATATCATTATTATTAATAAATTCAATTAATGTTTCATTTTTATACGATTTAAGATTATTAATGATAATGTTAAAATTAGCTTTAGTGTCTTCATATCTATTATTTTGAATAATATCTTTTAGGTGATTATTAATATCATTAAAATAAGCTAGATTGAATTTTATGTCTGGTTTAAAATTAACTAATTTTAAATAATCTCTATCATCTTGATTAATTACTTTTTCTAAAAATCCAGGACTTTCAATAGCTGTTTTAATCATTATTTCTAGTTTTTTTTCATTTTTTAGAGATTGAGTGTTTAATAGATGATTAATTAAACTTATATTTAAACTTTGTTGTTTTTTTAATTGATCATTATTAAGTTCAATTAGGACATTATTATAATCAAAAAGTTGTAAATTTTGCATATCTTCACTGGAATCACTTAGTATATTATTAATAAAATATCCGTCATTTTTATTACCATAAAAATTATTAATAACGTTTAGATAATTTTCATTAATATATCCTTCCTTTATTAGTATATATATAAATTCAAATTTTTTTTGATTTGTAGATATGGATCTAAAGATTAAGTCTTTACTTGACGACGATAATCTGTTTTTTCTTAACTGTTTGAGTGTGGCATTTATTTTATTTAACTCTTTGTTATAGTGAATAATAGGATTTGATTTATACGTATAATAGTCATTTTCGTCTTTAAACCTACTGTATTTTATACGATTATGGTTTGGAAAAGTAATTTCTAGATCATTCTTAATGATTTTACTAGTGTCTGCTGTGTTTTTTATTTCTTTTTTGGTATACTGGTCAAAATAAAATGCGTTATTATTTCTAGCCCATACTAGTAAGAATTCTGATTCATCATTTAATGAAGTTTCATTTCTTCTTTTAGTTAATTCTTTTATTTTTTCCTCTTTTTCTTTAATTTGTTTGTTTATATCATCTTTATAGTCTTTGACTATATTTCCTAAAATACCCTCCCCATTTTGAATATCATCAAAATCATCTGGATAAAGGTTTTTATATGCAATTAAGGCTACTAGTTCATTTTTATCAATTTTGTTTGTTTTATTAGATATATTATTTGAATTAAAAAATAATAAATATTCATTTTTTATATTTGCTAGTATTCTAAAGTCGTCTATATAATTACTTAAATAGTGTAAAAGGTTTCTGTCAATGTCTTTATCTTTAAACAGTTCTTTAAGTTTATAAAATGAGTTACTAGTAGTAATGAATGGAATTACTGGGATTATTTGATCAAAAAATTTAACTCTTTCTTTTCCATCTATAAAGATATCGTCCCGCATCAAATATAAAAATATCCAATGATGCTTATTTTTACTATTTTTAGACTTATTATTTAGCTTTATATTTAATTCTCTTAATTTTTCAAATATGATTATACTTTTAAATCTATCCAAATCTTCAATAATTAAAATGCATGGCTCATTATTACTCTTATCTTTAGCAAATTGTGTAAACAAATATATAACTTCGTCAATATATTTTTCAAATAAATCATCATTATTTAAATCAATTTCAGATTCAATATTTTTTACTTTAATTTTTGTTTTGAATAATTCATTTGAATCTAAGAAATGTAAAAGAATTAATATACTGAAAATGATTAATCCGATCAACGTAATTAGAAAAATATAGGAAGGAAATGATGAATGAAATATTGCAAGAATTAATAATATAATTTCAACTGAATAAAACCATTTTAATTTTGTTGGTACGGGTCTTTTTACTTTAAAGTGAGTTAAGGGTATTGTGTCAATATCAATTTGGTATATGATTTGATTAATAATATTTAAAGCAATATTATTATCCATTTTTTGTGTTTCCTTACCTTTTTCAGCATTAGGATCTTTAAAAGTTGCAAAGCTAACTCTAAGATAATTGTTTTTGTTTTTTAAGTATGTATCGATTATGGAGGATTTACCACTTCCATATTTACCAGAAAGTGCAACATTATTATTCTCTTTACATAGTGCTTCATCTAAGTATTTTTTGTATAGCTCATAATGTTTTTTATTATTTTTGTTTGTGTCTGAATCTAAGTTTTTATTTGAAGAAAGGGAAATTAACTTTTGATCTTGTTCTTTTTTTACTAGATTTTCCCTTCGAGTATTTTTTGATTGATTTTTTTCACCATTTTTATTGTACATATAAGAATCTCCCATATTTAAATGCTTTTCATTATGTTTGCAGCAAATCGTTTGTGAACAATTTTATAATATTGTGTCAAAATTTATACGAATTGTCAATATTATCACTGATATAGGAAGTTTTTTGTTATACAAACAATTTCACAAGTACTCGTTTGTATGTATTATATTAATAATTAAGAAGTATTAATAGTTTCACGTGAAATAAAAAATAATTTTATCTACCAAAATTTTTTTAAGGACAACTCGTACTTATTAGTGTTGCCCTTTTTGATTACTCTAATTACATTGATTATCAATATTCGTTAATTAATTAATATATTGGAAAACAAAGAATATATTGAGTGCATATTTAAATAAAATACGAACAATCAAAAGATATTTATTGAAAATTGTATGTATCATGATATGATTAATTTGTCTGGTACAACAATTTTTTGGGAGGGACTCGTAATGAAACTCAAGCAAGCTTTGAAATGGATCACAGCAGGTGCTGCCATTACATTTTTGTCGGTTGGATTAGTTGGATGTGGGAAACAGTCAAGTAACTACAAACCAAAGAAATTAACGGTTGGTTTTACGCCGTCAGTGAATGCTGGTCAGGCCAATGCTGAGGCCAAGCCACTCGCCAAGCAGTTAGAAAAACAGCTCCATATTCCAGTCACGGTCAAGGTTTCAACTGACGGGAACTCGCTTATTCAGGCCATGGGTTCAAAGACGTTGGATGTTTCTGAAATGAACCCCGGGGACTTTGTCTTAGCACAAAAGAATTATAAAGTGGTTCCTCTCGTTCAAGCAACGCGTCAAGCACGCGATCTGAAGACTTTGCAACTCACTAACAAGTCATCAGATCACTTCTATTCCACGATTGTTGTCAGAAAAGACAGTGGTATCAACAATATCAACGATTTAAAGGGCAAAAAGATTGCCACTGGTACCACGAATTCAACGGCGGGTTATATTTACCCGGTCGTTGAGCTTATGAAGCACGGAATTAATATTAATAAGGATGGCATCAAGACTGACGTTATCAACGGTTACGATCAGGCCGTGCTGTCCGTTTTAAACAAAAATAACGATGCTGCCTTCACTTTCCAGGGTGCTCAAACCTTAGTCCAAAAGGATAATCCGAACGTTATGAAGGACACTAAGGTCATTTATACGACTAAGGCTATTCCAAATGACGTGGTTGCTTGTCGAAGCGATATGTCGAAGTCATGGCAGAAAAAGATTGCCAAAGCCTACGAGAACATGGCGAAGACTAAAGAAGGTCATGACGTTATCTTCAAGATTTATCAAGAAGAGGGATATGTTCCGTACAAGAAGTCAGAATTTAAACAACTTCATTCGTACATGGACCAAGCCAACAAGATTAGTAAAACCAAAGAATAGGCGAGAGGGATTAAATTGAGCGATTCGGATATTTTACAGGTTAATCATGTTACCAAAACTTATCCTAGTGGTATTAAAGGATTAGATGATATTAGTTTTAACGTCAAACGCGGTGAATTCATCGCTGTCGTTGGACTTTCAGGTGCGGGGAAAAGCACCCTGTTTCGTTCCCTTAATCGGATGCAAGATATCAGCGACGGCAAAATTATCATCAACGGGACTGATATTTCTAAATTGAAGGGGAAAGCGCTCCGTCACTTTCGCCGAAAAATTGGAATGATTTTTCAAAGTTTCAACTTAGTGAACCGGCTTACGGTTCAAAAAAACGTTTTAAGTGGAAGAGTTGGTTACTATCCAGTCTGGAAAACACTTCTCGGTTTGTATAGTAGAGAAGACAAGGAAAAGGCGGTTCGATCACTGGACCATGTTAACATGCTCAAAAAATTATACGATCGGGCGGACTCCCTTTCTGGAGGACAGATGCAACGGGTTGCCATCGCACGAACAATGATGCAGGAACCTGATTTGGTTCTGGCTGACGAACCAGTTGCCTCGCTTGACCCCAAGACCAGTCACGGAGTTATGCAGGATTTGAAGAATTTAAACGTCAAGGATCACGATACTGTTCTGGTGAACCTCCATTCAGTTGGACTAGCACTTGAATTTGCGGACCGAATTATTGGAATTCGGGACGGAAAATTGGTGTTCGACAAACCGGCGGCTGACTCGACTCCAGAAGATTTGAAGGCGATTTACGAAGGAGGCAATAGCTAATGCACACTAGCGACATGCCGAAGATGTCCTTTGTCAAAAAGTATCACGTTAAGGGCATCATCGTAATTGCCATTCTGATAATTCTGTTCGTTTACTCCATGAAAATTTGTGGGGTTGATCCCAGCTTGTTTATCTCGAACATCGCCCAGTTTGGGGTTCTGATTGGTCAAATGAGTAACCCAGACTGGTCGTACTTCAGTTTTATTTGGGACCCACTGGTTCAGACCGTTCAAATGGCAATCCTTGGAACTACGATTGGAACCGTCTTTGCGATTCCAGCTGCATTTCTGGCCGCGCGGAATCTTGACCACAGTAAGGTTATTCACGGCACGTCTCGGTTCGTACTGGACATCGTCAGAACGTTACCATCACTGCTGTTAGCTGCTATCCTGGTTGCCATCTTTGGGATTGGTCCAACGACTGGAACCATCACGCTTGCCATTTTCTCGTTTGGGATGATTTCCAAACTGTTCTATGAAGTATTAGAGACAGTCGATATGGGGCCAGCTGAAGCCATGAAAGCTTCCGGTGCCAGCATCCTCCAAATTATTCGTTTGGCCATTATTCCCCAGATTGCAGGTCAATTTTGTAGTTTCTTCCTGTACACCCTAGAAGTTAACGTTCGTTCATCAACCGTTTTAGGATACGTTGGTGCTGGAGGCCTTGGGTTGTATCTTCAACAAACCATCGATGAATTTAACTACTCCGAGACGGCGGTTGTAATTCTTGCAACCTTCGTAACGGTTCTGGTGATTGACATCCTTAGTAATTACTTGAGGAGGAAACTACAGTGACCCTTCCAAAAATTAACGAAAAACAAAAACGATGGGACCGCTACAGCTGGATCGTTTGGGCAATCATCATCATTTTGATTTATGGCTGGTGTTTCTCTGACATGAAATTTAGTCAGATTCAGGAATCGGCTGGCACGGTTTCCAAGTCCATCTTCATGGGACTGATCCATCCTGATTGGTCCTATATCTACAATGGTAGTGGAGAAGACCTGATCTCCCAGTTGATTATGACACTTGCCATTGCATTTTTGGGGACCATCATTGCTGCCGTTATCAGTGTCCCGTTTGCCTTCTTTGCCGCTCATAGTAAGAGTAGCAAGTACAACGTAACATCTAAGGTGGGAACCTTCCTTTTGACCGCCATTCGAGCTTTCCCCGAAATCGTTTTAGCCATTATGTTCATTAAAGCAGTGGGACCCGGTAGTTTTGCCGGAGTCATGGCACTTGGGATTCACTCCATCGGGATGCTAGGGAAACTCTTTTCAGAATCCATTGAGGAAATGAATCACAGTTCGGAGTACTCTATCGTGGCTGCAGGTGGCAGTAAGCCGCAGGTCTTCGCACTATCGACGTGGCCGACCATCCTGCCGGCTTTGATTTCATACACTTTGTACAGCTTTGAAATTTCAGTTCGAGCTGCCTCAATCCTTGGTTTGGTTGGTGCTGGCGGAATTGGGGCGCCAATGATTATGGCGTTGAACACGCGCAATTGGTCCAGAGTGGGGATCATCTTATTGGGGATCGTCATCATGGTCATGGTGATTGATGGCTGTTCCGGATACATTAGAAGGAAATTAATTTAATTAATAGTGTAAAATACCAACTAATTCCAAATGGGAGTTAGTTGGTATTTTTTTCGTTTATAGTATAATTTACCTAAGGATTGAATTTAATTGAAAGAAGAGTGTCTACATGCGATTTCTTAAGTCATTAGGTAAGTTTATCTTGGCACCATTGCTTTCGGCTTTGATTGTTTTCGGTAGTTTTCCTGAATTGTTTGCGGTTATAAACATTAAGACTAGCCTCACCCTTAGTCCCGCCATGTTTTGGATTATTTTAATCTACGGAATGGTGGTGTTTGCTGTGGTTTACGCTTTGTTTTATAACGTTCTGTTTAAAAAGGATAAGCCAAGTTCAACTAAATACAGTAAGTACGCCTCGGTCGGGATGCTTATCGTCAACCTGATTTATGTGGTTTCCGCGTTGCTGCTTGGTTTGATCATGATTGGAATGAAAATGCCGCAATTTATTGATCCCATTGTGAGTGGCTTTACGATAATTGGGTTGCCCATTATCCTAATTCTAAACTTAATCGATTTCTTGTGTTATCCAACCAAGAAAACGTACGTAATTAATGGAATTTTCTTTGCGTTTGCCACTATTGTTTATGTGATGTTGTGGTGGAACTAATTATCAATATTGAATAACGAAATATTTTGATTGAGCTAGTCAGTGATGATTGGCTTTTTATTTTTAATGGCATATTTTGATTATTTTATTAATTTAGTACAATAGACGTATAAGTGTTATCTACAAAAAATATCATTTAATAAAAAGAGGTCATTTGATTTTGAAAAGTAAAAAACATCAATTACTGACGCTGAGCGTAATATTTTCGCTGGTGTTTTTAATCATGCCGCTGATCTTCAATCCTAGTACGGTCGATGCTAGTAACAAACAGCCGCCCATTTCACAGAATGAAATTAACATAAAGGCCAAAAGTGCCATTGCCGTTGATGCCACCAGCGGCCAGATCATTTATAGCAAAAACGCTAACCAAGAGTTGCCGATTGCGTCCGTTAGTAAACTCATCACTACATATATTGTGTTAAACCAAATAAAAGCAAAAAAGATCTCGTGGGACAGCAAGGTCAAAATTAGCCCTGGGGTTGCTAATTTGAGTCAGAAACGTGATTTTACTAACGTTCCGTTGAAAGCTGGTCAATCATACACGGTTAAACAACTGTACGACGCGAGTCTGGTTTGTTCTGCTAACGGTGCTGCCATGGCACTTGGCGAATATTTGGCAGGTCCTAACCACGACTTCGGTCAAATGATGAATCAAGAAGTCAAAAAATTGGGAATTAAGAATGGGCAATTCTATAACGCATGTGGATTGGCTAATCACGATTTAGGCGCGCTAAAGAATCCTAAATTAAGTGATGACGCTGAGAATACGATGTCAGCTGGGGAATTAGCTCAATTAGCACAGAAATTAATTACTCAATACCCGCAAATCTTAAAGACTACCTCAATGACCACATTGGAATGGGATGGAAATACGCACAAGAACACTAACTTACTTCTGGGCCAAACTAATCCATTCAAGATTGATGGATTAAAGACGGGGACCAGTAATACCGCGGGTGAGAATTTTGTGGGAACTGGTACCAGCAACAACGACCGTGTGATTACCGTCGTTTTGGGAGCGCCCAAGGAACAGCGCTTCACCCAAACTCAATTAATGCTCAATCAAATCAGTCAGAGCCTGGAACCAATTACGATTGGTGACAACGTGATTAAAAATAAAACCGTCAACGTTGTTAACGGACAAAATCCTAAAACTAAAATTGGCTTGACGGCACCTCAAACGTACTGGTTACCGCAGGGTGAAAAATTAAAGACAGACTTTGTCTCTACCAACCACTCTAGGGTTTTCAAAACGCCACTTGCTCCAATTACGAACGGCGAGAGGGTTGGAACGGTTAACATCCAGGCGTCTCAAAATGAATTAGACTTATTACCAAACAGTTCCATGAGTGTCCCCGTTGTTTACAAGTCAGCTAATCCAGTAAATGTGATGAAAATGATCATGGGCGCGATTGAATTACTGGTTATCCTTCTGTTGTTAATCTACTTAATTCTTCAAATCAGGAAGTTTAATCGACATCGTCACTAGTAATTAAAATTATGAAGTTTTCATTAATCGACCGCAAAAAGTGTTGTCGAACGCGCTAATATGCATTATACTGGTAAATGTAATTGAGTTTTGCTTGCGAGCGGCTAGCTCAACTTGTTAGAGCAACGAATTCTTTATTCGTGAGATTGAGGTTCAAGTCCTTGGCTGCTCATATAAATGTAAAATAAAATGATTGCCTGGTGGGGCAATCATTTTTTTATGGATTCGATTTAAATTGACATCCAACTATTTATTCCATATAATAAAAACGAGAAGAAATCTCTAACTTTTTTCTCATCGCAAGTTGGATGCGATTATCATAGTTCAGTTAGTCCACTATGATTGGCTTTTTTTATTATTACGTCTGCTGTGGCGATTTTAATTGCTGACAGTACTAAAACACACCGTAACTGCTAGAAAATCTAGTGGTTACGGTGTGTTTGTGTTTTAACTGTATTTTTCAACGTTCTTTTTGATAAAGTTGGCGGAAGCCTGGAGTTTATCTTTCTCTTCATCGGTTAAATCAAGTGGGACATCTTCGATTACGCCGTCTCTTCCAACTACAACTGGATAGGAAAAGTATACGCCATAGTCAGAACGGTAGTTTGAGACTGGCAAAACGGTGCGGGCATCAGAGAGAACGGTGTTGGCGAGTCGTACTGCGGCACTGGCAACTCCGTAACTGGTGTAACCCTTACCTTGCATTACTCTAAAACCGCCGTGGCGTGCTTCCTGGTCTAAAGTGTCGAGGTCAAGATGACGACTTTTGGCTAACTTTTCAATTGGTTGGTCAAGAGCCCGAACGGTCGACCATGCGGTAAACTGGGAGTTACCGTGCTCGCCAAGGTTGTAACCAGTGACTGAGCGTGAATCAATTCCTAGTTTTTCACCAACGGCACGTTTCATTCTGGCAGAATCTAGGAGTGTTCCCGTTCCAATAACGTGCTTTTTTGGTAAACCAGTAATTTGTTGGTACAACTGGGTAATCACGTCCACCGGGTTGGTAATGGCAATTAGAACGCCATTAAAACCAGAGTCACGAATCTTGGGTGCGACTTCTTTGACCTGTTCAATGTTATAAGATAATTCGGCAAAACGATTGTCGCTGTCGTTATTTGATAGTTTAATCTTACCAAGGGCCGAGATAACAACGTCGGCGTCCTTTAGGGCGGCGTAATCATTTACAATGATATTGGTGTGAAAGGGTAAATTAGGCATGCCCTCCCGAAAATCAATGGCGTCAGCGTTGACCTTGGCGTCGTTTTTATCAATCATTACTAAGTCATCGGCGAACCCACTTACAACAATGTAGTTTGCCACCGTTGATCCAACGTGACCGTCACCAATGATTCCAATTTTTCTAGTCATAATATGCCTCCCATTAATTATTTGGTTTCAGTTTAACAGATTGAGGTTGATTGGGAGTAAAAAAAGTTGGATTGACATTTATGCGTTTATCACATACAATAATAGTGTAATAAAAAAAGGAAGAGATATTGCGCATCTCTTCCAAGCGCGTATTTCAGGTGCGTTAATTTGGGTAAGCTAATCAGTGATGATTAGCTTTTTTTATTATATATGGATATTAAAGTGACCCGTTAATTTATCGTTTAAAATAATCAACTTTATTTGTATTTATTAATTAGCTTATTAGGATTATTTAATTCGTTAAATTCATTTTGATTTAAGTGGATAACGCCATTTCCAATCATTGGAATTCCGCTCACTTTTGCGATCTTATAATTTGAATATACGGTCAAAGAGGTTTTAATATTGTGTTTTCTTTCATGACTTACATATTTATAGCTTACTTTAGCATCCTTAGGAACCTTTTCTTTCTTTACTGAATTATAGTTTTTATCTATTTTTGAAAGAATATCAGTGCTTTTATGACCATTTGCCGTTTCAATAACTTTGTTATTTGCATCATATACTTTTAAATAATCTTTCCCAGAGCTATTTAACGAGAAATTCTTACATCCACTTAGAATAAACAACATTGTTACGCAAAGAATTGGAATTATAAACTTTTTAGATAAATTCATAACTTCCTCCTTGTTTTTTAATAATTTTACCGAAGTTAGAATAATTGTCAATATTAAGTTAATTTGGTACCTCACGATCAAAAAATATTATTCGGCAAAATAAAAGAGCTAGCGTATTCGTATCTAAATATGCTAGTTCTTTGTTTCCTAAATTTTATCAAACGCCTGTTTCAAATCGTCCAGTAAATCTTCCTTATCCTCAATCCCAACTGACAAACGAATCAGACCGTCAGCAATTCCGTCCTTTAAACGTTCTGCTCTTGGAACGGAACCGTGGGTCATGACCGCTGGAACTTCAATCAGGCTTTCCACGCCACCAAGGCTTTCAGCCAGGGTGATAATTTTCAAACTTTCGACAAAGGTCTTCGCCGATAGTCCTGGTTGGAGTTCAAACGAAATCATGGGACCAAAGTTACGCATCTGTTTCTTTGCCACTTCGTAGTTCGGATTGTCAGGATCACCAGGATAGTAAACCTTCGCAACTTTGGGTTCATTTTTGAGAAAATCAAGAATCGCATTGGTGTTATCCTGGTGAACCCGCATGCGAGCACCCAGCGTCTTAATGCCACGTTGAACCAACCAACTGTCATCTGGTCCAAGCGTACTACCGATGGAATTCTGCAGGAAGGCCAACTGTTCGGCAATCTGGTCATCGTTAGTAACGGCAACGCCCGCCACCACGTCACTGTGTCCGCCGAGATATTTGGTGGCGGAGTGTACCACCACGTCTGCACCTAAATCCAATGGGTTCTGATTATAAGGGGTCGCAAAGGTGTTATCAACGATGGTTTTGGCACTGTGTTTTTTCGCCATTTCGGATAATTTATGAATGTCGGCTACCGTCAGCAGTGGGTTTGTAGGAGTCTCAAAGTAAATGGCCTTGGTGTTGGGCTGAAAAGCAGCCTTGACGGCGTCTACATCTTGCATGTCAACGGCCGTGAATTCTAGCCCGAAGCGTTTCATCACCTGATTAATCAGACGAATCGTCCCGCCGTACAAGTCTTGTCCGACGATGATGTGATCGCCTTTGGAGTACATCGAGAGGATGGTGTTGATGGCAGCGGTCCCCGAACTAAAGGCAAAACCAGCGGTTCCGTTTTCGAGTTCTGCCATCTGGGTTTCAAGGGCGTACCGGGTCGGGTTGCTCGTCCGTGAGTATTCCCAGCGTGGATTCCCGCCAAGCTTAGTTTGTTTGAAAGTTGAGGCGCGATAGACCGGGACGGAAACGGCTCCCGTTTCCTTGTCACCAGTGATTCCGCCGTGAATTAATTTTGTGTCAATGTGCAAAGTAAAAACCTCCTTGAATGTGACTATTAGGATTGATTATAGACTAGTGGTAAAAGTTAGAAAAGAAATGGCATTATGGAATTTAATTTTGTAAAATCGGTTTTATCGTTTCGTGACATGTGTTAGAATTTCCCTATTCAATTAACGTTAGGGGTAGTTTATCATCATTAAAAAATTAGAAAACAAGAAAATCGTATACTGTCTTTTAGCGATTATTGTTGTTATTGGATTAGTGATTCTGTTTAAAGATTATTTTCCACAGATTCGGATGTTTTTTGATCCGAGTCAGCGGGGCATGGCCGTCAAAGAAATTCATGAACATGGGTTTATCGATGCGGCTCTATTTTTAATTGTTTTAACGTTTGCGACGTTGTTACCGTTTGTTCCTTATCAAGTAATCTGTGTGTTAGCCGGCATTTGTTTCGGGAACGTTTTGGGCTTTTTTATTAATTTAATTGGGTTAACCCTTGGTGGACTATGCAGTGTTAAGTTGATTAAGTCCGTCCGTAATATCGCAAGTAATTATCGAGATAAAGAATTGAGTTTTAGTAACGTTAAGCATCCCTTTATCATTCTGTGTATTGGTTATGCCATCCCGTTCTTCCCCGTTTATTTAATTAGTTACGCGGCTTCACGGTTCAAAATATCACGCAAACTACTGGTTCTAGCGGTTGTGATTGGGTCAATCCCACAGTCAATTATTTATATCGTTGGTGGGATGTACATCATTAACGGTAGTTTGAAGCGAATTGTCGGCGTCCTAGTTGGTGCCATTCTGTTTATTATTGTTTTACACATGGTTATTAATCACTTTACAAATAAAGATAGTTCTAAGACTAAGCATCAAGAAACAGCGAAAGATAGTCAAAGCAAATCGAACTAGATTAATTAGGCAATCCATCCGGGTTGTCTTTTTTTACGTTCAAAATTTGGCTTCTAGTAATGATAATGGTGTTATAATCAAGCCGTTCAATTGTTTGTAACAAAAAACTAAATAACGAGGGTTGCTTCCGATACGCCTCGCTAAAAACAATGAGGAGATGTTCATAATGTTACATGCATTAGCAAAAAGTCGATGGTTTGACCTAGTTGGAGTCGCAATCGTGGTAATTGCGTCGATTGCGAGTGGTTATCTGACGGAGAATCTGGCAGACGTCACGCACTGGGGTTCCTGGGCGGTCTTTGTTCCGTTTGGAATTATTTCGATTGTAAACGCCGTCCTCTCCATTTATTCAACGCGTTTAACTGGGAGAATGAATAACCTCGGCAATGTGATTGGCATCATTAACGTAGTGTTGTCCGGCTTTATTGACTACGTTTTAGGTAATAAAGCGGCGGTTGTGACCTATCCGGTGACTTTCATCATCTACACGTTTGCGATTAACAAGTGGATGAAGACCGCTAAGTACAAGGCGACCAAACCGTATACGGGCGTCAAGAAGTGGGTTGTCATGACCAGCATTTTACTTTTGAGTCTGGTATTTTCGTTTGCGGCTAATTTAGTGGGCTGGCCTAATGGTTACACGCATTTGTTATTCTGGATTGTTGTGATTGCGTTTGATTTGTCGCTTTCGGCGAACATTTTAAACGCGATGAAACTGACCGTTCAGTGGAAGTACTGGTTCGTCTACAATCTGATCCAGTTACTAAAAGCCATCGTGCAGGGTAACTTTGCAAACGTTGGCAAATACATCTATTACATTATTAACTCGATTTGTGCGCTTGATTTCTGGGAGAAGCCAATCTTGAATCCAGCAAAAATTAAATAATTAAGTAAGGGGAATCCATTTATTTGGGTTCTCTTTTTTATACATAATTAAAGTTTATTCCATCACAATATTGGGGAATTTTTTTGGCTTTTGACTCTACTAGAAACACAAGGGTTTGAAAGGATAATTTCTTAGATAATTATGATTTTGATGTGTTATAACTTGAATTTTTTTAGAAGACGAGTATAACAATCTGTAAGCGGTTACAGATCAAACCAATCATTTCGAAAATTCCAATCCTGTTTAATAGAAAAGAGTTTAAAAAATCAATTGTTGATTAATGAAATCAGCTTTTTCTTTGATCATAATTGCTCAATAATTAACAATTTTACATTATGGGAGGGTTTACTTATGAAGATTGAAGCAGCGGTCGTTAATAAGAAAAATGGCAAGTTCGAAATTAAAGATGATGTCGAATTAGCCAAAATGCAACCAGATGATTTACAAGTTCACATGGTTGCGACCGGAATTTGTCACTCAGATGAAGCTTTAAGAAAGGGCACGGCTGAGATTGGTTATCCGATTATTCTTGGTCATGAAGGTTCTGGGATTGTCGAAAAGGTTGGTTCGGAAGTAAAAGACTTTAAGCCCGGCGATCACGTCGTTCTGTCATTTTATGGTTGTGGAAACTGCATTAACTGTTTAAGGGGAATTCCCACTCAATGTTTAAACTACGCGGCCAATAACCTATCGGGGGTTCGTCCCGACGGCAGTGCGCACTTTACCGAAAATGGGCACGATGTTGCCGACATGTTTGACCAATCATCGTTTACCACGACCACGGTGGTTCGTGAACGAAACGCCGTTAAGGTCTCAAAGGACCTTGATTTAAGAAAGCTTGGTCCCTTAGGTTGTGGCTATGTCACGGGCAGTGGCACGGTTTTTAACACCTTAAAGCCTGAACCAGGCTCAACGATTGCGGTCTTTGGGACTGGAGCCGTTGGGTTAGCTGCCATGATGGCTGGTCGGATTGCTGGATGTACCAGTGTGATTGCCGTTGACATCGTTCCCTCACGTTTGAAGTTGGCCAAGGAACTTGGCGCCACTGATGCTATCAACAGTAAGGACGAGGATCCCGTTGAAGCCATCAAGAAATTAACTAATGGGCACGGAGTCGACTATGCCGTTGATACGACTGGCGTTAAACAGGTCATGGAAAGTTCGATTCAAGCCTTGGCTCAAGGTGGAACAACGGCTACGATTGCCGTAACCGACCAGCACATTAACTTGGATACTTGGAACGACCTTTGTACCAGTGATCGCAAGGTTGTCGGTGTTAACATGGGTGATTCGATCCCGCAAGTCGACGTTCCACGTTTAATTCGTTTTTACCAATTAGGCATGTTCGACTTTGATAAGACCGAGAAGTTCTACCCATTTGATGAAATCAACGAAGCCAATGCTGATTCCATCAGCGGAAAGACGATTAAACCGGTATTAGTAATTGATAAGGACTACCAACCTGGCAAATAAGGTTGATTAAATCACTTTAACATGATTGTTGAAATTAAACGTTATTGAAAGGAAGCATCATATTATGGCTGAATTAAAACATTACCAAATGTACATTAATGGAGAATTTAAAGATTCAGATTCAGGAAAAGTATTAACGGTGCTCAATCCAGCGACGGGACAGGCAATCTCAACCGTTCCTAGTGCTAGTAAGGAAGAGACGAAAGCGGCCATCGATGCCGCAGCTAAAGCCGAAGAATCATGGAAGAAGGTTCCGGCTGCCACCCGTGGCCAGTATTTGCACGCGGTCGCAAACGAAGTTCGTAAACAAAAAGACCATTTGATTTACATGCTTCAAGAAGAACAGGGCAAGATTAAGTCACTTGCCACCACTGAGATCCTGTTCTCAGCCGATTACTTTGACTACATGGGAAGTGCCAGTCGAACCTATGAGGGAGAAATCCTTCAATCTGATAACGAAGACGAAAGTATCATGATTGAAAAACAACCAATTGGCGTTGCGGCCGGCATCTTACCATGGAACTTCCCGTTCTTCTTAATTGCCAGAAAGATGGGTCCAGCACTAGTCACCGGGAACACCATTGTGATGAAACCAAGTTCTGACACTCCTAACTTAGCGCTCGAATTCGCTAAGATCGTTGAAAAAGTTGGCATTCCTAAGGGCGTTGTCAACATTGTCACGGGACCTGGTTCGGTCGTTGGCGACGAATTGTCAAAGAATAAAAAGGTCGGCATCATTAGTCTGACTGGTTCGGTTGAATCAGGGAAACGAGTCATGACGAGTGCCGCTACCCATTTGGCCAAAGTGTCACTTGAACTTGGTGGAAAAGCTCCCGCCATTGTATGTAAGGATGCTGATATTGACTTGGCGGTTCAATCCATCATTGATTCCCGAGTTGATAATAACGGTCAGATCTGTAATAACTGTGAACGAGTATACGTCCAAGAAGACGTGGCCGACGAATTCATCAAGAAATTATCGAAGAAAATGTCAGAAATCACGGTTGGCGATCCGATGAAGGACGAAAACGTTGGGATGGGTCCACTGATTAACCAAGGAGCTTTGGATAAAGTTTCAAAGATGGTTGACCGAGCCGTTGAAGCTGGCGGCAAGGTTACCGCTGGTGGTCACAAGTTGAACATCGAAGGTGGCTTTTACTATGAACCAACGGTCATCACGAACGTCAAACAGGATTCTGAGATTATTCAGGATGAAATCTTTGGACCGGTTCTCCCAATTGTGACCTTCAAGACCCTAAGTGATGCCATCAAGATGGCTAACGATAGTGACTTTGGGCTTACTTCATCAATCTTTACCGAGAATCTGGATAACGCTCATCGAGCCGCAAACGAACTCGAAGACGGTGAAACCTACATTAACCGTTACAACTTTGAAGCCATTAATGGTTCACATTCTGGTTGGAAAGAATCTGGAATTGGTGGTGACGATGGTAAACATGGAATTGATGAATTCTTAAACACTCACACCATCTACTTGCAGGGACACCCTGATAAAGCAAAATGATAATCAATATTAATAATTAGAAACGGGATGAACTCATAGAGTCGGATCAAAAGTCGACTTTATGGGTTCATTTGTTTTAGTTCTGTTTCTTCTTCATAAATTGTCAAAGTGAATAAAGATTGATAAGATTTAGGCACTAATTAAAAGACAACCGAGGAATAATTAATGAAATTACGTGCTTTAGAGAAAACTGATTTACCCAAACTCCATGAACTGTTTAATGATAAACGCGCCATGGACTACTGGTTCACCGAATCGTATCTTTCTATGTCGTCCCTTAACGAAAGATACGAACGTGAGAACAATGATCCGGCCGTTCGCAATTTTGCGATTGACGTCAAGGGCAAGTTCGCTGGAATCGTGGCATTGATTGATATTAATCCACGCGATCGAAACGCTGAGATTGAGATTGCGCTTGGCGACGAATTCGTTGGTAATGGCATTGCCCAGGCGGCGTTTGACGCTTGTGTGAACTATGGATTTGAGACGTTAAACCTCCACAAGATTTTCTTATACGTTGACGTGCAAAACAAACCCGCCGTTCACATTTACGAAAAGTTTGGGTTTAAGATTGAAGGAACGCTCAAAGACCAGTTTTACGTTAACGGAAGTTACCATGACGTGTACTGGATGGCAAAATTTGAAGATGACTCGGTTTAAGACAACCAATCTTTGGTTGTTTTTTTCTTTTCTACAAAACGCTTTACTTGCATTCAAGTCCAAGTAAAGGTGTAAATTATGGGGTAGTTAATAAATAACTAATAAGGAGAGTTATCATGGAATACTTTACATTAAATGACGGTAACCAAATGCCCGCAACTGGTTTTGGGACCTTTCAAATCACCAACCCAGAAGAGGCCGAACAATCGGTCATCGACGCCATCGCATCGGGTTATCGTTTAATCGATACGGCTCAATACTACCAAAATGAAGAGGCTGTGGGTCGTGGTCTCAAGAAGTCTGGCGTAAAACGCGAGGATTTATTTGTCACCTCTAAGGTCTGGTTCACTGACAGTGGTTACGACAAAACCATGAACATGTTTGAAACCAGCCTCAAAAAATTGGGACTGGATTACCTTGATTTATATCTGATTCACCAGCCTTACGGCGACACCTTCGGTTCATGGCGGGCCCTTGAAGAACTTCAAAAAGCGGGCAAAATTAAGTCCATTGGGGTTTCCAACTTCTACGATGATCAGATTACCAATTTGGCACTATTTAACGACGTTAAACCCGCCGTTAATCAGATTGAGATTAATCCTTGGGAACAACAAAAGACCGCCGTCGACTATCTGGAATCATTTGATGTTCGTCCAGAAGCTTGGGCTCCATTTGCGGAAGGCAAACACGCTATCTTTAACAATGAAACCCTGAAAGCAATCGGTGACAAGTACGATAAGAGTGTCGGTCAGGTCATCTTACGTTGGGAATTTCAACGTGGGATCGTGACCCTGGCTAAATCAACTCATAAGAATCGGATGGAAGAAAATATCGATATCTTCGACTTTGAATTAAGTGACGATGATATGAGTCAAATCGCTAAGTTGGACAAGGGTGAAAGCCAGTTCTTTGACCACCGTGACCCAAAGACCATTCAAAACTTCGTTAAATAATGAGAATGCGAAAGGCATAATTCATGAAGAAAATTTTAATTATTGGAGCGACCGGAAACGTCGGTCAAGAGGTCAGAAAGAACCTGTTGGAAAAGACCGATGATTTTTTGACACTCTTTTCAAGAAGTGCAGGTCAAAGGTTTAGTGATGACAGTCGAGAGCGGGCCGAGAGCGGCAACGTAAATGACTTATCTGACCTTGAAAAAATAGTGCATGGTCAGGACGAAGTGTTTGTGGCGCTTAGTGGCAATTTACCAGAAATGGCCAGGAACATTGTGGCCGCCATGGATGATGAAAACGTCAAACGCCTGGTCTTCATTACGTCAATGGGCATCTATAATGAGGTCCCTGAAGAAATTTCGGCAAGCGGAAACCTGAAGAACAATCCGCGACTGGCACCGTATCGTGAGGCGGCCGATGTGATTGAAGGTTCTGATTTAGATTACACGTTAATTCGACCGGGATGGTTTGATAACGGCAGTAGTGAATACGAAATTACGTATAAAGGTCAAGATGTTAGCGGTAATCGGGTAGCCGTTGCCAGTATTGCTGACCTAGCGACGCGCCTGCTACAAGATGACCAGCTGGATGTAAGAGAAAGTTTAGGAATTAATCGAAAAGCTTAGTTAAATGAATGTGAGGAATTGAAATGAAAGCAACGGAATTTATCAAACCGGGCGATGTTGAACTCGTTGACACGCCCAAACCCAAGATTGAAAAACCAACCGATGCCATTATCAAGGTAGTCAGGGCCAGTGTTTGTGGATCCGACCTCTGGTGGTATCGTGGCATTGACGAACGAAAACGCGATACCTTTGTGGGCCACGAAGCCATTGGAATTGTGGATTCAGTTGGATCAGACGTCAAGGACGTTCAACCCGGAGATTTTGTGATTGCCCCATTTACCCATGGTTGTGGTCACTGTGCCGCTTGTTTGGCGGGTTTTGACGGTAACTGTATGAATCAGGAAAAGGGTGCCAACATTGGTTATCAAGCCCAGTACTTCAGATACATCAACGCGAACTGGGGGCTTGTCAAGATTCCCGGTCAACCATCGGACTATTCAGACGAAATGTTGAAGTCACTGGTTACCCTTTCTGACGTCATGGCAACGGGTTATCATGCCGCCGCTAGCGCCGAAGTGAAGGACGGTGACACCGTTGTCGTCATGGGTGACGGTGCCGTTGGCCTTTGTGGTGTAATTGCGGCCAAGTTGCGTGGCGCAAAACGAATCATTGCCATGAGTCGTCACGAGGACCGCCAAAAGTTAGCCAAGGAGTTTGGCGCCACTGACATTGTCCCAGAACGTGGGGATGAAGCGGTTAAGCATGTGATGGAGCTAACCGACGGTGCTGGCGCTGATGCCATCCTTGAATGTGTTGGAACCGAGCAGTCGGTGGATACGGCAACTAAGGTTGCTAGACCAGGTGCTGTCGTTGGTCGAGTGGGCATTCCGCAAAAAGCCGAAATGAACACCAACAACTTGTTCTATAACAATACCGGTTTGCGTGGTGGCATTGCGCCCGTTACTACCTACGACCGTGATGTATTGCTGAAAGCGGTTCTTGACGGCAAGATTAATCCCGGAAAAGTTTTTACCAAGGAATTTGATTTAGACCATGTCAAGGATGCTTACGCTGCCATGGATAAGCGGGAAGCCATTAAATCGTTGTTGATTGTTGATAAGGATTAATTATGTTTGACTGAACAATAGTTTAATGAAATTAGAATGACTAGTTTTCCAAAAAAATGAGCCCTTACTCGATTTGAGTAAGGGCTTATTTGGTATATTCACTTACACATCCTGGTCGGTTGGACGAACCAAGACTTCGTTAATATCAACGTTTTCTGGTTGACTCATCATGAAGACCGCGATTTCCGCGATGTTTTCGGGACTCAACCAGCCATGCTTGTCAGCTTCAATCTGTTTTTTAATCTTGTCATCGTTGATGGTGTTCATCAGGTTCGTGTCGACAAAGCCGGGTGAGACAATCCCAGTCCGAATTCCATTTTGGTGTTGTTCCTGACGGAGACCTTCCATGATGGCTTTGACGGCGTACTTGGAACCGTTATAAACGGCGGAATTAGAGTAAACTACGTGACCAGCGACGGAATCGGTGGCCATGATTAAACCTTGACCCTGTTGTTTCATTTGTGGGACCGCAGCCACAATCCCGTTTAAAACGCCCATGATGTTGGTGTCAATGGCTTTTTTCCAATCGGCTAAACGATCCGGGTCATCGACAGGTCCCTGTGGCATAATGCCAGCGTTGTTATACATGACGTCTAGCTGGCCGTACTTGTCGATTGCCATGCCGGTCAGTTCCTGAACGTCTTCTTTCTTAGTAACATCCGTAATTTTGTAAGAAAAGTTTTTTGGATTATCAACTTCGGTGGAAAGCTCTTCAAGTTGTTCCTCGTTTCTAGCACCGACGACCACTTTGGCTCCCCTAGACAAAGCTAACTTGGCGGTGGCAGCTCCCATCCCAGAACTACCACCGGTGATAACTACAACTTTATTTTCGATTGTCATAATAAAACCCCTCTTCCAACTTATGACTTCCAATACGAGATCATTTAACGCTAAATTTAGTCCTGATTCAAGTAAATGGGTTTCAAAATTGATTAAGATTCTGTGACAAAAAACTCCTACTCATTGAGTAGGAGTCAAATCAAAGTTTTATTAGATGTTTTGGTCGGTTGGGCGAACCAGGACTTCGTTAATGTCAACATTTTCTGGTTGACTCATCATGAAGACGGCAATTTCTGCGATGTCGTCAGGTTCTAACCAGCCATACTTGGTGTTGTTATTTTGTTCAATACTCTTTTGGATTTTATCGTCGTGAACGGTTGACATCAGGTTGGTATCAACAGCGCCGGGTGACACAATCCCGGTCTTGATGCCGTTTTGGTGTTGTTCCTGACGCAACCCTTCCATGATGGCTTTGACGGCGTACTTGGAACCATTGTAGACGGCTGACCCAGGGTAAACCACGTGACCAGCGACCGAGTCGGTGGCCATGATTAAACCATGACCTTGCTTCTTCATTTGAGGAACCGCGGACACAATGCCGTTCAATACTCCCATAATATTGGTATTTAAAATATCCTGCCATTCGCTCAATTTAGCTGGATCGTCAACCATTCCCTGCGGCATGATGCCAGCGTTGTTATAAATTACGTCGAGCTTGCCAAACTTTTTGATGGCTAAATCGACTAAGGATTGCACCTCGTCTTTTTTCGTAACGTCAGTTTGTTGGTAGGCAAAGTTTTCGGGATGGTCAACTTCATCGGCCATTCGTTCTAATTTTTCTTCATTTCGTGATCCAACGACCACTTTGGCACCTCTTTTGAGGGCCAACTTAGCGGTTGCTTCTCCCATTCCAGAAGAGCCACCGGTGATGACAACTACTTTATCTTTAACAGACATCATAACAACTCCCTTCTTAATACAGGTAAAGGGTAAACCCTCATATGGCGTAAACGTCAAGAAAGGCGACTTGATGAAACTTTTCCGTCTTTCATGTAACGTTTTGAGACATTAAACCTGTTCAAATGAGAATTAAAGCCTAGACTATTGGTATACTAAATTGATGAACGGGCGTGACTTACATGGCAGCAAACGAGGTTTTTGTATTTATTTGTACGATTTTGGTGTTCTTCATGACACCAGGACTGGCGTTTTTCTACGCCGGGATGGTTTCAAGAAAAAACGTGGTGAACACCCTGATGTCGGTTTTCATCATGTGCAGCATCCCCGTTCTTTTGTGGGTCATCATTGGCTACTCGCTCTCGTTTTCGGGGAACTACTTCAACGTTATCGGTGGGATGCATGATTTCATGTTACATAATTTCAACTTTACCGCCCCAGCAACTGCCGGTCCCATCTCCAACGGTTCATACATGCTGTTTCAGATGATGTTTGCCATCATTACGCCAGCCCTTTGGATTGGTGGAATCGTTGGCCGGATGAAGTTTAAGTTCCTAATCCTGTTCACGATTGCCTGGTGTATCTTGATTTACTATCCACTCGTTCACATCGTATGGGGTGGGGGATTTTTACAACAGATGGGAGTCTTGGACTTTGCTGGTGGAACGGTCATTCACATTAACGCTGGGATTACCGCCCTGGTTCTGGCCATCATGCTTGGACGACACAAGCGCGGCAAAAACGACAAGGCTTATAACCTGACCTGGGTCTTTTTGGGAACGGTCATCTTGTGGCTTGGTTGGTACGGTTTTAACTGTGGGTCGGCACTCGCCATTAATCACATTGCGTTTCAGGCGATGCTGACGACCACGATTGCTACGGCAACCTCGATGTTAACGTGGATTATTTTGGACGTCTTCATCCTAGGCGCACCATCCCTGATGGGCGCATGTACCGGAACTTTGTGTGGCCTGGTTGCCATCACTCCGGCCTGTGGGTTTGTTGGAATTGGAAGTGCGATTGCGATTGGCATCATTGCCACGTTATGTAGTTACACCTTCATTAAATACTTAAAGCCCCGCTTGCACGTCGACGATACGTTAGATGCGTTCGGTTGTCATGGGGTATCTGGAATTGTTGGTAGTCTTTTGACCGGACTGTTCGCTAGTAAGGCAATTAATCCGCAGGTGAAGTTTAGTGGCATCTTTGCTGGTGGTTCACTTCATCAGTTTTGGATTCAGCTGCTGGCAACTGGTTTCAGTATCGTGTTTGTGACCGTCATGGTTTTCTTGATTGTGTTAGTGCTAAAGCACGTTACGAAGATGCGAGTTACTCCAGAAGAAGAGGCTAAGGGACTAGACCTGAGCGAGCATAAGGAACGAATTGATTGTGATGCGATTAATCGCTAGGATAACATGAAAGAAAATAATTTTATGTAGCTTGCCTATTAAGTAAAAAAGCTCCTTCCTAAAGTGAAAGGAGCTTTTCTCTAGTCTTTAGTTCCAGAAAAATAGTTAAGTAAAAAGTCAATTAATTTTTCAATCAAATGAGTTAATAAATTAATTATTACTGGAATAATGACTGATAGTAAGAGATACATCAAATCACCGACGAGTATAGTTAGTATTGTGGTGTAAATACTCGCCTTAATTAGTGTATCATTGACTAAATAATAATATTAGATATAATTAAAACAGTAAGAGATACACAAGTCACCAGTTTGTGGTGAACTGATGATTGAGCTTATCAGCTAAAGCTGGTGGGCTCTTTTTTGTCTTACTATCGAAGCTAATGCCAATTGAATTACCACGTTTTTGATTTTATTTTTTTCATTTTAAAACCAACATTGTTAATATTGTCTATTCAGTTTGATTATTCTAGCTCTATATACTTCACTTGAAATTGTGGGAATAAAATCCTAATACCTGAATAATTGAGTCTTCCGTAAACACCAATGTTTTTTTGCCCTAACGATCCTACGTAATAATCTAAGTTTCCTGACCCTTGATCATCTGATAAATTTTTTAATGTCTCATATTTATGGCGTTTTATGTAGTTATAAGTGGCTAAATTCTTGCTAAACTTTTTAATTTTAGTATTTGATAAAGTTATTGCTCTCATTTGAATGCTTACTGCTGCATGGTCAGCAAATAAAAGGTCAAAAGCAAGAAAACCAATCGATAAAATGATAATGAGTGATGTTGATATAAGAATTGTTTTAGCTTTCATTTTGTAGTCCCCTCAATTTATTATTTTTAGTGATAATATTTTATCACGAAATATTATTTATGTAACATAACACCTATGAAAACGGATGAGCTGATTTTATTTGTTGTAATTTCAATTTTCTCGGTGTTTTTGGTTGCTTTTAGTAATATTAATTCAAATCCAATTAATATTTTTAGCAAGGACTTAATGAGCATGGATATGGGGTCAAAGATTGCTCATCATGGAGAGTCAAAAGAAACGACATCACAATTGGCCTAAAACTGCATGGTATCGAAATTAGAAAAAGTGCTATTAGATATTATAGGTAGGCATTTATGTGATTTTCTGTTTCTCATTATAATGATGATACAATTGTCACAGGAGCCTTTATAACTCTAAAAAACAAAAATCGAGGTAGATATCTATGTCAAAAGAAGATGATCTTTTAAAGGCCGCCTTAAACGGTGGAACGTTTGACTTTCGTGACCCGTCGTTTAAACCAATCTTTGATATTCATTTTAAAAATGCTGAATTATTGAAACAGTTTAACAGTGAACCAGATCCAGTTAAGCAACAGGAAATCTTGGCTAAGATTACTGGCAGAGAAGTACCGGAAAACGTGATTGTCTTTCCACCACTTCAGACTGATTTTGGTCGCAACATTTTCTTAAAATCAGGAGTCTTAATCAACATTGATTGTCTGTTTGACGATGCTGGTGGAATTTATCTCGACGAAAACGTTTTGATTGGACCACGAGTTTCACTGATTACGCTTAACCACGATACGCGACCAGACCACCGGAATTTGATTACTACTGGTGCCATTCACATTCACAAAAATGCTTGGCTTGGAACTGGTGTCATTGTTCTTCCAGGTGTTACCATTGGTGAGAATGCCATTATCGGTGCTGGCTCGGTTGTCAATAAGAATGTTCCTGCCAATTCAACTTACGTAGGCGATCCGGCCAAACCAATTAAGCGGCATGACTAAGAGTAAAATTGGTTTTAGCGTTTTTGAAACATGGAATGATTTGAGATAATAAAACTGTGAGTATTAACAATATAAATGCCAAAGCCCCTAACTAATGCGATAGTTAGAGGCTTTTTGTGGCGTATCAGTTTTTTATTACTATTTGTTTTATCCCTGGCTAGGGAAATTAAAGATCTGACCTACTAGTTGTTCTATGATTAGTAAGTCGTATTGAGTTAATTTTTCAATGAATTTAATATTTCTATCACTGTTACTAGACCAATCATAACTTGCTAGTTGACTAGTTATAACCTGACCATGTGTTTTGTATCCATTTAAATTAAAATTACCAGCATAGTTCCGAATTGTACTCGTAATTGGACAAACAACAACAAAACGAGTTGCGTCATTAAAGGCTTTGGTACTGATTACTAGGCCAGGACGTCTTTTTTTAATTTCGTTTCCTCTACTGGGATCAAAATCAATCCAAACAACGTCTCCTTGATTTGGACAATACGATTGATTATTCAAATCATTTCACGTCCCTCTAGTTGACTTTTATTATTAATGGGAGACTGGTAAAGTTTTCCGTTGGCATATTTTTTGTCGCCATAAATTTGTTTTATTTTTGGGACCAACATAAGTGCTCCCTGTTGATCTTTAGTTAGAAAGTATTCTTGTCCCAAAGCTAATCCATATTCTTTTTGAGTCTCACTATTGAAGTTAATACCAATTGAGTTTCCGCGTTTTCTGATTTTAACTTTTTCCATCAACATCATCTCCTTAATTACATTGTATCACATGTAACACTGAAGAACATAAGAGTACATAGTTTTTCTTTTTTTATTGTTAATTAAACTTTTTAATATATTTAGAACCTCTTAATTGGTTTTGAATTTTTGGTATTTTATTTCTCATTATTGGTGACTGTTGTTCGTTTTTGGAGGATTTATAGGATGGTTTGTTCCTGAAATTGTTGATGTATTTAAATAAATTAAATGAAGTGCCAGACATAGAATTTTAACTTTATCTGGCACTTCATTTTATTTTTACGGTTTTTGTTAAATAGTTTTACCTCATCTCAATCACTATCTTGCCAGTAGCGTGGTGTGATTCCAGTAGTTTATATCCCGTTAGCACGTCACTAAACGGGAAGACCTTGTCAATAATCGGCCTTAACTGCTGGTCTTCAATCATCTGGGTTAAAATATCCAGTTGAGGTCCACTGGGATGCATGATGAAAAAGGTGTATTCAACGTGATGTTTTTTGGCTAAAAGTCGCAAGGGACCACTAGCAATCTCAAACAAAATCGATTTAAACCAGCCGAGATGATGTTTCATTCCAAATTTAAAGGTTGGAATTCCATTGATTGTGATTAGCTTGCCACCAGGTTTTAAGATTTTAAAGGTATCTTTGAGGGTCTTACCGCCACGACTGTCAAAGGCAATGTCGTAATCACTTAACACCTCGGAAAAATCCGTCGTATGATAATCAATCACTTGATCGGCACCTAAAGAGCGCATTAACGCCACGTTCTTTTGACTCGTGGTTGTCGCAACGAAGGCACCTCGCGCTTTGGCAATCTGAATTGCCATGGTACCAACGCCACCAGATCCGGCTTGAATGAAGACTTTTTGGCCCTTTTTCAGTTTGCCAATTTCAATTAAAGCCTGGTAGCTTGTTAATCCGGTTAGGGGAACGGCACTGGCGTCAACTAGACTCAAGTTACTAGGCGTTTTAGCGATGTCGTTCTCGTCAATCGCGATAAATTCGGTTAAAGTGCCACTTTGATAATCATCAGGACGCCCGTACACCTGGTCACCCAATTTGAATTTAGTTACCTTTTTACCGATTTTGACAATCGTGCCAGAGAAGTCGTTTCCGACGGTAATTGGCAACTTGTACGGCATGATGATTTTTACCTTACCGGATTGAATCGTGTAGTCGATTGGGTTGAGTGACGATGCTGCGATTGACACTAAGACCTCGTTGTCATTGATTTGAGGAACGGGAATGGTGTCTTTTACAAAGGGCGTTCGGTATTTCAGCAGTTGTAGTGCGGTCATTTGTTTGGGGATGTTAGTCATATTAGACACCTCTTACATAAATTTAGGGATCAGACGATCCATCAGTCGCGTTGGTAAAACGGCATTGAAGAAAGCAGTCGGTTTTGCACCGAACCCGATGAGATATCGTGGTCTGAGATTTCTGGCTAAAACGACTTTTTGAATTGTTTTGGCAATTAAAGTGGGTTGTGACGCTAATTTTGAAGCATAAATTTTATTAGTTTTCTCGGCCATTTCTTTAGCGGCTGCTTCGTACTTGGTTCCTTTAGAGGAATCAACCAGCTTGTTCATAGCGATTTTGGACCAGTTACTTTTAACGACCCCTGGTTCGATTAGAACTACCTGGATGCCAAACCTTCTTACTTCCATTCGAAGTGAATCACTTAAAGTTTCAAGTGCATGTTTGGATGCGAAGTACCAGCCGGCGAGTGGGCTACTAAACCGGCCTGCCATTGAAGAAATGTTGATGATTTTGCCCGCGTGTTGTTTTTCCATGTAGGGTAAAACCAGTTTGGTTAGGGTAACTAACCCGAAGACGTTGACGTCAAATTGGCGTTTGGCTTCCTCAGTGCTGACGTTTTCGATGGCGCCAAAAGAACCATAACCAGCCCCGTTGATCAAGACGTCAATCTTGCCGGTGGTTTGAATAACTTGATGAACACCTTTTTGCATCGAATTTTGGTTGGTAACGTCCATGTTAATTGGTGTAACCCCGAAAGCCTTTAAAGGTTCCATTGCGTCCGTGTTTCTGGCAGCTCCAAAAACTTGATAACCGGAGTTTGCCAGTCGTTTAGCGGTTTGATATCCCATTCCGGAGCTAGCTCCTGTGATTAAGATCGTTTTCATTAGTTACCTCCTAAATGATATAAGTTTCATTGATTAAGTTACACGAGTATATTATAATACAACTGTTACATTTGCAACTATTAACCAAAAAAAGGTGATTATTAATGGAAAAGAAGATTGACAGAAGAGTTCGAAAGACCCAGAAAGCCATCCAGGACAGCTTTCGTGAACTATTGCAGGAGAAACCTAGTTTAGATCAAATTTCGGTGAAAATGATTTGCGATCAAGCCGACATTACGAGAAAAGCCTTTTACGACCACTATTCTGACAAGTCGGCGCTGGTTTTGGACTTTATGAATTCGTATTTCAAAGAGTTGAGGTTGACCTGTCAGAATGTCGACGACACCAAAGTCCAAGAAAAGATTGAACTTTGGATTAATTTCTTCACTCAGGATCGTAACTTCTTTCGTAATCTATTAAAAAGTCAAGATTCGTATCAGTTCAGAAAAGAATTCAACGATTTTACCAGGGAACAACTGGCGTTTGTCACTAAAGACATCAGTCAAACGGAACTAGATTTCATTTGCTACGGAATTGATGGCATCATCGAAGAGCTAGTTTTATCAGACGAGCAGGTTAATAAGGGTAAACTGGCTAAAAGGGTGAAGGCGATTTTAGTGCCATATCTGAGTCAAGATAAATAGGAGGATGCTGCGATGAAAAAGATTTTAGTGGTTGAGACTAACACGACTAATTTTCCCAATAGTAATCGACTGACTGGCTTATGGTTGGGGGAATCAGCTGAATTTGTGGCGGAAGTTCAAGAGGTTGGATACGACGTGGATTATCTTAGTCCGAAGGGAAGGTACGTCCCGATTGATCCGAGAAGTATGAAGTCGTCGTACGTTGATGCTGATACTCTAAGGATGTATCAAGATCGCGACTATCAGAATCATGGATTGGCTAACACTCTGAAACCAGTCGACATCAACCCCGAAGACTATTTGGCGATTTACTATACTGGTGGCCACGGAGTAATGTGGGATTTCCCCGATGACCCGCAGTTACAAAAAATCAGTTTGGAAATCTACAATAACGGTGGATACATCTGTTCGGTGTGTCATGGCATTGCGGGAATCCTTAACATTAAGTTGCCAGATGGGAAATATCTCATTTCTAATAAAAAGATTACTGGTTTTACGACTGCTGAGGAAGTTTTAAGTGGCAACTATAAAAGAGTGCCATTCTTAAATGAGAAGGTTGCCAAAGAGCATGGGGCCCATTTTGAAAAGGTACGACCATTTAAAAGCCATGTCGTGAGGGATGGACGCTTAATCACGGGACAAAATCCGCAATCACCGAAAGCGGTGGCAAAGGAGCTTGTGAGGGCGATAAATATAAGCAAGAAATAAAAAGATATATAATACTAATTATTAATTTAGCTAAAAGGAGGCTCACAATGATTGCCATTGTGAGCCTCCTTTTAATAAGAATGATTAATTTTCCCTTTCTTTTTTCATTTGCTTATATATTTCTAGTTTTTTGTTTATAAAATTGATGTAATTATTTACGATATTTTTGTTTTCAATAAGATGTTTTTTATGTTCATTTAGTAAATAAATTCTTTCATCAATTGAACTGTTACCCTTTTTTCGTAACATTGAATATTTAACAATTGTTTTTAATGGCATTCCGGTTTGTTTTAATCTTTTTATGAATTCAATCCATTTTATGTCTTTTTCTTGGTACGTTCTTCGATTACTTTTAGATCTTTTCGGATTCAATAATCCCAATTTTTCATAGTACCGTATTGTATCCATTGAAAGGTTTACTTTTTTAGAAAATTCACCAATATTCATAATTAATTATCCTATTTTGTTGATATAGATCTAAAATTGTATTTATATCAGCATTAATTATACTATATAATAATTTGTTTTTAACAGTAAAAGGCTAAATAAATTAACGTGATTTAAATACAGTTTTAGCTACTTCAATTGCATTCAACACTTTAGGAAATCCAACATATGGTATGCACTGGATAAACGTTTCGATTATTTCGTCTTTTGTAAGACCAACATTTAAACTTCCATTAATATGAACTTTTAATTGCTCTTTAGTGTCTCCTTGGGTTAATAGGGAAGTAATTGTTATCATTTCTCGTTGCTTTAAGTTTAGGGTTCCTCTTCCATAAATATCGTTAAAAGCAAATTCGATAATCAAAGATCCAACATCTGGAGCAACTTCATTCAATGACTCCATAACTTGATCGGCTGAAGACACATCGATCTTATCTAACAATTTTTTGCCATTTTCAAATCTTTTGTTATCCATAAAATATTATCTCCTTTATTTTTGTTAATTAGATAATATCTTATGGAGTTAACTCCATGTAAAGCGTGATTTTAGGATATTAAAAATATCATTTTAATTACGTACTACTAATAAGGTCATAATTTAAATTATTATAGATAATTGTAGAGAAATAAGTTTATAATTAAGATGAATAATTAGAAAGATAGGAGATTAAGAAATGCTATTACATAAATATTTAAAATTATTATCTCACTCGGGATCTTTTTTGTGGTTCTCAAGTAATTAATAAAAGTGTTCATGCCGATGATGTGAATAATCAATCAGTTACGCTACAAATTAATTATCTTGATAGTGAAAGCTATCAACCAATCTCGTCGTCTACTTCTATAACTGGAAATGCGGGATCTTCTTATCACATTACTCCTTCACAAATTAGTAATTATAAGTTTTTTGGTAGTAGTGACCCGATTAATGGTACTTTTACTTCTGGTGATAATGTAATTAATTTATATTATAGTAAGACTCCTGCAGCTAGCTCAAAAACTAGTAAAGAGGCTCAAAGTCCCGCTAGTCCTAAGAATTCGTCCAGCAATAACAGTCCTATGAAAAATGGATCGAAAGAAGCAATTAATAACTCAAATAATTCAAATAAGTCTAGTAATACAAATGATTCAAGAAAATCGAAAGTCAATAAAAAGAATGCTAGTTCATCTCCGGTTACTAGTAAAACGGATGATAATGGTAAAAATGCTGGTAGCAAAAACAAAGTCAAAAATTCTGGTCATGAAAAGAAAGATACAAATAAAAAATCAACTAAGCATGATAAAAGGAATAAAAGTAGTAAAACGCCATGGATTATTGCAATTATTGTGTTAATTTTAGTTGGTGCAGTTGGTGGATTCATCTGGCATCGTTTCCACAAATCAGAACACTTTAAACATTAATTTTAATAAGAACTGAATATCAGTAAAATACAACTAATTTATGATTAGTTGTATTTTTTATGATTTATATTTTATTTAAGTGTGAAATTTGAAATTATATAGAAAGCAGTACCATTATTTCTGTCGTTCATAATAAGTCTGAACTACAGTACTTTGATCATGCAATTAATCTAAATAGCTTAATTTGATAGTCATCCTCAGGCCACTAGCGGTTTGGGGGTGATTTTATTTCCGAACAATTCGTGTGATTTTCATTTTTATTTCGTTTTATCAAAACAATTATTGTGAAATTATTATTTATGTTAATTTATTTCAGAATAAAATGAGAATCAAAATGATTTAAAATATTGATCTTAGTATATTTGCTGATCCAGAAGCGCTTGTGAAGTTGTTATTTATTGCCATGCCAATAGTGTAAGCGGTTGCATTATTAAAATCCCGAGTATATATTGAATGTGTAAATAAAAACAAGCGCTTATTTTACTTACTATTAATTAATACTAAATTTAACATGATAAAAAGAGGCTATTTATTATGAACGATAAAATGAATGCTTTAGTAATGACTGCCAAACAGAAGATGAAGATGGAGCAGATTGACACTCCAACTCCAAAAGACGATGAAGTTTTAGTTGAAACAGCCTATGCCGGAATCTGTGGGACTGATAATGGGCTGTTCAACGGACTACCAGGCTCCACTGACGCCACCCCACCAATCGTGCTAGGTCACGAAAATTCTGGGATTGTTGCCGCCGTTGGTAAAAACGTCCAAGAATTTAAAAAGGGTGATCGGGTGGCCGTTGACCCCAATATTTATTGTGACAAGTGTTTCTATTGTCGAACTGGTCGTTATGAACTCTGTGACAACTTGTCAGCCATTGGAGTAACTCGTAATGGTGGACTTGCTCAATACTTTACAGCACCTGAAAAAGTGGTTTACAAGTTACCAGATTCAGTCTCACTTCAAGCTGCATGTTCACTTGAACCAATCTCTTGTGTGGTTCACGCAATGAAGATTACCGAGAACATTACCCCTTACCAACACGCTTTAATCATTGGTGATGGTTTCATGGCTCGTCTGTTCGCTCAAATCCTGCGTGACTACGGGATTCAACGAATTGATTTAGCTGGGATTCTAGACGACTCGGTGCTTGACCGTTTGAAGACTGAATTAAAGTTAGACAACGTGATTAACACGACAAAGACCCCGATTAAAGAAAATTATGACTTTGTGGTTGAAGCCGTTGGTCGTCCTGAAACTCAAGAAGAGGCCGCTGAACACACCAACAAGGGTGCTCAAGTGCTGATGTTTGGAGTCGGTAAACCTGATCAGACCTTCTCAATGAATACTTACAACGTCTTTAAGAAACAGTTAACGATTAAGGGATCGATTATTAATCCCCATGCCTTTGAAGATGCGATTGCTTTACTGGCATCCGGTGCCGTTAAGACCACTCCATTCCAGGATAATATTTTAAAGCTTGACGAAGTTGAAGGAGTTCTAAATCACACGACCCCCAGGATGGGGAAGTCGATTGTCGCAGTTAACCCAGAACTTAAATAGAAAAATGTGGTGATTGTTATGACTGCAAAGAAAACACCACGAACGATTTCGATGAGTGCTTCGATTATTTATTTTATTATTTCAATCATCATCAATTCGCTTGGAAACGTTCTGACGTTGGTCACCAGTGCCAAGGTGGTTCCGCAGTTTTTGGGATCCGCGTACTGGACGGCGGCCGAAACCAACTTTAGTATTGCGATTCATTGGAATCTTTTTTGGACTTTCGTCCTGATCGGAGTCGCCATCATCATTTTGAATGCACTCTTGCTTGGAAAATGGGACTGGGGCAGAGCCATTGGAAACATGATTTTCATGATTCCGTTTTCCTGGTTAGTTCAGGTATTCTATGACCTTTTGACCGAGATTATCAAGTTACCGGAGGCCCGTTCGTTGGGCTTAATCACCGTTTACGTGCTGGTCAACTTTATCGGAGTTGCATTTATTGCGATTGGAATTTCGATTTATCAACGGGTCAACCTGGTCTTACACCCAAATGACGATCTAATGCAGATCCTACGTTTCAAGTATTTTAAGGGGAACGCCGCTGAAGCAATGTGGGCTTCATACATCCCACCGACTGTTATTGGAATAATTGCGATTTTGATCACACATCGAATTGAATACTATGGGATTGGAACGATTTTTGCCTTTCTTTTCCAAGGTGGCATTACCGGAATTGCCGATAAGGTCGTTTTTCCAAGCCTCAAGCACCAAGCGTTAGATACGTCTAATGGCATAGAAGATTCAACGGTGGCAACCAACGTTGATAATGATGAACACCAATTATCGCATAATAAAAAGGGGAGTAAGAAAATGAATATTAGTGATTACTTTACTGGTCTTCAACACTTAGGAATTCCTACCAAAGACCTTAACAAAACCATTCAGTATTATGAAAAACTTGGATTTAAAAAGATTGGCGATTTCCCAAATGGTAACATTCACTGTGCCTTTATGAAATACGACAACCTCACCCTTGAAATTTGGGAAGGCGAGCCAACCAACCCAGTTGATGGCGCGATTAACCACTTTGCCTTAAATACCACTGACATTGAAAGTGCCTTTAAGGCCGCTAAAGAAATGGGACTGAACGTCGATGATGATCAGATTCAATACATTGGGGCATACTGGACAAAGGGAATTAAATTCTTTAACGTCTATGGTCCTAATCACGAACGCATTGAATTTTGTCAGATTCTGAAGTAACGATTGATTGCCATTAAATTATTAAAACCTTAATTTTTAAAACCCATACCAAAAAGGGGATGTTGAACAATTTGTTCAGCATCCTCTTTTAATTTTATAGGGATTTTTCTGATTTGTAGTTATCAGATTGATTTATTTATCACATTCACAAAAAAACTCTTGCAATAAATCCTCTGGGGGGGGGTAACATGGCATTATGAGAAGTTAAAATTTAATAACAATGTCATGATAATGTTCGTTTTTAATGAATACTTAGTACATTGTAAGATAGGATTGTGAAAGAGTAATGCATTTTAAATCAAGAAGGATTCGTTTTAATAAGGTTTTTAATCGTACGAATTTAATGTTTTTTTGTATTTTTTTATTTGCTAGTATGATTTTTTTAGGAATATGTAGTTACACTTCTCCTTTGTACTATTTTGACTATTCACCAGATAGTAACTGCTATTTTACTGTTGGGAAAGCTATGATGAATGGAATTATTCCGTATAAAGATTTATTTGAACAAAAGGGTCCTTATGTTTATTTTATTCATGGAATTGCTTGGTTAATAAATTCCAAAAGTTTAGTTGGAATGTTTCCATTTGAAGTGTTGTCTTTAATGGCAATTATGTACTTTGCTTATAAAATAACGCATCTTTATATAAAGAGTAATCCTATTTCTGTTTCAGTAGGCCTATTAACGTCAATATTATCACTCTATCACCCATACTATAATTATGGAGATTCCGTTGAGTTTTTTGCTTTTCCTGCAGTTTTAGGACTTATTTATCTTGTTTTACTAATTAGTAATAGAAACTTTACAGTTACAAAGCTTGAATGGTTAATTCAAGGTATTATTGTTGGAATTATTATATTTTCAAAATTTACTTTAATCGGAAGTTGGATTGTCTTCTATTTTCTCATTTTTGGTTTTTATCTTTTTCATAAAAGGTTTGAAGCGATGAGAAACATGATTTTATATAGTGGATTAGGTTTTTTATTATCTACTGTTCCATGGATTATTTATTTTATTATTACTAATTCATTAAAACAATTTATTAATGTTTATTTTATTGCCAATATTTTCCAATATAGTGGATCTCATGCTTCTATCATTGGGAAATTAATTAATGCTTTAATAGTATTTGAAAAATTTCTTACTTCTGATCCAATAATATTTTGTTTTGGATTTTTAGGAATTTTATTTTTATGTTTATATAATAACTTTTTTACAAACACGTTTACGCATATATTAATTTTGCTTATGTTATTTGGTAATGCACTTATTTCAATTTATGGACATGATCTATCTAATGTTCTTCAATATTATGAGCTTATATGGTTCCCTTATATTATTCTTTCAATAATTGCCTTAGTAGTCTACTTATATAAATCCTTATTAAAAAGTAAAATAAATGTAAAAGAGAGAAATATTATATTAGGAACTTTTCTTCTTTCCTTTTCACTTTTGCTAGGAATAAATAATAATGTAATGAACTCTAAAGTTTTTGCCAATAATGGATCGATGACTGTCAATCCAACTGGCAAGCCCACTCAACCTGCGCAAGTTATATTTGGTAAAATTATAGAACATAATTCGAAAGGGAAACCAACTTTATTAAACTACGGATCTCTTGATATGGGAATTTATACAACTTCAGGTGCAATGCCATCAACTTATTATTTTCAAAATTATAATTTTCCAGCAAAGTTTGAAAAGAAAGTTTTGAATTCTCAATATAATGTTATTAAGGATAGAAAAGTTCAGTGGGTAACTTTGAATACACTTGGAGGAACAAGTATTAGTGAATATAGTGGACCAGGTGGTGAAAAACAAGGACAGATGGCAGGAAGTAATTTAAATCCTGGAACACAACAAATTTCTTCGACGCTTTTTAAAAATTATAAAATCGTAGCAAAGCATGGGCAGAATTTTGAGAACCAAAATGTTACGTATTGGTTATTAGAAAGAAAAAAGATTTCTCATCATAAAAACAAACAACATAAAAATACCATTCAACGGGGTGCTTATCAAACAACATATAATAGTTATTATTGATCACAAAAAAAGGGATGTTGAACAATTCGTTCAGCATCCTCTTTTAATTTTATAGGGCTTTTTCTAGTTTTTGTAGGTGAGACATGTGTTGGTTGAACTTGTTGTGAATGTGTCGTCTTACGAAGTACTTTCTGACCTCATCAATTAGAACCAGCGGAATTGGAATGGCAATCAGATAGATCCAGTCACTGACACCAATTGCGGCGGTTCCAAAGACACCTTGAAGGAACGGAACGTAGATTAGAAGGGTGATTAGGACAATCTGAAAGGCGATGCCCCACATGATGCGGTGGTTACTAAAGATCCCAATTTTAAATAGGGAAGTCGAATCGGTTCGACAGTTAAGGACGGCAGCGATTTGACAGAAGCCGATGGTAGCTAGCGTCATGGTAGTGGCTTCGGCGTAAAATGTGCCACTGCCAGCTAGCGGAATCTTGGGCCAACCGTGTTGGTAGTTGGCAAAGAAGTAACCTCCAGTTGACAAGATAGACGCAAATAGTCCGTACCAACCAAACGCTTTGATAATAAGTCCCTTGTTTAACAGGTGCGAGCTTCTTGAACGTGGTGGCCGTTTCATGATTCCCGGTTCACTCTTTTCGGTTCCAAGTCCCAGAGCTGGCAGGAGATCAGTCCCCAGGTCAACGGTTAAAATCTCCATAACCGTCAGGGGGAGTGGAATGGCACCGTTAGAGATTAGAAACAGAATTGATGGAAAGGCTTCGGCCATATTACTGTTCAAGATGTAAAGGAGGAACTTCTGGATGTTGCTGTAGACGGTCCGACCTTCTTCAATGGCAGAAACGATAGAGGCAAAGTTGTCGTCGGTTAAAATCATGTCGGCGGCATCCTTGGCGACGTCGGTTCCGTTAACCCCCATGGCGATGCCGATGTTAGCTTTCTTTAGAGCTGGAGCGTCGTTGACACCGTCACCAGTAGCGGCAACCACGTCACCGTTTTTTTGACACATTGAGACGATGCGATATTTGTCTTCCGGAGCCACTCTGGCAAAGATGACTTCACCCTTGACGGCTTCTTGAAGTTGATCGTCTGACATCTTGGTTAATTCCTCTCCGGTGATGACCCGAGCCTTATTAGAGGTAATGCCGATTTGGACGGCAACACTCTTGGCAGTTAAAGAACTGTCTCCGGTGACCATGATGATTCGAATGTCGGCACTGTGACACTTCTTAACCGCGTCGAAGATTTCCTCTCGTGGGGGATCGGACATGACGGCTAGACCAACAAACACAAGGTTCTTTTCGGTGTTGTCAATCGTGGCTTGTTTCGGATCATCAGTATCGTTATCGCGGTAGGCAAAAGCGAGTGAACGCAGTCCTTGCTTAGCGTAATCGGCGTTCGCCTGGTTAATCTTTTGCCTGTCAGTTGCGGTGATGGAGCGCACCTGACCGTTTACTAGGATTTTGTCACAAATCGAAAGAATGTTATCAAGGGCACCTTTAGTGTAAATGACGTTACTGCCGTCTGGCGCCGTCTTTTGAATCGTGGTCATGCGGCGCCGATTGGCGTCAAATGGAAGTTCTTTCAGCCTCGGAGTCTGTTTTGTTGCGTCATCACGGGTTAAACCAGCCTTGTCGGTTAAGATGTTCAATCCCGCTTCGGTTGGAGTTCCTAAAATTGACGGAGCTTTCTTGTTGTCTGGGTCGTACTTAATGGCCGTATCATTATTTAGCAGGGCAATCTTTAACAAAAGGTTCAAATCCGGTTCGTGAGCGAGATCAACGTCTTGTCCGTTGAACTGGATTTTGCCGTTGTTGAAATACCCCGTTCCGGTAACGGTATACTCCTTGTCTGGAAGCCAAACGTGGTTGACCGTCATCTGATTTTGGGTCAGCGTTCCGGTCTTATCAGAACAGATTACGTTGGTTTCACCCAAGGTCTCAACGCTGTCTAAGTCTTTTAAAAGGGCGTGGCGTTTGGCCATGACCTGGGTGCCGTGGGCTAGAGACAACGTGACGGTCGGAAGGAGTCCTTCTGGGATAAAGGCCACAATCATTCCCAGTGCGAAGATAAACGACTTGGCAAGTGGGTAATGAACGAAGTAGATGGCGAGGATGAAGAACGTAATCCCAATCGCAAAGGCGATAATCGAGATTTGACGAGTGAGACGGTTCAGTTCCTTAGTAAGTGGTGAGTCCGTCTTCTTTTGGTTTTGCGTCAGGCTGGCAATCTTACCAAATTCGGTGTTCATCCCGGTCTTAACGGCTAAGACGGTCGCCGTTCCGTTAGTGACAACGGTCCCAGCGTAGACCACGTTACTGATGGCAAACTTTCCGTCGCCGTGTTGGTACTTATTGTTCTTATCAACCGGAAGTGATTCACCAGTTAGAGCAGATTCGTCCACCTGTAGTGATGAAGAATGGACCACGACTCCATCAACTGGGATGGCGTTACCGGCTTGTAGTTGTAGTAGGTCGCCGGCGACAATCCCATCAGCGTTGATTTGAACTGATTTCCCGTTTCTGATGACGTTGACGTAGGTTGGTAGTAGATTGCTCAGTGCGTCGGTAGCCTTTTTGGCCGCGTGTTCCTCCCAAAATGAGAAGAGACCATTAATAATGTTGACCGCCCAGATTGCGATTCCAAGGTCTACGGTGCCTGCCAGAATGGCAATCACACCACTGACCCACAGCAGCATGGCCATTAGTGAAGTGAAGTTTTTAAGGAAGGCGACTAAAACCGATTCCTGCTTACCCTTCTTGATGACGTTGTATCCGTTTTTTTGTAACTTTTGTTTGGCCTCGCTGGTAGTTAGACCCTTGGTGCTCGAGGTGTCTAGCGTGCTAGTGAGATCTGACAATGGCATTTTGGCGTAATCATCGTCAGTTAGAATTTTGTTATCCAATGTTTCTCACCCCTTTTTCCAAATATCGTTTAGAATGTGCTTCTAAACAACCGTGGACTGATTTTAGCCTCTTTTTTTAAAAAAGCAATAGAAAAAACTGACTTTTGTAAAATAAATTAATTTAACCTGAGTCAGGGCAAAACCATCACGATTAAGTAGGAATAATTGCCGGCCTTCTGCTTTTGAATTATCATAAAATTAACTACTTCAAAGGAGTCTTAAAATGGTTAAATTCATTGAACGTGAACATAAATTTTCGCCTGCCGATTCTGACTTCGTGGACCGCAAGTTCATCGATGTGGCCTATGCGGATGGAGAACGACACAAACTAGACGTTTACCTCCCAAACGAAAAGCGTGACCGTTACCCGGTCATCATTGATGTACATGGCGGTGGGATGTACTTCGGACAGAAGAGTTCTTTTAAATTAAACGGTGCTTTGGAACTGTTAAAGCGCGGTTACGCGGTTGTCAGTCCCAATTATTCGCTTAGTTACATGAAACCATTTCCCACCGCAATCTACGAATTAAAAGCCGTGGTGCGCTTCGTGAAAGCTCACGCTGATAGTTATCACTTTGATAGTAACGCAGTTTTCATGATGGGTGAATCATCAGGGGCTCAATTAGCGATGTTACTGGCAGCTTCTGAAGCCAGTGGCCACCTTGAAAGTGATTTTGGTAGTCATTTTGACTATTCGAGTCAGGTTGATGGTGTGATTTCTTCGTACGGATTGTACGAAATGGACCTTTTAAAGCCGGAGTTTGAGGCGCTCGGTCAAAAGCCCAATTTTTATGAAACCGGTGACGCCGACTCTTTTGAGGGTGCCATGCTGGGATTTCACCGACCGATTGACGTTCCTGATTTAGTTGCCGAGGCCAATCCGGTGACGTACCTAAATGATGCCATGGTTCCGGCGCTTCTATACGCGGGAACCGGTGACCGAGTTGTTCCTTACGTTCAGACGATTAACATGGCGGCCGAACTCATCAAGTTCATTGGCAAACAGAACGTTGAGGTTCACATTGTTGACGGCGTTCCCCATGGTCCAAGTGGTTTTATGAATGAGACCGTGTTTGACCAGAAGGATCAGTTCATGAAACGAGTTATGAAACAAAAGGAAAAGGCATCCTAGTGGGATGCCTTTTTGTTAATTAATGAAAGAAATGGGCAATCGTTCCGTTTTGAACTAAAACGGAGACTCCCAAAAGAATGTACACGATTGATGACAGGTAACGGCCGTATTTTCCTAACAGCTTCTTGATGGGCTGGTTATCCTCAATGAGGATGGCACAGAAGAAAAAGATGACCGCCATGATGAGCATGGTGATGAGTGCCAAGAGTAGTTCTAAATTAGTTTTGCGGATGAAAATGGGAATGAAAACGGCGACGTTATCGGCACCACACGCAGTGATGGTGATCGCCACGACTTTCATCACGATTTTGAATTTCGATCCCTTACTGGTACTGATGTCACTACTTGAGTGCGGCTTTGGTGGAAATAACTCCTTAATTCCGAATAAAATGGGGAAGATCCCAAGAAGACCGAGAATCCACATCTGAGGCACGGCCCCGAGAATTCGCGCAATTATCATTGGCAGTAGAGTGAGCCCCACCGTTCCAATTAAGTCACCAGTTAGGACCAACTTTGGGCTCTTATAAGCTCCTAACAAGAGGACCAAGACGAGTAAGTAATCCAGATTGGTTGAAAAATAAGCCACGATTGAGCTGAAAATAATTTCGATCATTGGTTCACTCCTTAAAATGCTCGAACGGCAATGACGATGCCATCGGCGACGAAGAACAAGGCCAATAAGATGACCATTTCTGAGGTGGAGACAAACGACAGAATGGTGAGGGCAACTGAAACGATAATGCCCAAAATCCCAAGGCCAATCACGACTGCGTGGTACCACTTCCGAACCTTAGGGATGAATTTGACCGTTAAAAGTTCGGTGAGGGAGTCCACGATTATCCAGGTAAATATTAAGATCAGGACCACGTGAAAGTTTAGTAACTGATGAAAAAACAAGATGATACTGATTACGAGTTCAATCGTTCCCGTTACAATTAGGGTCTTATTAATCACATTGAAATAGTTGGACAACTCGTAGTACAGGACGTAACGGTAAATTCCGGCAAGTAGGGTTCCAAGTGCCATAATGGTAATTAAAGAGCCAATTGGTCGGATAAATAGGAGGAACGCAACAAATAAAAAGTAGAGTCCGACTACAAGTGAGAAGGAGTCGAAGCGTTTGTTTTTGGTGGTGAGCATGGGGGGTGTTCTCCTTATTGATAGAATAAATCTGCAGAAAACCTGCAGAAAAGATGATGTAAAAACGTTGATTTGATAGTCTTTGGGTACTTAAGGGTGCTGAAAACCTGCAGAAAACATGAAGAAAACCTGCAGAAAAAATTAATGATTTTGCTTTATTTTCTCACAGTTTTGGGTCTGACCAACAATAAATTAATCAGAATCATGGCAATTAAAATGATGAGTCCCATTGGCAAATACGTATTTTCACCCATGATACCAACGAGTGGTGAAACAATTCCACCCATGGCGTTTTGCGTTAGACCCACAAGAGCTGAGGCACTGCCGGCGTTCTTACTGGCAGCGTTCATGGCGACGGTCGTGGATAACGTCAGCATGGCACCGATAAAGATGAGAATGATGAAGACTAGGATAATAACCACTAACAGGTTTTTAAACCAGATGGCACTGAGAATCAGGATGAAACTAGTGATGATGGTGGCCTTAATGAACCATTTTAATAGGGTGATGGAGTCGGTTTTCATTACCAAACGACCCGGCAACGCACTACCAATCCCAATTGCAACTCCGTTTATGGCGTATAAGAAGCTAAATTCGGTGACTGACATGTGAAACTGACTCTGAAAGACAAAGGAAGAGGAAGAAATGTAGCTAAATAGCGACCCGTAGACCAGTCCGGTTGCGAGCACCAGGCGGAGAAACTTGGGATCCTTTAGTAGGTAAAACATCTGTACTTCGGATTGAAAAAGGGAACCGGTGCTGCGGTTTTTGGGCGTTAAGGTTTCGGGAATGCCAAAGAGGCACATGAAAACGATGACGATTCCGATCACCCCTAAAATGAGAAAGATTCCCTGCCAGTCGGTAATTTTAATGATTAAACCACCAAAGATGGGAGCAATGATTGGGAAGATGCCGTTAACAGCAGTCAATAGTGAATAAAAACGGGTCAGGATTTTTCCTGAAAACATGTCACGAGCGACGGCTCTAGAAATGACTTGACCGGTTGCTCCAGCGATTCCTTGAATGAGTCTTAAAGTGATTAAGGCATAGATATTGGGAATGAACGCGATCATTGCAGATGAGACACTAAATAGGACAAAACCGATGATTAGTAGTGGTTTTCTACCATAATGGTCACTTAAGGGGCCGATGATGACTTGTCCAACCGCCAGGCCAATCAGACAAGCAGTGATGCTTAGTTGCATCATAGAGGCGTTGGTGTGAAACGTTGCCATCATCTGTGGGAGCGCCGGCATGTATAGGTCCATTGATAGTGGACCTGTTGCGCTCACGATCCCAAGGAGGACCGCTAACCAAATGACGTGACTTTTCTTTGTTTCCATTTTTTCATCCCTAGTAAAAAATTTGCGATCAATGACGCACTAATTGCTATTATAAGGTATACTTACTAAATATATAAAGGAAATTTTCGGGATGGAGTTCATCCCTGACAAATCATTAGTGATAGAATAAAATTATACATAATGATTGAGGAGAATCTGAAATGAAATTTTTTAAGAGCGTCATGAGTTGGGTGATTCCGATTGTGATTGGACTGATCCTAGCCTTAATAATCAGACAATATCTATTTACGCTGGCCAAGGTTGATGGACCGTCGATGCAGCCGAACCTTGAAAATGGGGAACGGATCATGGTCTTCAGACAGGCGAAGATTAAGCATCGAAGTGTCGTCGTGTTTAATGCGGCGGGGGAGGATCCCACCGCTGCCCCGAACACCGACTACGTTAAGCGGGTGATTGGACTTCCTGGTGATACTGTTGCCTTTAAGGGTGGCAGTATCTACGTTAACAACAAGAAGGTTAACCAGGATTACATCAGTAAGAGTCAGCAGCAACAGGGAACTTACTACAACCGGATGCCTGGTGACTGGGATCTAACTAGTTTATCCAAGAACTGGCCTAAAAATAAGGGTGCCGTTAAAGTACCTAAAGGTGAGTACTTCGTTCTAGGTGATCACCGGAGCGTCTCAAACGATAGCCGTTACTGGGGCTTTGTTCCAAAGAAGAAGGTCGTTGGGGTTGTCAAGACCTTCCCATGGAGTACCACCAAGCAAAAGCGGTATAATATTAATGAATTAGGATATTAAATCAATAAAAGCTCATCATATTTATGATGAGCTTTTTATTTAAATTAATTTTTGGGGGATTATATGAAGGGATTGATGAAGAAGCTTTTATTTGTGATGTGTCTGCTTTTTGTTGGATTGGTCGTCATTTTTTACCTTTTAGAATTTATGAAATCAAATCAAAATGAGACCCAATCATCAAAACAAGCACACGCCTATCAGGTAGTTGACAACAAGGATTACTCACGGGGCTATTATCCATACGAATCGGCCTATAAACCCGATGAGAACTATCCGAACACTTTACATACGATTCGGGGTGACGGTCATTCTGACTTTGTTACCCAATACTTTTTACCTACTTATACCAGTAGACACGCGCGTTTGAACGACCGCAATCACCGGCTGATGCGTAATCCACAGAGTGTGGTGCTACACGGACAGTATGCGTACGTTATGTACACCTTCTACGGTGGCTCCAACACCGGGTTCGTGGTGCGCTATGATTTAAAAAAGCTAAACGAACTGGGATTTGACTTGCCAGGCTACATGGGGAAGTTTCGTCATAGTAAGACCGAATTGGCCGCCATCAAGGTTGGGCCCGTCTTTCACACGGGGCACGGGCAGTCGATGGCCTATAACCCTAAGAATAAACAGATGTGGTTTATCAAACAGAATGGCTTCAAACCGGTTGTCCAACGTCTGAACATGGACACCTTAAAGCCAGAACAAAAAGTCAGAGCACGGGTTCAGTCGACCATTCCTGGTAAGGTTCCAATGGGAATGGTCCTCGCCTTTGATAAAACCGGTCGGGCGTATTTTTACAGCATCACCCATCATGGAATTGCTCCAAGGGGAGCCGTCAAGATTTATCGCGGCCAGATTAACGAGCGGGGAGCTAAGTTCAAACTAATTCCGCAGTTAATCCGACACGCTCCTGGGATTGTGCCTCAGTCACTAGCGTACAATGATAAGAATAATAACCTATATCTCGTTTCCAATGGTGGCATCATGCGGATTCCGGTCAATAAGTTAGGCCACTTAAAGACCAGTGACATCCGGACGATTATCACCGATGGTCACCGTGAATTTGAGGGACTGTCGTTTGAAAACGGGAAGGGCATGTTGCTGGTAAACCGTGGTCCCGAGCTGATGCGAATGACGAATCCTAATTTTTAGTCCCTTCGCTTGTAAAACGATTAGTTGAGACTTAGAATTACAATTAACTAATTAATCGAAAGAAAGGACGAAGATAATGACGGAATTTAATCATCCAATTACACCAGACGACGTTGATCAAATGCAGGCCGATCTGGAAGTGCAACCTAAAAATGAAGTGATCTCACGGGCCATCATGACTAATGGGATTGATAAGGCTTCAGAGGACCCTAAGACGGCGGTGCGTCTGAACCGCACCTTCTCAATTGACATTGATACGGGAACGGTTTCTAATCAGAAACACAGTGGCCGCTGCTGGCTATTTTCATTGTTAAACACCTTGAGACATAAATTTGCGGTCAAGTACAACAAGAAAGACTTTGAGTTATCCCAAAACTACCTGTTCTTCTGGGACAAGATTGAACGGGCGAATATGTTTTACGACCGTATGATTGCATTGGCCGATCGACCAACGAGTGACCGGGACGTTGACTTTTACTTGAGCATGCCGGGTGAAGACGGTGGCCAATGGGCAATGGCAGCGGCACTGGTCCAAAAGTACGGCGTTATGCCCAAAGAGGCTTTTCCAGAAACGGCCGTCACCGATGACACCACCGACTACGATGAGGTGATGGATCGAAAGTTACGTCACGACGGGATGGTCCTCAGAGACTTGGTTAATTCTGATGCCTCAGACGATGATATTAATCAAATGAAACAGAAAATGATGACAGAAGTCTACCGCATGACGGCTTACTCATTTGGTGTTCCACCAAAGACCTTTGACCTTGAATATCGTGATGATGATAAGAAGTATCATTTAGACCAGGGTTTGACTCCCAAGCAATTTTACGACAAGTACATTGGCGTTGACTTAAACGATTACGTCGTTTTGACCAATTCACCTGATAAGAAGATGGATGAGATGTATTCTCTTCCAAGTCAAAACAACGTTGAGGGTGGCATGCCAATTGAGTTCTTGAATGCCCCAATGGACGAACTGAAGGAAGCCGCCATTAAGCAACTTAAAGATGGCGAGACCGTTTGGTTTGGAAATGATGTTTTGCATCAAATGAACCGACAAAAGGGTTACTTGGATAGCAAACTCTACCGTCAATCTGCCTTATTCGGGGTTGATATGACCATGACCAAGGCTGAACGCCTCAAGTACCACGAAGCTGAAGTTTCCCACGCCATGACGTTGACCGGTGTTGATTTAATCAACGACGTTCCAACGAAATGGAAAGTTGAAAACAGTTGGGGCAAGAAGGTTGGAGACGACGGCTACTTCGCAATGACCGACGAATGGATGCAGGACTTCGTTTACGAAGTGGTTGTTAAGAAGAGTTATCTAAAACACACCCAAAAAGAGGTCTTGAAGAAGACTCCAATCAAGTTGGATCCATGGGATTCATTACAATAAAAATTAATTTAACACTCTTCCGATGGGAAGGGTGTTTTTTTATGGCTTATTTTATTCCGTATGATAATATATAATTATAAAAAAAGGCAGTCGCATTGATATACAGCTGCCCGTACAATTGCTTCATACTTTAATGAATCGTTATTGGGATGCATAGCTAGGACAGTTATTGATCACAAAATGTTATTGGTAAATATTCCATTTTTGGTTTTAACGTAAGTTCGTTTCACAGTAGGTTACCTCTTTTTTAGATTTACATTCGTTGTTTTGGCATGAAAAAAGTGTTTGTGACATTATACACTATTACAATCCATTTAACAGCGGGTTAAAATTCCAAAACACCGCTACTAAGCGGTAGACACCGATTTATATTGCTTGTATAATTTGCATCAATAATTATTAAACAAGCAGTAGAATAGGTGGGAGAGTAAGATGAAGTGGTTTTTAAAAATTGGATTGTACGTCGTTGAATTTATGATATTTGGATCGTTATCTTTGGTACTAATTAGTCTCCCCATCGATTACTTTCCGATGCTAATACTGCTTTTCTCCAGTTTGGCATTCTTGTTAATCATTAATCAACGTGTTCAGAGTACAATTAATCATCATTATCGATATAAATGAACAAATAATAAAAAGTGTTCCGTAGTTGTGAACGATGTTTACTAATCGCCAACTATGAAACACTTTTATTTTTTCAAAAACAATTGATAAACTAAGATCGCGATTACTATGGCGGCAAAGACCACGGTTGCGACCTGCGGATTGGCAATCAGGGCGTTGACTAATCGATGAAGAATCGAAAAACTGTGTACACCATGTAGTCCAAGGACAAAGTAAGAATTCATTTTCATCACCTGCTATTTCATGCGAAGTACATATCATTTTAATCCATCGTTAGCAAAAAAGTAAGCAAAGTCTTTTAAAATTATGTATTATAGACGTATAAAACCTAGGAGGATCTACAATGGCAATTGATTGGATGTTAATTTGGCACATTATCGTCATCGGTAATGCGATTTTTGCGATTATTACCGTGTTCAGGCAACCCCGAGACATCGCCGCAACGTGGGCATGGCTTTTAGTACTGGTATTTCTACCATTACTAGGTTTCATTATTTACGCTTTCTTTGGGAGAAAACTACCTAAGAGTAAGTTCTTTCGGTTAAAGGGTAGCGTGAAAAAACACGTGAGACACGAACTTAGTGAAGAAAAAGCAATGCTTAAAAAACCGAAGGATGCTGACACACCATCAAAACAGATTGCGTGGGAGTCAGCTAACATGGTTCGCATGTTTATGAATTCTGATACCTCGCCACTCTATGACAACAACAAAATCGACGTTTTCACTAATGGCGACAAGTTGATGGATCAGATGTTTTCTGACATTAAGAACGCGAAAAGTTCCATTAACCTTGAATTCTACACTTTTTATGCTGATAAAATTGGGAAAAAGGTCTTAGCGGCATTGGTTGAGAAGGCCAAAGAGGGCGTTGACGTCCGGGTCATCTATGACTCATGGGGTTCGATGGGGACCACGCAGAAATTCTTTAAACCGCTGTTTGAAGCGGGTGGCCATGCTTACCCATTTTTACACACCCATTCTAATTTCTTTGATTTTCGGGTTAACTTTCGAGATCACCACAAGATTCTAGTGATCGATGGTGAGCATGCTTACGTCGGTGGCTTTAACATCGGCGACCAGTACATGGGTTGGAGTAAGAAGTTTGGTAATTGGCAGGACTGTTCAATTCGAATTCACGGAAACGCCATTTATGGACTCCAGTCCCAGTTTATTTTGGATTGGAACGCCACTGATGGGAAACTCCAAATTAATCCCAACAACCCAGAAATGATCAAGAAGTACTATCCAATCATTCATACCGACGGTGAAGCGGTCATGCAGATTGTTTCCAGTGGCCCTGATACCAGTATGGAACAAATTAAGATTGGCTACATTAAGATGATTGAAATGGCCAAACACAAGGTCCAGATTACGACGCCATATTTAATCCCTGACCCATCGGTCTTAGATGCCTTGAAGATTGCGTCCATGTCAGGCGTTGACGTCCAAATCATCGTGCCAGACATGCCGGATCATCCGTTCGTATACCGGGCCACCCAGTACTATGCACGTCAGTTAACCAAACTGGGGGTCAAAGTCTACTACTACAATAACGGCTTTATGCACGCTAAAACGGTTGTCGTTGATGATAAAATTGTCTCAGTTGGGTCCGCTAACATGGATTATCGTAGTTTTAAACTAAACTTCGAGATTAATTCATTTACCTATGATGAAGCATTTGGAAAACAAATGGGAGCAATTTTTGAAGAGGACTTGAAGAATAGTACCCTGCAGACAACGAAGATGTTTGAATCGGAATCATGGTGGTTAAACTTTAAGCAGCACTTTAGCCGTTTATTGTCACCAATTCTCTAACGTTCAAATTTAAAAATAAAGAAGAGCCTAGATTAAACGATCTAGACTCTTCTTTATTAAAAAGGATGAATTATTTAAGTTCATTCTTAGTTTGATTTATTTTTCAGGATCAGTGGCAACCAGTGCACCTGCCAGGTTATGCATATCTGGTTCTTGAGCGGTAACGATCAATTGTTGATTGACGAATGCCATTTGACCAATGTCACTCATTTCTCTACCATAACCAGAACCTTTTACACCACCGAATGGTAAGGCTGGAAGGGAAGCAAGGAAGTTGTTAACAAAGACCATCCCGGTTTCAATCTGGTCGGCAACCTTGGCGCCATGTTGGGGATCACCGGAGAAGACGATTCCACCTAGTCCATAAGGGTTGTCGTTTGCAAGATCAATGGCTTCTTGTTCACTGTGGGCCTTGTAGACCGAAGCAACTGGACCAAAGAATTCAGTGGTGTAGCCAGGGTTAGACTTGTCGATGTCGGTAAGAATGGTTGGCATGAAGAATTGGCCTGGGAGATCAACTGGTTCATTGCCATAGACTACCTTAGCGCCGGCTTTAATGGTGGCATCAACTTGGGATTGAAGTTTGTCCTTAGCTTTCTTGGAATTCATTGGAGCAAGCGTTGTGGATGGGTCCATTGGATCACCCATTTTAACCTTGCTGAAGTCTTCCTTTAATTTCTCAACAAACTTGTCGTAGACGTTGTCCATGACGATGAAACGTTTGTCAGAACAGCAGACCTGACCGTCGTTATAGAGACGAACCCGCCAAGCAATGTCTTCCGCTTTGTCTAAATCAGCGTCATCTAGAATCAGGAATGGATCCATTCCACCCAGTTCCATTGAGTTTTTCTTGAGGTTTTTACCAGCGGCCTCAGCGACTGAAGATCCACCTCGTTCGGAGCCAGTTAGTGCTACTCCTTGAACCCGTTTGTCTTCGATGGCTTTTGTGACCTGGTCGTATGATAGGAACATATTGGTTAAAGCGCCCTTTGGTGCCCCAGCCTTTCTGATGACGTCCGCAAATGATTGGGCTGAGTCTGGGATGTTTGAGGCATCCTTTAGAATCATTGGGTTTCCTACCATAAAGTTGGGAGCAAAGACTCTCATGATCTGGTAGTAAGGGAAGTTCCATGGCTCAACCATGACTAACGTCCCGAGGGCGTGGTAGTGAACTTCAGCCTCACCAGTTACAATTGAAGAGATGGCCTTTGGTTGAAGCAATTCTTCGCTGTGGTCGGCGAACCAATCAGCAATGATGGCACAAAGTTCAACTTCACCTTGAGATTCGCGGAACAACTTGCCCATTTCAATGGTAGCGGTCTTAGCTAGATCGTCCTTGTTGTCACGCAAAGCCTTGGCAACGTTGTGAAGGATTTTAGCTCGTTTTTTAATGTCTTGTTTTTTCGTTTTTTGATAAAGCGCTTCGTCAGTTTTTAGGACTTGCTCTAATTCTGCGTCGGTAGCGTTTGGATAAGTCTTAATTGTTTCGTTGTTAAATGGATTTACAGTCTCATATGCCATAATAACTCTCCCTTATTATAAATAAACTTGAATTAAACTTTAGTGACCAAATAACTATGAGAATCAGTTAGCTAACTCATATCTCACCTTGAGTATAATCCATTCGGAAGCGGTTACAATGAAATTGGCTTAATTGTTTTGAAAAAATTATTTACCTATATATTTACGAAAAAGATACAAAAATCTTGCAAGTGGGAAAAGAACAAAAAATAAATATATACTTGATAAGGGGAGAATATAATGAATAAGTTAGAAAAGTATGTCTTAGATAGAGATAAAAAAGAACCCGGCTTTAAGAGTGGGGTTCAAAAAGAAGAAGGCAAATTAGAAGGTGCTGTTTTAGTTATGAAAGTACGGAAAGATGCGGGATATTCTCAAAGAGAACTTGCTAAAAAGGCTAGAATTCCTCAGTCAACCGTTAACCGCGTTGAGAAGGGTGATAACGTTAGTGTAAAGACGCTTTCAAAAATTGCGACGGCGTTAGGTAAAAAACTTAGTATTATCATTTCTTAAAAAAGCCCCAAAATGAACTTTCAAATTCATTTTGGGGCTTTTTGTTATTTTACGTTTAAGATCCACAAGAAGACTAGGAAGATAATTGCTAACGAGTACATCATCCAACCGACTTCTTTACCACGTTTAGCGGCAATCATGGTAATTGGGTAGGCGATGAAACCAAGTGCAATTCCGTCAGAGATACTGTACGTTAGTGGCATTCCAATTGCAATCAGAAAGGCTGGGGCTGCCACTTCAAACTTGTTCCAATGAATGTTACCAAGTGACTTGGCCATCAAGATTCCAACGATAATCAGTGCGGGAGCTGTCACCTGACTAGTAATAACGGTCAATAGTGGCGAGAAGAACATTGCTAACAAGAACAGAATTCCGGTCACAATTACCGTAAATCCAGAACGACCACCAACCGCAATGCCGGCTGATGATTCCACGTAGGCACCCATTGGCGAAGTTCCAAGAAGTGAACCAACCAGCATGGTAACCGAGTCGGCACCTAAAGCACGGCCGATTCGTGGAATTTTATTGTTTTTCATGTAACCAGCCTGTTCGGCTAATCCAACTAACGTTCCGGCGGTATCAAAGAAGGTTACCAAAAGGAACGTCAACACGACGACAATTAACTGGGGCGTGTTGATCTTGTCAACATTGAATAGTCCTACTAGGAAAGTGGACTTAATGCTGGGAACTGCCGAGACGATTCCGGTAGGCATTTTGATTAATCCGAAAAGGACTCCAATTACGGCTGAAGCAACCATCCCAATGAAGATTGAGGCTGGAACGTTAGCGGCCATCAAGAACAAGGTGATGACTAAGCCGGCAACCGTCAGTAAAGTAAGAGGGTTACTGAACGAACCAAGACCCACCAAAGTGGACTTGTTAGCAACCACAAGCCCACCATTGTTTAATCCTAAAAAGGCAATGAACAGGCCAATCCCACCAGCAATGGCTGACTTTAAGTCAGATGGAATCGAATCAATGATTTTTTCTCGCAACTTGAGCAAGGTCAAGATGACGAAAAGAATGGAGGCAACAAACACGCCGGCTAGTGCGGTCTGCCATGGAATCTTCATCCCAATACATACGGAGTACGCAAAGAAGGCGTTGAGCCCCAGACTGGCGGATAATGCAAACGGATAGTTTGCGATGATTCCCATTAGGAAACAGCCAAAGGCAGAGGCGAGGGCCGTTGCCGTAAAGACGGCACCTTTATCCATTCCTGCGGCACCCAAAACATTCGGGTTTACGAATAAAATGTACACCATGGAAACAAAAGTCGTAACTCCCGCAACCGTTTCACGGGTGAAGTTAGTTCCTAATTCCTGAAAGTGAAAAAACGAGGCAATTCGATTAGCCATTTCCACAACTCCTATCAAATTAATATTCGGTTTTTCAAAAACGAATTACGATAATAGGATAACACAAAGTTAAAATGTGTCAAATCACGAACGATACTAATTACAAGGCAAAAATCGTGCATTAACGTCCGTTGACATGTTTGTTAGAATTAGAGTATGAATGGAGTTTTAGAGATGAAGAAGATTTTATTATTAGGAAATACTCCGGCCGAACAAATGGTCTTTAACTACTTTAATAGAAGTAATAAATTTCAGGTTTTTGAGATTACCGCGGGCGATTTTACTAAGGAACGGACGTATCGGGGACACTTAAAGGATGTTGATATCGTGGTTTCTTTTCTGGGACCGATGGACGTTGATTTGGACATGGAAGCGTTGTTTTCCGTGATTTATTCGCACCGCCTTCAACTAGAACGAGTTATTTTTCTTTCGGTAGCAGGCATTGACAAAGAAGTTGACGGAAAACTTGATTATCCGGGAGTCGATGACGTCTCTGAATTTTTAAAGCAGCAACAGTATGCCATAAAAGTCATTGATGAATCGGAAATCCCCTACACTGTTTTTCGCTTGGTTAACGTAGTTAATACCAAACACAACGATGGTCATACGATTGAAGAAGGAAAGTCCGTTCCAGTTGGAGACGTTTCCCATGAAACGGTTGCACATTTTGTAATTGACGCAATCGTGAACGAGAAATTTATCAATCAGTCACAAGCACTCATTGAGGAGCGTTCAGAAAGGAAAGCATAATGGCACTACAATTTGTCTTAGGCAAAGCCAGTAACGACCATTTTAAAAAAGTGGTTGGAAATCTTGATCAGTCCATGCAGCAGCATCCACACGATGCATATTTTTATTTGGTACCGAACCATATTAAGTTTGAGTCCGAACTAGGGACGCTGAAACAATTGAATCATAAGCAGCAGAACACGTTTGCTGAGACACGGGTCCAGGTTTTTTCCTTTTCGCGATTGATGTGGTATTTTCTCGGCAACAGTAAGGAGTATCAACTACCTCGGCTTTCAAAAGATGCCATCAACATGATTATTTTTCAGATTATTGAAAATCAACAAGAGCAATTATCCGTATTTAAGGGTGAAGGAGCCCAACCAGGTTTTATTTCGCAGGTGGCTGATCAGATTAACGAACTGCAGCAGGGCAAGATTGACCCCGATACGTTGGATAAGATTGCTGATCTTGATCCTGGAACGATTAATCCCGAATTACAGGGAAAACTGAAAGACATTAGCGTGATTTATCGCGAATTCTTGAAAAAAACGGACGGAAAATACGTCTATAGTTCACAGACTTTGACAATGTTAAACCAGTACCTACTAAACACCGACCTGTCCCAGATGCATTTTTACATCAGTGGTTTCTCCCAATTTTCTGCTTCGGAACTAGACATCGTCAAAACGTTGATTGATAAGGCCAAAGACATCACGATTGACCTCAACTTGGACCGTTCGTATCCAAATGAAATGCCCGATAACTCGGCCTTCTTTTTGCGTTCGGGAAGACTGTACAACCAGTTGTACCAGTACGCTAAGGCAAGCGGGGTCAAAATCATGACCGATCAGTACGCGGGCGACTGTCGTTGTAGTGATGGCATTAAGGAACTAGAGGACTACTGGATTTCAAGTAGCCAGGTCGGGACACCAATTTCGCCGAACACGAATGGCAACTCGGACCTCGAACTTTTTCGGGCTGATTCCAATTATGACGAGTTGATGAACATTGCGACCATGATTCGTCAGATGGTTGCCACGGGACGCTTTCGTTACTCCGATTTCATGGTGGTTACCAGACATTTGGACAAGTATCAAAACGTCATTGATCCCATTTTTCAGATGCAACAAATTCCGTATTTCGTGGACATTCAGAAACACATGGACAATCATCCCCTAGTGGAACTAATCGACGCGTTGTTTTCCATCTATCGTACCGATCGGAAACGGAATTACCGCTACGACGATGTGATGCGATTACTAAAGTCAGAATTACTACTGCCAAGGGATCAAGACGGAAAGCCGATGAACATTGATCGTTACCGTCGCTGTCTTTCGTTGTGTGAAAATTTAGTCCTAAAAAATGGCTACGAGGGGAAATGTTGGACTCAGGACGAAGACTGGGAGTACGCCACTGTTTCTGACAACGATACGGGCATTGTGTCAAATCGAAATAAGGAAATCTCCACTGACATCAACGTCATTCGCCACTTTGTAAAAGAAACGTTACCACCATTTTATAAGAAAATGGCGCAAGCCAAGACGGGGAAAGATGCTGCCAACCTGCTGTACCAATTTTTGGATGAAAATGGTGTGATTAATGAACTAAAACACTGGCAGGATCATGCCACTGAACGTGGTGACTTACAGGAAGCTGGTCAGTCGGAACAAGTTTGGAACACGTTGTGTGGTTTACTGGACGACTTTGTGACTTTTTTGGGTGATCATCCCTTTGAAATGGACACCTTCCTGGACCTCTTAAAGGCTGGTTTTGAAGGGGCTTCGTACTCCCAGATTCCATCAACCTTGGATCAGGTCACGATTTCTGAAACCGGACTAGTCCAATTGAACGATAAAAAAGTGACCTTTGTAATGGGGGCTGACGACAATAGTATGCCGGCCACGATTGAAAACAATAGTCTTTTTAACGACGCTGATCGTGACCAGATGAATGATCACTTTACTGATGACCAGTATTTAAATGACAACAGTGAGACCCAGATGGTCAACGAACCCTACTTAAATTATTTAGCCTTCATGACTCCATCTGATAAATTGGTCTTTTCATACAACTTGGGTGGCGGAAAGGAAGACGTGACTCAGTCCATCTCACCGTACATCGCAAGAATTAGGGATCATTTTAACCTAAAAGAGCAACATGTAAGTGGGACGCCAGTATCTGATTCTAATGATGTTCGGCAGTTCATTGGTTCCAAGCGTGCCACCCTGAAGTTTTTGGTCAAGGCCGCACTCGATGCGAAGGTTAGTGGTAAAAAATTGAGTCCGGCTTGGAATCAGATTAAAGCGAACCTTGAAAATGACCCAACGATGCGGACCATCACGCAGAAGTTACTTGGCAGTCTGACGTATGAGAACGTGCCAGCTTCTTTGAAGCCACAAATTGTGACGGGGCTGTACGGGAACACGATTAATACCTCCATTTCTAAGCTAGAAGAATTCTACTATGATCCGTACGAATACTTTTTGAAGTATGGCTTACGACTAAGAGAACGAGACGAGTTTAATCTTGACCCCAGCAGTACGGGAACGTTCTACCACGAGTCCCTTGATGAGCTGGTCAAGAAAATTAATGCCGAACACATTGACATTACTAAATTAACCAACGAACAGATTAAAAACATGGTAACTGAAATCACTGATACCATTATTGAAAACGACCCGAACCTGCAGTACGAAATCCTGAAGAGTTCCAACCGGATGGAGTACATTGCTAGGCAGTTAATTCAAACCGTGATCCAGATGGCGACGGCGCTTAGAGACCAGTCCCACTACACCAAGATGCGGCCGAAAAACACCGAGGTCATCTTTGGTGAACCCGGAAAACCGAATGGCATTGACGGTCTGAACTTTGATTTAGGCAGTCAACACTCGGTGAACGTGCGGGGTCGAATTGACCGGATTGACCAGATGTTCATTGATGGGACCGAGTATCTCGGAGTGGTTGACTATAAATCTGGTGAAAAGAAGATTGATTTGTCGGAAGCCTATGACGGAACGCGGATGCAGATGATGACTTACCTTGATGCAGTGCTACGAAATCAGGACAATCTGTCTACTACTGACAAGGTGAAGTTAGCGGGGGCACTTTATATGCACATCTTTGATCCGATTTTGAAGCCGCAGGATGTCAAGAATTTTGATGATCCGAAGCAGCTGGAAGCTGCATTGATGAAGGCTCATAAGTACACGGGCCTCTTGGTTAATAACGATGGTATGTTAGAAGACATGGTCAATAACGTTGACGATGCCGGTAATATTTATCCATATCAGTTTACCAGCAAGGGTGATTTATACAGTAATGCGGTCAAGACCAGTATTGTTGAACCACGTGACTTGGACCTTCTACTGAAACGGACTGAGGATCGGATTAAGAATGCCGGTAAGCAGATTTTTGCCGGAAACATTAAATTGGAACCGTCTCAGTATAAAGACCAATCCAAGATTATTTATTCTCCCTATAAACCGGTGATGCAGTTTGACCCATTATTAACTGAAAATAACTATCGAATTGTGAAAGACATGGGGAACAACAAGGACGTGATTGACTTCTTAAGAAAGGAGGCACGTGATAATGGCGAACAATAGTATGAATTTTACCCCCGAACAAGAAAAAGCTATTACGGAAAAGTTCCCGGGGAATGCGCTAGTGTCGGCCTCGGCTGGCTCGGGAAAAACCCGAGTGCTGGTTCAACGAGTCCTAAATAAGGTCGAACACGGCATTGACGTCGATCATCTATTGATTGTGACGTTCACGAAGGCCGCTGCTAAGGAGATGCAGGACCGCATTAAAAAAGGTCTCCAGGATCAAATTAATCAGACCAGTGACAATGCACAAAAACGAAACTTGGTCAAACAAATTCGGAAGTTGTCAGTGGCCCACATTTCAACGATGGATGCTTTTTGTCAGTGGTTGGTCCAGAAGTACTACTACGCCATTGACCTAGATCCCAACTTTCGGATTTTGGCCGACCGAACGGAGCTGGAGATGCTCCGGGATACCGTTTGGGAAGACGTGCGCGAAGACCTGTACGGAGACGATGAGGATGGGTCATTTGCCAGATTAACCCGCAATTTTTCAAGTGACCGGGGTGACGACGGTTTAACCGACGTGGTTCTGGGACTTTATGATTTCGCAAACGTTGATCGAGATCCAGTGGCGTGGTTAGATAAGCTTTCAGGTTTGTACCAGATGGACGGTAGTATCACTCGGAGTGCGTTTTACCAGAAGTACCTCCTCCCAGAACTTCAAAACAAAATGAAGCAGGCCCTTAGTTTACTTGAACAGTCCCGTCAGGAATTTTTAAACGGTGCCATGTCTGATCGGGCCGATTTGGTTGAAGCCGACATTAAAAAGTTGAATCAGATTTACGATCGGTTGAAAACGGCGGACTGGGATGCCCTCTATGATGTATTTCATGATTTTAAACTGGGAACCATGTCTCGGAAAAAGGTGGATGATTCCCAAAAAGAATTCAAGAAACGAGCCATGGAACTGCGTAAAAATGCTGATGATACGATCAAAAAGAACCTTACCAATCGATACTTTTTTGCCAAACAAGCTGACAATTTGGATGTGATTCATCATTCTGAAACCATCGTTAACAAGTTAGTGGACGTCGTTAAGACGTTTTCGACGCGCTATGCTGAAGTCAAAAAACAAAAGCACGCCTACGAATTTATTGATATTGAACACTTTGCGTTAAACATTTTGACGGGAAAGGGCAAGGACAGTCCTGAAATTCAACATCAGTTTCAGAACTACTTTAATGAAATCATGGTTGATGAGTATCAGGATAATAATCGTCTTCAAGACGCCATTTTAAACGCCATGAAGAATCCGAAACATGAGAACATGTTTATGGTAGGAGACGTCAAGCAGTCGATTTATCGTTTCCGGTTGGCCGATCCCGGGATGTTTCTGGAAAAACTAGACGATTATCAAGAATCCGATAATCAGGATACGGCGGTCGTTTTGGCCGATAATTTCCGTTCAGCCAAAAACGTCGATGACTTTACCAACTTAGTCTTTTCTCAAATCATGGACCGGGGTCTTGGTGAGATGAACTATACCGGCAACGCCAAGTTGAAGTACGGGGCCACTTACTACGGTGACGACGTTCAATCAAACGCCAATATCATGATGTACGTTGATGATTCAGACCATGATGACGACGATCTGACCCTTGAACCAGACAGTAGTTCTGAAGGTCAGGTTAAAATGGTCGCCGATCAAATCCAGGACTTAATGAAAAAGAAGATACAGATCTACGACAAGGCCACGCACGAGATGCGTGACATTCGTTACGGTGATATTGCCATCTTGGAACCAACCCGGAAGAATAATTTAGATATTTCCAAGGAATTTGCCCAAAAACAGATCCCACTTTCAATTGATGGTGGCGAGAGCTACTTTAAAACCACTGAAGTTCAGATTATGATGTCACTCTTACAGATTATTGATAATCCTTATCAAGATATTCCGCTCGCGGCTGTCCTGCGTTCGCCAATCGTGGGAATGGATGAAAATGAGATGGCTTATCTGCGAATTAACCATAAGACTGGTGACTATTTCACGTCGCTTCTTGATTTCTACCACAACTATCCGACACAGGAACCAACCGAATTCGGGAACTTGGTTTCCAAAAAAGTGCAGTTGTTCTTGGACCAACTGAATGATTTTAAGGACTTTGCGACAAAGCATGAGCTTTCGGACTTGATCTGGCACATTTACAGTGTGACGGGTTTCTTGGACTACGTTGGTGGGATGCCAGCTGGAAAGAAGCGCCAGGCTAACCTGCACGCTTTGTACGAACGAGCCGCTGAATACGAAAAGAGTAGTTTTAAGGGTTTGTTTGCCTTCGTGCAGTTTGTGAAACGACTGCAGGACAAGGATGACGATTTAGCGGAGGCCCCTGCAGAAGTTGAGACCGACTCGGTCCACGTCATGACGATTCACGGTAGTAAAGGACTAGAATTTCCGGTGGTCTTTTTGATGGACGCCACCAAACAGTTCAATAACTCTGACAGCCGGGGAAACTACATTTTCAATAATAAATTGGGAATTGGGGTTAAATACTTAGATCAAAAAAAGCATGAACTGTTGCCTAGTCTACAGTACGTGGCCATTAATGATCTAGAGTACAACAGTATGCTAGCCGAAGAGATGCGGCAGTTGTACGTTGCACTGACCCGGGCTGAGCAACAACTCTACATCACTGGGATTGTTAAGAATAAGAAGTCGGTTGAAGATGAGACCAAGAAGTGGGAACGCGCTTATCAGAGTTCAGACCTGGTCTTAAATCAGTCCACGAGAAGTAGTGCGAATAACTTTATGGACTGGATTGGGGCGGCCCTTGCTCGTCACCCAAACTACTATCAGGACCGTGGAAAAGTTGACGCCACCCACGTTTTGGCGAAGGATCCGACGAACTTTAAGGTCGAATTTGTGACGGCGAAGGATTTGAAGCAACCTGGGACGACCGAAACAAAGTCGGCCACAGAAGAACAGGAACTTCCAGCTGATCAAATTGATCAATCACAAATTAAGCAGATTATGGGGTTCAAATATCCATACAAAGCAGCCACTACCACCACGGCCTATCAGTCCGTTTCGGAAATCAAACGATTATTTGATGATCCGGACAACATTCAGCTGGGAAGTGTCGCCGAAAGTCGTAACATGATTTTAAGGCGGACGCGGTACAATAACTCAACGTTTATGCAGCCGCAGTTCATGCAATCGGTCGGACAACCCAACTCGATGGAGATTGGAACGGCAACTCATCTGATTTTGCAGAAGATTAACGTCAAAGAACCAGTTAATCACGAGACGGTTTCAGAACTCTTGGCGCAGCTGATTAATGATAAGTTAATTACGCCGGAGGTTGCCAAAAAGGTCAACGTTGATTCGGTTGTCGAGTTTTATCAAAGTGACCTAGGCAAACTAATTAAGGCTCATCCCGATCAACTTCATCGGGAAGTTCCGTTTTCACTGCTGGTTTCAGCCGACCAAATCTTCTCTGAATTTGAAAACGATTCAAAACAAAAGTTGTTGGTCCACGGAATTATTGATGGTTATCTTGATTTAGACGATGGACCCGTTCTGTTTGATTACAAGACCGATTTCGTTAATCCGAAGAAGCCGGATGAAAGTGTCAAGAAGATCATTGACCAGTATCGTGGTCAGGTAAATATCTATGGGATTGCTTTATCAGACATCTTGGGTAAACCAGTTAAAGACGAATATTTATACCTGCTATCAAATAATACTTTGCAGCGGGTTAGGGCTAAAAAATAAATAATAATAACGTCAGTCAAAAGTGATTGGCGTTTTTATTTTCGTAGAAAGCGAACAATATTAGCTAGCCAACTTAATTGATTCAAAGAAAAACGAATGATAAAATTTGTGGTAACTTAATGATTTACTTAATGTAATTTAGAATTTTCGTAATTGAGGAGGTGTTCGAATTATTCGTTGTGAAGGATTCTTTCAGTGGTATACTTGAAATAAGTTGCAAATACGACCATCAGACAGTAAACCAAACCAGTCGTTAATAATTGGAGGATAAAATGGAGCGAAATAAGAAATATGCATTTGAGTCAATCCCAATTTCCGAACGAGACATGAATTATTGGGATATGTTTGCCACGTGGTTCGGAGCGAACGCTAACAACGGAACCTGGTTCATTGGTGGCGTGATTGCCGCCGCTGGTTTCTTTGGTGGGATTAGTTCGGCAATCGTTGCTTCAGCAATTGCCTTCGCGTTTTTGAGCATGGTGGGCTACATGGGATATCAAACGGGGGCATCGACCACGATCTTGTCCAGAGCCCCCTTTGGAATTCGGGGAAGTGTTGTGCCATCAGTCATTAACCTGACGCTTTTTATGGGGTGGACGGCCGTTAACACGTTTATCGCCGCCACGTCCCTTGCGTATCTGTTCCACAGTATGTTTGGCTGGGCGTTGTTTGGTCAACCCGGCGGTTACTTTGGGATTATTGTTGGAATTATCATCATGAGCATTCTGCACTTACTTAGTATCATCGCTGGTCCCAAATCCGTTCAAATTATCGAACGAATCGGAGTGATTTTGGTAATTATTTTTGTGATTATCGAAGTCATCGTGGTCTTTCGTGACGTTTCGTTTTCACAGATTGCCAAGTATCAAGTTCCAATGAAAGCCCGGATGCCATTTGGGGTCGCCCTTGATACGATTGCTGCAGCTGCGCTTGGCTGGGTAGTTGGTGGAGCTGACTTTACCCGGTTCACTTCCAGTAAACGCATTGCCACCCAGGCCCCGTACGTCGGCGCCATTCTTGGGATGGTCAGTTTTGTCATCATCGGTCTGTGCACGACGCTGAGTGTTGCTTTGACGTCCGGGGTCTTTAATCCTAATAACTCCGATCCTAGTACGGTTGCTAATAAATTGGGACTAGGAGTTATCGCGATGGTTGTCATTGTTTTGACCAGTATGACTGCTAACGCCGTCAACATTCAGTCTGGTGGCTCCGCTCTAAATAACCTGATTCCTAAGATTAGTTTGAATAAATCACTGTTCATCGTTACCATCTTGTCCATGATTTTGACACTGGTTCCCTTGATTAACGGTAGTTTCCTCGATGCCTTTACCGCATTTCTAAACTATACTGGGATGTTCCTTGGTCCAATCATTGCCATCTTGGTGGTTGACTACTTTGGCTTGTCGGACGGTAAATACGATTTGAAAGCCTTAGAAACTCCCGCCGGAAAATATTGGTACAAAAATGGAATTAACTGGTTCGCGATGTTATGTATCGCAATCGGGGTGGTATTGTACATTGCGTTAAACATGTTGCCAATTATTAAGGCAACGGTTGGAGCCACTTTCATTTCTATGATTGTTATTGCCATTATCTACTACGTTGGTAGTAAGTTAATGCGAAAAGCCTAATTTAATAACAAACAAAAAAGCATCAAATCATTACATAATGATTTGATGCTTTTTTAGTTTTTATCAATGAATTGTTCATTTACGAAGCGATGATATTCTGGAACTCGATTCATTAATTCTTCGTGGTTTCCAAAGCCTAATATTTTGTGACGGTTTAGAAAGTATATTTTATCGGCATTTATAATGGTTGAAAGTCTGTGTGCAATGGCAATAATTGTTTTGCCGGTCATCATCTTATCAATTTCATGTGTTACTAATTGTTCAGAATCAGAGTCCAGACTAGAAGTTGCTTCATCAAGAATTAGGAATTTAGGATGTTTTAAATATGCTCTAGCAATTTGTAATCGTTGTCTTTGTCCTCCAGATAATTTAAGTCCTTGTTCACCAATGATTGTTTTTATTCCATCTGGTAATGATGATACACAATTTTCTAAATCAGCAATTTTAATTGCTATTGATATTTCTGATTTGCTTGGGATATTTACTAAACCAAGAACTAAGTTATCATAAAATGTTCCAGAAAAAATAGTGTTATCTTGAGTTACTACTCCAAAAAGCGAACGCCATTGCGAAATAGAAAAATTAGAAGCGTCATTGTCATCAAACAAGAGTTTTCCATATTGGATTGGATAAAGTCTTGTTAATAAATTGATAATAGTGGTTTTCCCAGCGCCTGAGGGACCAACGATTGCAATTTTATCACCAGGAGTAAAATCCATTGAAACATTACTTAGTACTAGGTGATTTTCATAAGAAAAAGATACATTTTTTAATTTAATAACTGAATTTTTTGAAGTGTTTTTAATAACAGGATTTTTATAGTTATTTTCTGGACTTAACTGTAAGATTCTAGTAATTTGTTTTGTTGCTCCCTTTGCTTGCTTGTAGCTTGCATAGAAATCAGCTATGACATTAATTGGTCCAATTACTTGGAATAGATACATTAGAAAAGCGACTAGGGTTCCAATGGAAAGAGTTCCAGCTGATACCCGAACGCCACCGTACCAAATGATTATAATAATCAATAAAAGTCCAAACATGGTTTGAATTGGACCTGTTATAGCAAAAATTGCATTCATTTTTAGTGATAAATGATAAAGAGCATTTACGTCTTTTTTGAATTTATTTTGGATACTATGTTCTGCGTTATTTAATTTAACCGCTCGAATGTTTCTAAGACTTTCAGAACTGGTTTCATTCATTTGAGCTAGTTTCTCTTGAGATTTAATTGAAACCTTCTCATCAATTATTCCAATTGGGATGGTAACCATCGCGTCTAGTGGAAATGCAATTAAGATAAGTAAAGATAGTTTCCAATCAAGTGAAAATAAAATTGCAAATGTTCCCACCACAGTAATTATTCCACTAATTGAAGAGGGGATTATTTCAGTAGTAAAGTTTTGAATTATTGAGGCATCATTAATAACTCTACTAGAAAGTTTTCCACTTAATTGGTTATCAAAATAGGTAGTTGGTAAATAAAGAAGATGATCTTGAATACGAGTGCGAATATTTGCAATTTGTTTGGCTCCTGAACGACTAAGCAAATATCCACTAATTGCTGTAAAAATGGCACTAAAAATTAGCAACGCCAAAATTCCAATAATTGTCCACGTATTATTTTTTTGACTGAGTAACGATTTAATGTTGATAGCCTTACCAATTAATAGGGGAATAAATAAAGAAACTATTGTTCCAATCAGACTTAAACCGAGTCCAACGAAGAAGCCGGCATCTAGTTTAATGAAATTAATTTTTGTCTTTTTCATTATTTTCCTACTTTTAATTTATTTAAGAATTAATCATAATAAATGATTTTATACGATGACATTAATTTAATTTTGATTAGGAAAGAAACAGTTGATTTAAGACAGATTTAGGCACTGGCATCCATTTCCAAGCGTTATTATCTTTAATGCCTTGTAAGACAGTCATTAGACCAGCATTTCCAGTAAACAAATCATTTGAAAAACGATATCCATATGTTCCGGGTGACATAATATTATTATTAGAATCTACAAGCAGATAGTTTTCTAATGACTGGACTAATTTATCGATGTCGGATAATTTGTTTTTATTATCAATTCCTATAAGGATAATTCCACTGATCCCTCTGGTTAGTCCAGATGAGTATGTGCAGTAAGTTTGGAGATTTTTAGTGAATTGTTCTTGAAGGTTTAAATATTTTTCGTTTTGAAATTCATGTAAGCGCCTAATAAATTGGCTCAATACTAATCCGACACCAACTCCTCCTTCTCCTAGATATGGAAGTATTCTGGGAAAACCAATTGAATTATCCAAAATCTCTGCAGATTGTGAGTCGGAAATTTCAATGTTTTTATCTAGTTCAAAATTCAACATATCTTTGGCATTTTTCAGAGTTTCTTTGTTTTTTGTTACATCAAATAGTAGTAATAAAAATAAACTCGCGCCTGACCATCCATTCATTAATCCATAAGGAATGGTATCTTCATCATCTGGTTGAGTTCCCGAACCATTTATAAATAATGTATTTAAGCGGATCGCGATTAATTTACTCATTTCTAAAAATTTATTATTATTATTTTTTTTAAAGAAGGCTAGTAAACTTAAACCAATTCCGCTTAATCCAGAGTAAAGAGTGTAATCTGTTTCTTTTAAAATTCTATTTTTTTGATCAAGTATAAATTCAAGAAATTGGTTTGAATGTTCCTGTAAGTTTAAATCATCTAAAATAGACGCGATTCCTGAAATACCATTAAATAGTCCAAGACTGGTGTCTTCATTGAAGTGGCTAATAAGATTTTTGCTGCTATTATTAGCCCAATTGATTTCTTTTGTTAACTTTGTATTACTCCGATTTAATGCCATTAGTATTCCAAAACCACCATTAGCGATGTTAACTTTTCCAAGCTTGTCAATAAATTGTCTAATGTCACCACCTGAAAAACTATCATTTTGATTTGATGAATATTCAATTATTCCGGTTTTTAACCCATTGATGAGTTTGTCTACTGCTTTTATATTGATTTCAAATTTTGGGACGTCGAAAATGTTCTTTAATTTTGGAATGAAATTTTTACAATCCTTTTCTGTATTTTGTAATATATCAAGTGCTTTTTCTCCAAAATAATCTGTTATCCATTTATTTTGATTTTCTTCAATTTTTAAAGACAAATCAGAAACGAACTCAATCGGTAGTAACAAAAATCTTGAGATCCTCATGTAAGCAAACCAATCAGCACTTTTAAAGTCACTAATTTTAGAATTAACGTATCCCATAGTTTGTAGTTCTGGATGATATTCATTTGAGAGGAGGGTAGCAGTCTCAAAATCGATTAGTTTAATGTTATTGTTAGGAGTAACCATAATATTATTTGGATTTAAGTCACCAATAGCAAAACCAGCCTGATGAACTTCTGTGATTGCCACTTTTAATTGTTTGATTAATTGATCTATAAGTTTTAAATATTCATTTCGATTCTTTTCGTATGAGAAAGGAAAGTTTTCTGGAATGAAATCGGATAATGAATTTCCAGGAACAAATTCTTCAATCAAGTAATTATTTTCCCATATCTCAAAATAATCATAGACCTTAACTGTTCTGTTAATCCCATTTAATTTTTTTAGGGTATTGTATTCATTCTTTACACGGAAAAAACCATCATTCCCTTGTGCATCAATTCCAGACTGTTTTCGTCCCTCCTTCATTACATAATTTTTACCATCTTTTGTGACTTGATAGACGCCGCCACCATTACTAAAGTGAATTGCGGAAATAACCTCATAGCGTTTGAATTTAGTTAAATCAATTTTGGAATATTCAATCGTTTGTATTTTATCCATTTTTTTAATTTCTTTTGGTTCAGAAATAAATGAGGGAACGTTATAGTATGGAACCCTTAAGTCTGGCACTAACTCTCCATTTGGATTTTTGATTCCCATGATCGTTTTTCCATCATGTACCATTGGCATTCCAATAAATCCCCCATACCTAAAGAAGATGTTGGAATTGTACCACTGTTTATCGTTTAAAATATATGCACCCTTGGGGATGTCATTGGTTAGGTCAGTTAGGGGACTTAATAGTTGAATAAATTGATCTTCATCTTTGGGGTAAATTGTTATGAATTTTCCACATGCAGATCGATCACCATATTTTGAATTTTTCATAATTAATTCTTTTTTGGTAGGAACAAATTTAAAAGAAATGTTATTTTCTATCAAATACGGTGTGATTTGGTCCAATGTTTTTTGCGCGTAATCAATGGGAGATGTTACATGAATTTTCCACCCTTGGTTTGGCAGTTGTCTATTTTTATTGATAAAATAATTCCAATTTTTATCGATATGATGATTCCATTTATCCTTGTCGTGAATAGTAACTTTATAAATTAAACTGTTTGTTTCGGCTGTGGTGGGTTGATAAAATAATGATCCTTTTTTTAAATAATCTAAATATCTTAAATCCATAACTACATCCTTTAAGTTTAAAATAAAAAGAGAGTCCTATTAGGGCTCTCTTATCTCTTGCATATAAGAATACTAACGTCACTGTTAATTGTGCATCCAACGCTCAGATGAGAACCCTTACGTCCTTTTCGGCGCTTTTTTCTTAATGCTACATTATCAAGTTGTTGTAATTGCAGAATAGGTTTCATGAAATGCTCCTATAGTATTATTTGCACATAATACTAATATTGCTGTTGTTGCCACATCCCATAACACTAATATGAGAATCTTTTTTCCCGCCAACAAGCTTCTTGGCATTTTTACCCACAGTCTTTTGGAGGTCTAGCAAAGTTTTCATAATAAATACACCTATTGTTAAATTACTGACAGAAGACACTTACATTGCTTCGAACATCACATTGAACACTGATATTACTTCGTACTCCGTGATGGTGATGACGACGCTTCTTCTTTAACTCCACGTTTGGTTGTGCTTGTAAATTAAGCAAGTACTTCATATTAAATCTTCCTTTCTTGTGAGAGGTTTAATTACCATAATTAATATAAATTAAACGATATAGAAAGTCAACAATTTTTTAAAAGTTATAAAAATTGTTTTTTATAGTTGTGTAATTACACTGAAAATTCATTTGAGTATTCGATATTTGACTTATGTAGATTTAATTAAAATATTGTTTAAAGCTTTATCAAGATTATTATTTGTATTAAAAAAGCATCAAATCATTACATAATGATTTGATGCTTTTCCATTTAATTAAACGTCTAACTTAGTTTCGCTATCTTTTTTGGTACTTGCTTTGGTTGTTTTCTTAGTAGTGGCCTTATTGTCAGTTGACTTGGATTTTGCATCCTTGTCACTGTCATCGTCCTTTGATTCTTCATCATTGGCAATGCCATAGGCTTCTCTGACCTTGTTCTTGATTTCTTCGACCATCTCAGGTTTGTCACGCAGATTGGCCACGGTCTTATTTAGGCCTTGTCCCAGTCGTTCCTCACCGTATGAGTACCATGATCCAGATTTGTCGACGATGTCTTTGTCAACGGCTAGGTTGACCATGTCAGCAATCGGTTCGATACCCTTTCCAAAACTCATCAAAGTGTCAACGGTCTTGAATGGGGGAGCCACCTTGTTCTTTACGACTTTAATCTTGGTTTCTCGACCAACGACGTCTTGACCTTCCTTTGATTGCTTACCAGAACTAACACGGAGTCGCACACTTGAGTAGAACTTAAGGGCCCGACCACCAGGAGTTGTTTCTGGGTTACCGAACATCACACCAACTTTTTCTCTTAGTTGGTTAATGAAGATAACGACGGTATTGGTCTTGTTGATACTGGAAGCTAGTTTTCTAAGTGCCTGTGACATTAGACGAGCTTGTAAACCAACGTGAGAATCACCAATGTCACCCTCAATTTCAGACTTCGGAACTAGGGCAGCTACTGAGTCGACAACGATTAAGTCGATAGCACCGGATTGTACCAGTGCATCGGCAATTTGCAGTCCTTCTTCACCGGTTCCTGGTTGCGATAACAAAAGGTTGTCAATGTTAACTCCCAGGCTGTGAGCGTATTCCGGATCCATCGCGTTTTCGGCATCGATGTATGCGGCCGTTCCGCCAGCTTGTTGGAGGGCAGCAACGGTCTGAAGGGCAATCGTGGTTTTACCAGATGATTCGGCACCGAAGATCTCAACGACTCGGCCACGAGGGAAACCCCCAATGCCAAGGGCGATATCTAAGGATAAAATGCCGGTTGAAATGGAATCAACGTTTTGGTTAGGGGATTCGCCCATCCGCATGATAGCGCCAGTTCCAAATTCTTTTTTGATTTTGCTGAGTGCTTTATCGAGCTCGATTTGACGCCCGTCGACACTGTTTTTAGAATTTGCCATAAAATTCCTTTCTTTTTACATATTACGTAATTGCGAACATACGTTTGGTTATTTAATATAATCAATTGTACACTAATAATTACGTAATTTCCAATTAAATTAAATCAATTAATTAGATTCGTTTATTAACGTAATAGGGCGAAGTTTGATCGTTATTTTTAGCATCTGATTGAGCGTTATCCGAAAGGAAAATATCGAATGATTTTTTGTCTTTTCCATGAACTACTACGACGTTTTTGGCCTCCACTTGTTTGTCACGGTAAAGTTGAGCAGAACGAACTGCATCATTATAGTCGTGAAAGTTTCCAAGTGAGTCGCCGGGATTGAAAAATACTGTTTCTGGCATAGTAATTACCACCTTTCTTCTACTATATTGTACCAGATTACGACCTTAATTATCTATTCGCAGGCTGACATGTGAGTTGCTTAATGGTTGACGTAAGAACATTAATTAAATAAATTATTAAATCAAATTGATAAGTTACATTCCAACTTTTGGGTACGTTATAATATAAATATAAGCATATGTGAAACTGCTAACATAGAGACAAATGCTTACTACGTATTTAAATCTAGGAGGTTTAATATGACTAAGAAAAAAGCAATTATGATTGGTGCCGGCATTTCTAACATGGCCGCCGCCGTTTACTTGATTCAAGAAGGTCACTGGGACGGAAAGAACATTACTTTCTATTCATTGGACGACCATGGCGCAAATGATGGTGCCAAGACTGACGTGACCGGCAATGAATACTGGAATCGCAATCACGAAACGTCTGACCAGACTGGCTTTGTCGCTCGTGGGGGAAGAATGTTGAATTACCGGACCTACGTTGATTTGATGGATCTCTTAAGTCGGGTTCCGTCAGCCACCGAAGAGGGAATGACTGCCGCAGAGGACACGCGTGACTTTGATTCTAAGCATCGGACCTACGATAAAGCGCGTTTGATGGAAGGCGAAAAGGGCATCATTAACTCCTCTAAAATGGGATTTAACAACAAGGATCGGTTCTTATTGACGAAGTTAATCATGATGCCAGACGACAAGGAGACTGAACTTGATAACGTCTCCATCGCTGACTACTTCAAGGACGATCCCCACATGTTTCAAACCAACTTCTGGTACATGTGGGAGACGACCTTTGCCTTTCGTACCCAAAGTTCAGCTCAAGAACTCAGGCGTTACATGCACCAAATGATTTACGAATTTACCCAAATTAACACGCTCGTGGGGGTTAACCGAACTCGCTACAATCAGTACGAAAGTTTGATGCTACCATTAATTAATTACTTGAAGAAACAAGGCGTAACCTTCGTCTTGAACCGTCGGGTTAATGATTGGGACTTCAAAGAAACTCCAATGAACGAAGAAATTACCGTTAAGGGCCTAGAAATGGAGAACGTTGACACTGGTAAAGATGAACACATTGATGTCGATGATGATACTGCGGTCTTCTTCACCAATGGTTCCATTACCGATTCGGCTACGCTTGGAGACTTCAACACCCCGTCCGGTGAAAACACCGATTATGGAGCTGCTTCAAGTTTGTGGAAGAAAGCCACCAATCACTTCTACAACTTGGGGAATCCAGACAAATTCTTCGCCGATCGGAACGCCAGTGGCTGGAGTAGTTTTACCGTAACCACTAAGGATCATACTTTCTTAAACGAAATCACCCGTATTACTACGCAACTACCTGGGAATGCTTTGAACTCCTTCCTATCAACGAGTCCAATTACTCCGTTAGGTCAAAAAGACGTGAGAATGTCGATTGTGGTTCATCATCAACCTCATTTCACCGACCAGAAGCCAAACGAAACCGTTCTTTGGGGTTACTTCTTGTATCCATATCGTCGCGGTGAATTCGTCGACAAGCAGTACATCAAGATGACTGGAAAAGAAATGGTTCAAGAGTTGATCGGACAGCTTTCAAAGGTCGATCCGGGTCCCGTAAACATCCGTGATAAAGAAAAGGAAATCATGGACTCAATTGTCAACTCGGTTCCCGTTTACATGCCATACGCTTCGGCATTGTTTAACAACCGGGCTAAGATTGACCGTCCCAAGGTCATCCCTGACCATTCAACGAATCTAGCATTCACCGGTGAGTTTGTTGAACAACCTTACCAAATGGTCTTCACCGAACAAAGTGCCGTTCGTTCTGGTGAAATGGCCGCTTACCACTTTGCTGGTGTTCCAATGTCAAAACTCGTGGACAACCCACGATTTGATAAGAATCCGAAGATTCTGGCCAAGGCCGCTAAAAAATTATTTGAATAGATGATCGTAAATGAAAAGCTCAACTTCGAAATGAAGTTGAGCTTTTTTGATGTTTCAATCAACATAGTCTTTAATTTCAGTAAAACACACGTCACGTAGTGAATCCGGGATGGCAAATAAATCCATGAATTCCTCTAGGTTAAGCTGGTCAATTTCCTTGTTGTCAGCGTAGAAGGGAACTAGAAGCCTAACGGCATTCACGTTGGCCTTCTGTTCGTACTTGGGATTCATCAGAGTGGTAAAACTAAGAATGGCATCATCCTGATCGCACTGCAGGACGTGGCTAATTTCGTGCGCAATGATAAATGGAAGTTGTTTTCGTAGCTGCCAGTTGGCATTAATCACAATTGAATGGGAACGAACGTCCGCAAAGGATTGAGTATTTTGATGGAGTTTGTCCGTGTATACAACGGCAATGTCATTATCTAACGCATAGTTAAAAAGACTATTGATGATTTCGTGCATTTCGAAGTTTCCTTAAGATTTCCACGACTGTTTCACGGTCTTCTTCTGGGATGGGTTTGCCCCCAAACATCATGATCGTTGAGAGGTCATCTAAGTCAGCCGAGTTACCAGTTGAGTTTCCTAAGAGATAGTCAACGGAGACGTTGAAGTAGTTGGCAACTTTTTTGAGTTTTTGCGAATTAGCGGTTTGGTCCCACTTTTGCATGGTTCCGTTGGAGAACCCAAGTTGATGCTCTAATTCGCGAATGGAAATATTTTTATTTTTAGCAAGCTCTTTAACCCGTTGATAGATCGACATTTTTGACTCCTTTTAATTATTTACATAGAAAATTAATCTATGAAATTGTTGACATGTAGAAATAATGGATATATGATTGTTCTTGTAAACAGATGAGAAATCAAGCAACAACCTCGAAGAGATGTCGGTTTAGATTATTTCAGCTGATTTTCTTTACCATCATTGTAGAACTTTTGTCTATAAGATTCAATGATTATTCTACATGATTGCAAATTGATTTTGATGTGTTTACGTGCGAGTTAGCGCTAGCTCTTAAATTTTATAAAGAAAATTTTAGGAGGAAATAATTATGGATGAACAAGTTTTAAGCGTTCAAAAGTGGTTGAACCAAGAATACGGTAATGTTTCAGGATTTGATAAGGTCAAGGAAAATGGAAAGACGGGTTGGCCAACTATTTATGCTTTAAGAATGGGACTTCAGCATGAACTAGGGATTAGTCCACTTGGTAGTGGTTTTGGTGATAAAACCAAGAAAGCACTAAGTGGAATGGTCGATCAGTTGAAGGTCGGTTACAAGGGCAAGATTGCGAAGTTAATTCAGGGTGCTTTTTGGTGTAAGGGAATTAGCCCGAATGCGTTTGATGAGAAATATACCAAAGATACACAGAATGCAGTAAATAAATTACGTAATGATGCTGGATTAGATAAAGGTGGGGTTACTGTTCCATTAATGGCTGGTCTATTTGATATGGCTGCCTTTGAATTACTTGATGGTGGTAAAAAGAAATATCGTCAAATGCAACAATATTTAAACCATAACTATTTAGATTATTTTGGTGATGATCTTGGCTTGGTTCCAACTGATGGTTTGTATCAACGAAATACAAACACAGCTTTGATTTATGCCCTGCAAGCTGTTGAAGGAATGACACCTGGACAAGCAAACGGAGTTTATGGACCTGGAACCATTAATAAAACGCCAACTTTAACTGAAGGGGACAAAGGTGCAGGCGTTAAGCTACTTCAATATGGATTAATGGTTAATGATTTTCTGAGTGGATCTGTTGATGGAGTATTTAATAATTCGGTTGCTGAAGATGTGGTTAATTTTAGGAAGTTTATGAATTTACCACCATTTACAGGGAAAGCTGATTTAACCGTTATCAAGGGGTTGCTTACCAGTAATGGGAATACTAATCGAGATTCAAATGCTTGTGATACTTCATTTCAATTAAGTGATAAAGACGTTAAAAACATCAAAAATTATGGCTTTGAAATTGTTGGTCGCTATTTAACTGGATCAGTTGGCACTGGCTCAAAACGTCGTAACAAAAATCTGACTGATGATGAACTGAAAAGAATTACTGATGGTGGCCTAAAGGTGTTTCCAATCTATCAAGATAATGATGGCAGTCAGGAATACTTTAAATACGGCCAGGGTTGTGCTGATGCAGGAATTGCAAATGCAACAGCACAACGGCTTGGATTCCCAAAGGATACTATTATTTACTTTGCTGTTGATACTGATATTCAAGCTGGTGACATTGATAGTACGGTTATTCCATATATGGAGGGAGTCAAAAAAGCATTAGGCGGCTCAAGTTATCAAGCAGGAATTTACGGAACCAGAAATGTTTGTGCTCAAGCCCTTGGTAAAGGACTTGCAAAAACGGCGTTTGTATCTGATATGTCAACTGGATATAGTGGAAATTTGGGTTATCAGATGCCTAAAAATTGGGCAATTGACCAATTTGTTGAATACAGTTTAGGTGACATTGCGATTGACCAAGATGCGTCGTCTGGTAGAGATGATGGTACTAATAAGATTAAGCCAACGGGAATTGGAGAAATGTCTGCTAAAGAAGCTTTAAAGAATATTGTTGATAATACACAGGTAGAAATTGATGTTCCTTATGTGCTATACAATGATAATAAATCATTAAAAATTACTTTAGTAGGTGAAGCTGATATTAAGCCAGTCCATGGATCTGGGATGTTTACCATTAGTAATGGGAAATTACCACTAAAATTTATGTTTGATTGGGTCATGCAAAGTTGTAATAACAATGTTAATGCTGGCGTATACATCGTTAGTTTATTTAATAAGTGGGAATTTGTTCAAAAAATTGAAGATGGTCAAGTTTCAATTGAGATTGTAGAAACTAAAGACGGTTGGAGTATATCAGTAGAATTTAATATTTTTAAGTTAAAAATTAATAATAAAAGTTTTGATACAGAGCTTTCTATTTCAATAGATATTGATTCTCATCCACATGATTATCCTGACTTTAAGAGTTATGAAAAAGCTTATGATGAGGTTACCGATAAATTAGGAGAAAAGACTGATACGCTGGCGTTGACACCGGCATATGTAAGATATGCAATTGAGGGTGAAAGTGTTGGTATTGCTGTAATAATTGCATTTTTAGCGGCACTAGTAGGATGATATATGTCATTATTTGCGTAATTTATGTTGTATTAAAATGATTAAATAAATGGACCTGTAATTTGTAATTACAGGTCCATTTATTGATTTATATCTCAATTACTTATTTCATCTTTTTAATTCCCTCAGTAAGTTCTTTTGAATATTTCTTTTTCCGATATTTTAAGGTGCTTTTAGAAAGATAATATAATAAAAATCCAGAGCAAATTAAAAACGTTGGCAGCATTGGAGATTCATATGCCTCCCATAAATTGTTTGAAAGTAATAGTATTTCAATTGATCCAATGAAAACAAAAATTCCAAAACACAGAAATAAAATAATGACCCATAAACAATAATAATGTTTTAACCTTGAAGGTCGCATATGCTTAATCTTATATTTTTCTATCATTAATCTTATTGTAGTTCCTAGTGCGGTAATAAATAGCGAGAATGTAATTCCATCGATTGTCCCCATGATCCAAAGGATGAATTTGTTTGCATGCATATTAAGGAGAATGGATCCCAAAGTGAAGGTAATGATTACCAATATAATGGATGGTAGCAATAAGCGTGACATAATGTGGTATTTATGTAAGTATTCTTGGTAGTCTTTGATGTAGTCCGGTTTTTCTGACATTTATCTTCCTCCTCACAATTAGGATATTACCTTATTAGTAAAATACAAAATGATAGATTATTCCTAATGCAACATTAATAAATGAAATTATGCAAGTAAATATAATTAATATATAGATATAGTTAATATGTTTAAAAAATGATTGTTTCAGTTGCTTAATTAATTTTGGTTGTTGGTTCCCATTATTGTAAATGTTCCAGCGTTTGATTGTCATGCACAAAATAATACAGGTAAGAATAATTACGTATGACATTAGCATAATTAGTCCACTAGGGTTCCCGATTAAATAATTCCAGCGATCTGTTAATGTTTTGTTCCACATGTAATTATCAGTTAAAGTATGTCCAATCACATTGTTAGAGACAAAATATAGAAAAAGAATCAAAATGTATATTAGGGAAGAGATATTGTTAAATATTTCTCCCCTTTTTCTTAAATAATGTCTGGAACGCTCATAGGCAACAATTTCATAGATAATTACTATAAGCATACAAAAAAAGAATAATTTAGCCAGCAGATAATAACCTAATTGAAAATATGATTGCAAGAGAATCCCTCCAGTAAAAGTACGTTATCAATGCCCTTATGTTCCATCTTTTTTAATCCCCTCAGTAAATTCTTTTAAATACTTCTTTTTTCGATACTTTAAGATGTCTTTTTCCATCGAATAAATAAATATACTTCCAAAAACTGAAAATGTGGTCATGTTAGAAACAAGATATATATAACTTAAATTATGTAAAATTGGCATCAGTACAATTAAAAATAATAAAAAGTAATATACCAAAGACAAATAAAATTATTAAGATCCATAAATTAAGGTAGTATTTCTTTCTCATTAAATTTACACTCTTAGGTTTTTTTATTTTTAAATTTAACCATGCTCCTAATGAGGCTATAAATAATGCTAGTACAATTCCAGTCAGTAATCCCATTATTAAAATAATAACCCTATTTACATCTAGCTTGATAAGAGTAAATCCTATGGCTAAAAAAATTACTGATATTATGATAGAAGGGATCAATAAGCGAGAAGCGGTATGATACTTATGTAAAAATTCTTTTCGATCTTTAATGTAATTGGTTTTTTCTGGCATTTTATTTTTCTCCTTATAACTATGGTTACCTAATTAATAAAATATAAAATGATAAATTATTCCAAAGCAATATTTATGTGTATAAATTTGATTATCTTATTGTATTTCATTAAAACTCTTCTTAACTAAATTAACGGTTTTAAGTATAGTAAAGTCTCAATGTTTACACAAATTGATGGTTAAAGAATCCCAAAACAAAAGGCCCAATCCGTGAATATCATAGGTTGAGCCTCTTTTTATACCAGAATAACTAGGATGATAATGAAAACCGAATATTCTTATTGATTAATCGTTATCTTGATCATTATTGGTATTTGGTTCCGTAGTTGTGTCATCGTCAGAGTTGGTATCAGTATCTGAGTTATTGTCATTATCAGAATCTGAATTATTATCATTAGAATCAGTATTTGAATCTGAATTATCGTCGTTTGAATTTGTGTCAGCATCTGAGGAGTTATTGTTAGAGCTATTATCGTTAGTATTAGAGGCACTATATGTACCATTTAAAAAATTATTCGAACATCCTGATACACTTACACTTCCATTTTGATTTTTGGTAATCTGTATGTTTTCTGGTTTACTAATAGTTGAGGTTGCCGTTGATTCTCCATCTCCAGAATTGCTATCACCTTTAATAATGTAAGTATTCCCAGTCTTTTTATAAGATTTAACTAAGATACTACTATCGGCAGTTCCTAAGCCCACGGTGTTACTAGATATTATTAGTGTATAATCGTCTGATTCCTTATAATCTCCCTGTAATGATTGAGGCAAAGTTGTTCCAGTTTCCTCAGCATTTGAACTGTTATTTTTAGTTGAAGCTTGATCAGCTGCTTGCTTATTTTTGTTGTCAGTTTCTTTTTTGTGCTTAGTTGGCTTACGTTTCTTAGATATACTTGTAGTATTTTTCTTATTATTACTATTGTTATTATTTCCATTTATTTTAAATGCAAATATTACTCCTAAGGCAAATGCTAGGAGGACTACTAGAACGACTATAATTATATTTTTCTTGTTTTTCAAACCAGTTTACATCCCTTAACTTTTTATTAAATTTTGACACATAAATAATTATATTCTTTAGATAACAGAATTAATAGGGCGAATGTGAAATCTGGTACACATTATAAATGATTAGTTATTAATTATAGTAGAAAAAATAAACAAAATTACAAAACAAAAGGCCCAACCCATGAATATCATAGGTTGAGCCTCTTTTTATGCCAGAATAATTAGGATGATAATGAAACAAATTGCCAACACCGATAATGCCAAAAAACGTTTTGACGTTAATTTGTGGGTCTTGTGATAGGTCCATCCCATGCAACCCAAAATTACGATCAATCCGAACGTTGCCATTATGATTAATTTGATTAATACCACTGTGTCGCCCAATTTGGCCACTTCCTAGTTATTATTTTAGTTCGATTTGGTAAGCGAAACGTTTTGTTCCATGACTCTTTTTACCGTTTGCGTAAATGATACCACGTTTGGTGAAACCATTTGAGAGAATGACGTGTTGCATCCCCTTGTTGTCGGGATGAGTGTCGATTCTGACGTCTTTAAAACCACGAAAGGCTGAGATGGTGAATAGGCCACTGATGAATTTGGATGCTAGTCCCTGACCGCGATAGTCGTTTGAGACGGCGATACGGTGAATGGCAGAGTAGTGACCTTGGTCACCATTTTCCCACTCGCCACCTTCAAGGTGTAAGTAATCGGGGTCGATTCCTAAATGAAGGGTGGCGGTTCCAGCAACTTTTCCGTCAACATCTAGGACGTATGAGATGCCAAATTTAACGTCTCTGGCTAAATCTTCTTCACTAGGGTAATCACTTTGCCATTGGTCGATGCCTTGTTCGCCCAAAAACTTCTTGGCGTTTTTGATGATAGTGTAGATATCGTTTAAGTCAGCTTCAGTAGCTTTTCTTACGTAAATAGTAGACATAATAACACTTCCTTACTTTTATTATCAGACGATAAATAATTATAGTGAAGCTCATGTGGTTTTTCAACCACCAAATTAATTAGGGAGCCGGCTTTTTTTCTGGTAAAATGCATTGAACAGTAATTTAGGAAAGTTGGAGAAAACTTGGAAAAGAAATTAAGTGTAAGGCAGATTATTTACGTTGGAATTATGTTGTTTGGGATTTTCTTTGGCGCTGGCAATTTGATCTTTCCCGTTAATATGGGACAGATGGCTGGTGGCAACGTTTGGTGGGCAACCCTTGGATTTGTTTTAACTGGAGTGGGTCTCCCCATCCTAGGGATCATTGCGTTAGGGGTTACTGACAGTTCCGGAGCCTTTGAAATTTCTTCAAACGTTGGCAAGTCGTTTGCGTACGTCTTTACTATTTTAATTTCTTTTATAATGGGACCACTTTTGGCCATTCCTCGTTTGGCAGCCACTTCATTTCAGATTGGAATTGCACCATTTCTTAGTTCTGGTCGTCAGCAGTTAGGCTTAATCGGATTTATTTTAATTTTCTTCATTGCCGTTTTTTTACTCTCGTATAATCAAGGGCGCTTATTAGAATACATTGGGAAATTTTTGACACCATTGTTTTTAATTTTATTAGCGGTTATCATCGTCATGTCGATTGTTAAACCAATGGGTTCACCACGCTTTTATCATCCAATGGGTGAATACGGGCACTCCCCACTCCTATCTGGATTCGTTGAGGGATACAACACGCTTGACGGTGCTGGGTCCATTGCATTTGGAATTGTGATTGTGGAGACTGTGCGTGGATTAGGGGTCAAGAGTCCGAAGCAGTTGGCCGTTAGCATCGGAAAAGCTGGTCTGATTGGCGGATTGATGATGGCAGTTGTCTACGTTCTACTAAGTTACATGGGCGCTAGTAGTCTGGGAGATTTTCGTCCTTCAGCGAACGGTGGCATTGCCTTAGTTCAGATTGCCACGCATTATTTTGGTGGTTATGGGAACATTTTGTTATCACTGATTGTGATTGTTGCCTGTCTTAAGACGGCAATTGCGATGAGTAGTGCCTTTGCGGATACGATGTCAGATGTTTTTCCTAAGTTTAAGTATCTCCCGTTGCTCGTTTTTGCGGTGGTTATGTCAGCGCTTTTGGCAACTTTAGGTTTAACAGAGATGATTAGGTTTATCATGCCAGTCTTGATGATTGTTTATCCGTTTTCCATCTGTCTGATTTTGATTTCGTTAATTAAACCATTACTTAAAAACTCTAAGATTGTTTACCAAATGACGATCTGGTTCATCGCCATTCCAGCCTTTTTAAGCGGGATTACCACCATTCCCGAATTGACGCACGTGCCAGAATTAGCTTGGTTATTTAAAATTAATGACCTTTTGCCGCTGGCGCAGTACGGAATGGGATGGGTTTTGTTCGCATTGATTGGATTTGCGATTGGATTGATTCTTTCGGTGAAAAAGACCAGAAAACAATTGAAGCAAGGATAAATAAAGACCCCGGTAGTTAGAAATGAATCTAACTACCGAGATCTTTTTTTGTTTCTTCATTATAGTGTATGAACTGTCATCGCCATTCCCATTCCACCACCGATACAGAGGGTGGCCAGTCCCTTAGTCTGACCAGTTCGTTTGAGGTTGTTAATTAAGGTAATGAGGATTCTAGAACCGGAATCGCCGAGGGGGTGACCCATTGAGACGGCACCACCTGTAATGTTAAGCTTAGCGTCTGGGATGTGAAGGTCCCGTGCTACCGCTAAACTTTGAGAGGCAAAGGCTTCGTTTAGTTCAAACAAATCAAAGTCACTGATTTGTTGGCCCGTCTTATCCAGTAGTTTATTAACGGCGTAGTAGGGGGCATATCCCATGATTTTAGGGTCACATCCAGCTTCGGCGTAGTCATCCAGCACCGCCAGCGGAGTTAGACCAAGCTCGTTGGACTTACTTTGCTTCATTAATAGGATTGCGGAAGCCCCATCATTTAGGCTGGCAGCATTTCCGGCCGTCACCGTTCCGTTTTCTTTAAAGGATGGCTTTAACTTTTTTAATTGTTCCATTGAGGTGTCAAAACGAACGCCCTCATCCTTATCAACCACGGTGCTTCCGTGGCGATTCTGAACTTCAATTGGGATCATTTCTTCATTAAAGTAACCATTTTGTTGAGCTTTGCTGGCTTTTCGATGGGACTGAAGGGCAAAAGCATCCTGATCCCTTCTTGAAATGTTGAACTGGTCGGCAACGTTTTCGGCGGTCATTCCCATCGGTTTTCCACTCCAGGCGTCGTTTAGTCCGTCTTTTTGAATGCTGTCCTCTAAAGTGATTGGGCCAAATTTGTGGCCCCTTCTTTCGTTCACATTTAGGTATGGAGCGTTCGACATGCTTTCGGTTCCCCCGACAAGGACGATGTCAGCATCGTCCATTTGGATGGCGGATTGCCCCAGTCGGACCGCTTTCATACCGGAACCACAAACTTGGTTAATGGTGGAGGCGGTGGCTGTGTCAGAAATGCCAGCGTTTAACTCGATTTGTCTGGCGACGTTTTGTCCACCGCCCGCTTGAATTACGTTTCCAAAGATGACTTGGTCGATTTGTTTTGGATCAATGCCCGCGTCTTTGATGGTTGCCTTGGCGGCAATGGTTCCAAGATCAACCGAAGTTAGGCTATCGAGGGTGCCGTTGATTTTACCAATCGGAGTCCTCTTTGCGCTTACAATTACGATATTGTCATTCATAGATTCGATGCTCCTTTGACATGATTCGTTGATAATTATACATGTTTTTACTTAACTTTTTTTAAAGTGCAAAAGTTAATGTTAATTTCGAGTTTCTACTATAATAAAGTGAATAATAAAAATACTTTAGGAGATGAAGTCATGGATAAGGATGAAGAAGTACAACAAGTAGGGGAAATGATCGATCGCTGGCTAGACGCTATTGATGATCAATCTGATGTATCAGAAAAGACTCAAGATGAAATTGACGAGATTGATACGATTATTGATAGTTTTTCTGAGATTGCGATTGTTGGTTTAGGCGTTCAGCCCAAAGACTGGAACGTTGATTTAGTTACTAACGTAATGTTTAATCGTTTTACTTTGATGCTAGATAGTGATGAGAAAACGGACTCGCTGTTTCAACTAATTCCCTTTGCCTTAATCCATTTATTTTCTTATTTAAACGATCAGGGAATTATTAGTAATGGTCCTAGTTTGAATAAATGGGTAGAAAATAATAGTAAAGCATTACGTTCAATGTACGATTCTAATTTTGATGCCTTTTATAAGAAATTGGTTAGTGCGATGGAAGATGCTGACGTTGATTTAGAGGATAGGAGTGCAGTGGATGCTTTTACGACGCGTTATCTAAGACAACACCCGCAAGATGGAATTGACTTATATTCAAAGAAAAAGTAGGCCAATTTTCTTGATAAAAAATGAAAATTAAAAAAGTTTGACCTTTTTTGACCAAAAGTGTTGACAAATGATTTGAGCGCATGTATAGTAGTAAATGCTCAGTGAGGGAGACAAAGTGATTTGATAATAATCGATTAGTCACTGATTATGAACTGAATTAATTATTTTAATCATTTCTCTTGCATCTTCATTATGAGCGTTGTATAATAGTCTTTGTTGTCTGGATTCTCCGGATACAATGCTTGAACAAATAAATTTAAAATAATTGAGTTTATCTGTTGACATTGAAAACACAATGTAGTATAGTTATACATGTTGCGTTAAGGAAGAATCAAACGGCAACAATCAAGAGTAGATCTTTGAAAACTGAACAAGATTTTGATTACAAGTGTAAGGTAATTTTAAGTTGTAGAACTTAAAATTAAACATTTGCGAAGTCAATTCGCTTTTTAATTCTTTTGAAAAAGAATAACAAC